>JAFVGS010000090.1 GCA_017474845.1 Prevotella sp.
AACCGACGTTCAGCAGGATGCGGGTGCACGCCCGTCCGCTGGCATTGCGGTAGGACTCCTTCAGCCGGTAGTACTTCTCGTACTCACCACTCTCAGGGTTGTATCTCATCTGCGACGTGAAATACATGCCGCAAAGGTAAGAATAATATTTTTAACCGCTGTGTTCTACAATGGGGTTTTGGACTATTTCCGTTGCTAACTGACTGAAAATCAATCGCAACTTTTTTGAAAAAAGTTCAAAGCGTCAAAGTTGGGTTATGTGGCTCTCGTCGTAAGTGGTTCCCATGCCGCCGACAAGGTTGGTACATCCTGAAAACATAGATACCGGGGGCCAAAAGTAACATCCAAACCAACGTCCACAATAAATAGTTGTCAGATTACTGCAATCTTTAAACATGTCTGTGAACCCATCTATAGAAATATCTCCTTTGCTCCAACAAGTCAAATCTAAGATTGTCAGGCTACTGCAACCCTTGAACATGTAGCTCATGCTTGTCACGTTCCGAATGTCAAATCTGCTTACATCAAGGTTTTCCAGGCTACTGCAACTATGGAACATACCGTCCATTTTTTTTACATTTCGTGTGTCAAGTCCGCTGATGTCAAGGCTTTCCAGACCGCTGCAACCACTGAACATCCATCTCATGTCGGTTACATTCCGTGTGTCAAATCCGCTGATGTCAAGGCTTTCCAGACCGCTGCAACCAGAGAACATCTCACTCATGTTTTTCACATTCTGTGTGTCAAATCCGCTGATGTCAAGGCTTTCCAGACCGCTGCAACCACGGAACATTGAATACATGTCGGTCACACTCCGTGTGTCAAATCCGCTGAGGTCAAGGCTTCCCAGACCGCTGCAACCCCAGAACATATCACTCATGTTTTTCACTTCGGATGTGTTTAAATAAGCAAGGCCTTCTATTGTTTTTAAAAACCTCATTCATAAAACCAATATTTAGTGCTTTGTGGCCTTGCGCGTGAGAATGAGGGGTTGAAGACAACTTTTTTAATATAATAATGGTTTTCGTGCCATTGTGGCCAACCCCAATCACTGGGGGTAAGGTCATACGCCGTTCCCGGGCGCGTGCTTTTTAGATTATCGCTGTAGAAGGTGAGGGTGTAGTCGTTGCTGGTGAATACAGCGTAATCTTCATCGTTGGCCAAGGCGTTGGCGGTGGCCATAAGCATGAACAGCAGGGCTGCGAACTGTTTAAAGGCTATTGATTTCATCTTGGTCGGGGTTTTTATTGGTTGTTTTATTTATATAAAATAGGTTCTCGTTTGAAGGGATGGTATGACAGGGAGCCGGCGGCGAAAAGGCATGCCTTTGTGCGGTTATGGCATATCAACCTGTCATAATGATGCAAAGTTACGAAAAAAGTATATAACGAAAGACGAATTTTCGAAGATTAACGCAGAATGACCGTAAATAAAAGGCAAGACGGGGAAAATCGAGGAAGTTCAGTTTTAGGCTGAATGCAAATTTGGGAGGAGTAAAGAAGTAGTTAGGTTTCTTATCCGTAACCCAACTGTTATCAAAATTGTATGGGGCGTAAAACGAAGTGGTAGAATGAGGGAGAGCCACCAATGAGCCGAAAGCCGTTTGTTTACAACGAGTTAGAGAGAATGAGGGAAACCGAGCCAGAAAAACGAAACGGTTTACATCGCTTTACATTTGGCTTACGTCGGGGAGCATGAAAGAGGCTGTTTTGAGGGTTTTTCTTTACATCAGGCTTTGCGGATCGTGCGAAATGGCATAGTGGGGAGGTAGATTGTGATGGAGCGGCGTAGGTTGCTTTTTTTATGTCGTTTTGAAAAATACTATTAGCAAAATTCTTCCATATAATTATTATTTGGTATATTTGCACCAAAATTGAGATTGATATGGCAAAGGTGATACACGTACATTTACTATGCAGAAGCCGATATGAGCGCAAAGACTACTATTTTGCGAGCATATCAGCTATTTATACCGTTCTGAAGCCCGAAGAAGTCGGTGCGACAAAGAACTATCTATTACATGCCGGACTGTCAGGAAACGGCACAGTATGCACGAAAAAGGCCATTATAAAGCAATCTACGCTTATCCGTTGCTCAAGGCGCCAGGACGGCGCAGATTGACGTAAAAACGCCGTTAGAACGGCTTTCTGACGGTGTTGTATTTGAATGCTGTTCGGGGGAGTTGAATGCTCCCCCTTTTTTTTGTGCCCAAAAAGGTCTTTTGGGTGGTTAGGGTGTCAGTTAGGGTGTCAGTTTAGGGTGTCATTTACTCTTCTTTGTATTTATGTTTTTAGGGTGTCAAAAATACTATTGTTAGGGTGTCATTTAGGGTGTCATTTTCCGTTTTTTTTTTTTGCTACGAGCGAGGGAAATGGACTATTTCAGTAAATTAAAGTCGATTTTCCGTGTTTTAGTGTGGGGAAACTGCCACCATTTTGCGCCCTCACACATTATTATATATAGCGCATAAATCCCCTATTTATAAGGGTTTTGCCGTGTTTTACCTCCGTTTTTCCCCTTTGAATTGTGCGTGTGTGGCTTATTCGAGACGTATGAGACCGATGACGAGTGCGACCGCGTGGATGTCTTCGTATGGCAGTTCAAAGGGGTCATAGTCGGTGTTGTCAGAGACAATGAGGACGTGCTGCTTGTCAGATCCAGGTTTTATTCGTTTGATGAGCGGTCCTTGCGTAGTGTCGAGGACGTAGGGCTTATTCCATTGGAAGAATAAGCCAGACATAGGGACACGTTGGCAAGCCACGATGTCGCCAGAGATATATGTCGGCATCATGCTATTGCCTTTTACCGGCATCAGGAAGTCGGCACCATTGAAGGCCGGTACCACATAACGCTCACACTCATACTCCAGAACAGACTGCTCTCCAGTCAGGGCACCAGCCATAGCACTAAATGGTATGAGTGGAATACCCTCTTTGGGGTCGTCTGTGAATTTTGCTTTTTGTGGTATGCTCTCACGAAGCATATTTCCTTCCCCTGTTACCAGCCATATAGGCGAAAGTTCTGGATATACACTTAGGATATTTTCTAATTTATCCGTGCCGATGGCTCCACCACTCCTTAAGGACTTTCCAAATGAGGCATTGGACATTCCTATGCTCTTTTCGAAGGCACTGACTGCAATGCCTTTCGAGTCGATAAATTGCTTTATTCTGTCTAAAATCATAGTCAAAAACCAAAAAAATCGCCCTAATTGAGAAAAAATCCTCAAAAAGTTTTTGAATTTAGGAAATTTCCTATTATCTTTGCAGCGTGTTAATGATATTAACTCCGCGCCAAAGGTACGAAAATTTGGCGAGACTAACGATAAATAACAGTTAAAAGTCAAGAAACGCTAATAAATAAACATCGAGACTATGTTACAGAAAGTATTTGAAGACCGTATCGGTCGCAAGGTTACGACCGAGGAGTATGTAGAAGCCAACGCCGTGTATATGATGGCCGGAGAGTTGGACAAAGACGAGTTCTGCCGTGAGTGGCTGAAGATTGGCTCGTCGAAGTTGGTGCAGTGCCTGTTTGAGAAGGCGCACAGTCTTGACCAGGATCTGCAGGAGCAGAAACTGATGGTTAACGAATGCCAGGAGATGATCAGCGATGCCGCTGACGCCATGCTGGAGATAGGCGACACTATCAGCCCGACTAAAGTACGCGAGGAACTGGAGAAGAAAGCCGTGTGGCTTGTTGGCCACAAGGAGGTGGTGAAGCGCAAGGCTGCCCATGAGTACGTCTTTTCGAGGAAAGACTTGGAATATATCACTAACAACCTATAATAAACGATTATGAACGAGACAATTCAAGCAAAAGTGCTTGTCGGCATCATTGGTGCCGACAAGTACAGAAAGTTAAAGGCGCGTGGCAAACTTGCAGTGGCCAGATGCGCAGGTCGTGGATTTTCAGAAGAAGTGGAGGTTGCGAGTATTCCTACTTGCTATCGCCATCTATTGGCTTCCGTTCCTCAACGGATTTACAATAACTAAAATCGTACATCTGCATGAAGAACTTGATTGTGGCCAGGCTTTCCTCTTTGAAGAAGTTGTCGTTGACGTATGAGATCTTTAGGATAAGATACCCATTCTTCTCGTCAAAGAATTCGACCTCGCTCCATAATGCGAAAGCTTCTGCCAGATGTTTGGCAAGAGCCACTTCATACTGGCAGTCAAATCCCTTATTTGAGCCTTCTACATACTTACCCATGTAGATGGTCGTACAGTTGTAAAAATCACGCTTATTCATGTGGTAATGATATTAACAGGCTTCTAAGGTACGCATTTTTGCGTGAAGTAACGAACAATTAACAAATTATAATAGCAATGGCAAAGAAAATTTATTTGGAGGATAAGGCCAAGGCCTACCTCCGTCGAGTGTTCAAGTGTTCAAACGTGATGGTGTGGAAAGCCCTGACGTTTGAGAGTGACAGCAAGTTGGCCCGGAAGATCCGCTTCGTGGCGTTGAAAGAATTGGGCGGTGTGCCCAACTGGAAGCCTGAGGACATAGAGACCACCCATGAGGAGGCAGAAAAGACTATGACTCAGACCTTCGGCGACCGCGTGAAGCTGGTGGCCAGCAAGCGCGACACAAGTGTCCTGGTGTATGTTGACGGTAAGATCAAGCGCCGTGAGAACTGTGAGAGCATCCCAGAGTTTATCGCCCTGCAGAATGAAGTTCAATGTATGGCCATGAGCCTGTAAGGAGTAAGTTATGGAGTATTACGGCAAGATATTGTGTATCTCGTACAACGACCTGACCTACGATGACCGTCCTGTTATCGTCAATGGTAAGGCGGACTACAGCCACAGTCGATGTCTGAACGGTGTCGCCCCGTCGATGCTGCCAGCCGAGACGCTTGCCCCCATCATGACAGCCGCCAACTATAAGAATTTGTTACGGCGAGTCCAAATAAATGTAGTGAGAGCAGGCAAAGGTCTGGGCAATTATGCCCTGATTGAGATTGCCACGCTTCCGCAACGTTTCAAGGACCGCATCAAGGCTAAGTACGGAGAAATGGAGCAGAACATTCTGAAGGACTGGTTCGGCCAACATTACCGCATCGACGCAGAAGCCCGGTCGTTTTATACCCGTTTCCGTTTTGAGGACGGCAGTGTCCTGCCACCTGACAAGATAAACGAGTACACGGTGAACGCCTCGGTGCTGAAGGCCGTTGTGAGTGTGATGGCAGACACGAACATCATGCGCAAGGCCATGAACGGCCAGACTATCAACTGGGGCGAGATGGCTGGAGCCATCAGCTACTACCAGGCCGAGTTCGGCCACACTCTGCCACTGAGTCCTCACCGCTTCCGTGAGCGTGTGAATGCTTACCAGAGGGAGGGCTATGAGTCGCTTATCAGCAAGAAGTTCAAGAACCAGAACTCTTTGAAGAAGACCATAGAGGTTGTGCGTCTCGTGTTGAGCCTCGACTGTCAACCTGACGGCACCCGTCCGTTCAATACCGTGGTTGGCGAAGCGTACAACCAGTTTGTGACTGGAGAGGTGGAGGTGGTGGATCCTGTGACTGGAGAAATGTATGACCCCAAGAACTTCGTGGACAGGAAAGGCAACCCCTTGGTGCTTAGTCCTGCCACCATCTCGAACATACTGAATTCGCCGGAGCACAAGGCTCTTCGCGCAAAGTATCATGACACGCAGTGGACTTTCAGCCAGACATACCGTCCTCACCATCTGCGCCATGCGCCTTTCTTCGCGCTGAGCAAGATTTCGGCGGACGACCGTGACCTGCCATTCCTGATGAAGGGTAGTCAGCGTGTGCATGGCTACTTCATCTGTGACGTGCTGAGTGGGTGCATCATCGGTCATGCATACGCTCGCAAGAAGGAACCAAGCCTATATGTGGATTGCGTGCGCAATATGTTCCAGTTGCTTATTCGTGAAGGTTGGAACATGCCTGGCGAGATTGAGGTCGAGCATCATTTGGTGAACCGCTTCAAGGAAAGCTGGATGAAGGCCCAAGTGTTGTTCCCGATGGTTCGCTGGTGCAACCCCGGCAACAGCCAGGAGAAGCACATGGAGCACAACAACCGCCAGTTTAGGTATGGCGTGGAAAAGCGCAACCACCCCAACATCGGGCGTTTCTATGCGAGGCTGGAGACCAACCGCCCGAAGGAGGAGAAGGTGTATGATGAGACAAACAACAAGTGGAAGCACAGGGAGTACACGTGGGACGAGATTGTAGCAGGCAATATGCGCGACATTGATGAATTCAACCATGAGTTGCACCCTGACCAGAAGCGTTTCAAAGGCATGACACGCTGGGATGTGCTCAGCATGATGCAGAACCCCGACCTGAAACCTTTTGAGAAGTGGTATCTGTACCGCTATATAGGGGAGAAGACCACGACAACCCTCCGTCGCAATATGTACTGCACGGTGATGTACAACCAGTATGTGCTGCCCGAGCCTCAGGTGATACGTAGGCTGAAGCCCGGCAACACGCAGGTAGATGCCTATTGGCTTCCCGAACCAGACGGCACTATTAAGGAGGTGTATATCTGGCAAGGTGACGAATACATCTGCACCTGTCAGCAAGCGGAACGCTACAATACTTCGACCATGGAGCAGACCGACGCCGACCGCGCCGCATACACAGAGCAGGCCAAGTATGTGAGCCAGTTCGACAAGATGATGAAGGACGGAAAGATTTCCCCAGTGGTAGTCATGAAGAAAGAAGATGCCAGGGAGATTGAGCAAGTGGAAGCCCGTGCGGTATCGCAGCCTGTGGAGCAGCCGGACGAGGACTATTCAGACTATATGGACACGGCGCGTTACAAGCGCGAAGCCGTGGGCAGTTTATAACAACATTAGCGAGCTGATTATCGGCTGCACTCGGTCAAGCGAGCAAGCTCGATGACGCTCATTTGCACGATAATTAAAACAGCATTCAAATGAAGATAACAGACGAGATTAAAAGCCGGATAGCGGCAGCCATTGTGGCCGACCGTGAGAACTATCCAAGTGACAACAAACACGCCGTGAGCCTTGGCATATCGGCGTCAGTATATAACAGCATCAAAAAAGGCACCTGGGAGCGTCAGGTGAGCGATGCCAACTGGGTGGGCATGGCACGTCGGCTGGGCGTGACCCTGCGCCAGGAACAAGCCTGGAATGCCGCAGAAACGCCGACGTGGGTGTTTATTACCCAGCAGTTGACCGTATGTCAGGAAAGCGGTCTGAGCGCGATACTGTGCGACATTCCGAACATCGGCAAGAGTTTCACCGCACGGGCCTATGCCAAAAGCCACAAGAACGCCGTATATATCGACTGCTCGCAGGTGAAGACCAAACTGAAACTGGTCCGTAAGATAGCCAAGGAGTTTGGCGTGGGCAGTTACGGTCGTTACAGCGACATCTATGAAGACCTTGTGGAGTATCTGCGCACCATCGACACTCCCCTTGTCATACTTGACGAGGCAGGCGACCTGCAGTACGAGGCATTCTTGGAACTGAAGGCCTTGTGGAATGCCACGGAGCGCTGCTGTGGCTGGTATATGATGGGTGCCGACGGCTTACGGGCCAAGATAGACCGCAATGTGGAGTGTCTGAAGGTGGGCTATGCTGAAATGCTCAGCCGCTTCGGTGACACGTTCAGCCGTGTGACCCCCGAAGACGAGAAAGAGCGCCAGAAGTTCCTGAAGGCTCAGGCTGCCATCGTAGCGAAGGTGAACGCTCCGGAAGGAACCAACATCATGCAGATTGTGAACGCCAGCGACGGCGGTCTGCGCAGAGTATATACGGAAATCGAAAAAATCAAGAAAATGCAATGAAGTTAAAACGTGCCTACAGTCCAACGGACATCCTGAACATGAACATCCCGTCGCTCGACTTTACGGGCGACTGGGAGGCTTCATTGGGCAAACCGGCTAAGACTGGCACATGGATCATCTGGGGAAGCCCCGGCAACGGCAAGACGAGTTTTGTGATGCAACTGGCAAAGTATCTGTGCCGGTTTGACAAGGTGATTTATGACAGTCTGGAGGAAGGCACCGGTCTGAGCGTCCAGAAGTCAATGCTGCGTCATGGAATGCGTGAGGTAAGCCGTCGTTTTCTTGTGCTGGACCGCGAGCGAATTGAGCAACTGACAGAGCGTCTGAGCAAACGTAAAAGTCCGGGCATCGTCATTATTGACAGTCTGCAGTATAGCGGTCTGACCTACAGAGGGTATCAGCAACTGAAGGAACGCTTCTGCAATAAGCTGCTCATTTTCGTGAGCCATGCCGAAGGACAGCATCCAGGAGGGCGCGTGGCCCGTGCTGTTGAGTATGACGCCGACGTGAAAATCATGGTTGAGGGTTTCCGTGCCAGTTGCAAGAGTCGGTTCATGGATAAGCCAGGTGTGCCTTTTACCATTTGGGAAGAGGGTGCAGCCAAGTACACATTAGGAAACGAAGCAAAACAGAAATGACTATGGCCAGGAACTGGAAGAAGGGTGTGTGGAAACGCCGTTCCAACATACTCTACAGACTGCGGAAGAAGGGTGTGAGGGTGAACACCAAGGAGCGCACCATCTTCATTCCTTACGGCGAAGATCCAAACAAGGAGGTTCAAGTTGGCCGCCTACGGAAAGAATATCATTTTAATGTTCAATTTGAGATAATATGAAAGAAATTAGTTTGACACATGGTGGTCACCGATGGGATAAGAAAAACCTTGTGACCCAGGAAGACCGAAAAGGGCAGTACGACCTTTTGAGGTGTAAGTTTTGTGGTATAGAAGGCAAGCGCTATTCGCTTGACACTATACAAGTCTATGACAGGTACGTGAAAAAGATTGATTGCTGTCCGAAAGCCCCACGGGGAAAACAAATCAAGGTTGTCAGAATGACTGCATTCGGCCCTGCATTTGCCAATCTTGTTCCCGGTTCTGTTCATGATGTTGTGGAAGCTCCAGCTGGTCAAGATTCGGAAAGAGGAGTCTGGGTCATGGGCTGTGGCGAACCTGTGCTACTCCTTTTTGGTGAATTTGTCTATTTGTAAAATATGAGACTATGAACAAGAAACAGAAAATCTACATCAGCGGTGCGATAGCGCACCATGACCTGGAGGAGCGCAAGGCTTCCTTTGAGGTTGCCGCCGCCTTTTGTGAGGCATGCGGCTTTGAGAGCGTGAACCCGTTTAACAACGGACTGCCACAGCCAGGCGACTGGCGTGAACACATGAAAGCCGACCTGAAGATGCTACTGGATTGTGACGCCATCTGCATGATGGACGGCTGGGAGGAGTCGAAAGGCTGCAAACTGGAGCACGATGTGGCCAGCACCTGCGGCCTGACGGTGTACTATGAGAGTGACATCAGAACCATGCGCGTATGAAAGAACTTTGTTGTATTTGTGGCAAACCCATCGTTGGTTGGGGCAACAATCCCCGGCCTGTTAAGGAAAAGGGGCGGTGCTGCAGCGACTGAAATATGGATGTCGTTTTACCTGCACGTTTCAAAATGATTAAAGAACAATATGACAGCAAAAGACCTAACCCCTGAACAACTGGTGTGGTTCCGTGAGAACTTCGACCACACAAAGAACCAGGAACTCGCTGATGCGCTTGGCACCTCATTGCGGTGTATAACGCGGATGGCACGGGAACTGGGCTTGTGGAAAACCAAAGAGTTTGTGACTGCCATGCAGCGCAACGCCAGCGAACATGGTGCACGTGCCACCCGTCTGATGGGTGGCAATAGTGGAGCCGCGAACCTGCAGAAGTATGGCAAGGCAACCCGTTTCAAGCCTGGCACCAGCCAAAAGGACCGCATGAGTGCCGAAGCCTTTGCCGAAATGCGCCGCCGCATCGGTGAGAGCCGGAAAGAAACATTCAGGAAAGAGCGTGTCCGCGTCAACTGGGGCTTTGAGCAACGGACAAAACTTCGTGTAGTGAAATGCCCGAAGGAAAAAGTCAGCCTCCGCAGCAGCCTCCGTAAGCGCGGCTACGAGATTGCAAGGGCTTCAAACGAGGCCGTCATAACAGAAACGACCCGTCGCTGCCGACAAATGGAAGCCCGTGCTGAGAGAATTGGAATACAATTTACCAACTTAAATTTTTGATAACATCATGAAGATTAACGTAGAAAAAGCCATTCAACCGAAATGGTGGAACCCGGTTTACTGGGTGTTGGGTCTGCTGACCCTTTGTGTGAGTGTAACGCTCGGTTTATGCTGGGCAGGTGTTGCATTTGTTTCCGGTTGCATTCAGGGCTGGAACGACTTTCGCTCAGTGGTATGGGGTCAATGAAGAAAAAGCCGAAGACCATCCCCTGTTGCGTGGGAGTTGTGACTGTGACCACGGTGGTGCAGTCCAGCCCAAGCGTCAAGACCTTCTATAAAGGAAGTTACGGCTTTGCCAGTGCCGACATGACCCCACAGCGTCGTAAGAGCATCGCGGAAAATACAAAGGCTTCGGTTAAGGAGTATGTCCTGAAGAACCGCGATGCCTATGGCATAAAGAGCCTGGCTGACGTGAAGTTCTATGCCGGTGTGAAGATACTGGAGTGTGATGGACTAACAGGTTTCAGAAATGGGACAGATAAGTAACTACCACCGCTTCTACGCCTCGTTCAACCGTCTGCCCTGTGGCGGTGACCGTGAGGACATGAAGGAGAGCCTCGTGTCAAGTTATACCAACGGTCGCACCACAAGCCTCCGAGAAATGAGCGAGGCAGAGTACAATGCAATGTGCGCCGCCCTGGAGCATAAAGTGACCCCCAATGCGAGGGCTGTGTATATCCAGGAGCGCAAGAGACGCCGGTCGTCAGCCCTGCACCAGTTGCAACTATATGGGGTTGACACCACCGACTGGAACAAGGTCAACGCTTTCTGTGAGCAGCCGAGAATAGCCGGTAAGCCATTCCGCGACCTCGACTGTGAGGAACTGGAGGCACTGACCCGAAAGATGCGCGCGATCATCCGCAAGCGAGATAACCAACAATAAGTTTAACATTAAATTTCAAAAGAAATGGCAAAGATTGATTTGCAGGGGCTGAGCCCCGAAGAGAGAAAGCAGCTGCTGGCACAGTTGCAGGACGAAGAGAAGCAGAACCGTCAAGACCGTCGTGAGGCATACGAGGCCTTGCGTGCCGAGTTCATGCACGACGTGTTCCAGAAGGTAGAGGCCATCGTTAACGAAGTGTCCGGCTTCAAGAGTTGGATCGACAGCGAGAGCGAGGGCTTCAAGAAGGTGATGGCAGAGTACGGCCAGACCCGTTACGACGAGCAGAACAGTTACACCATCGTTGACGGTGACCTGAAATTGGAGATTCGCTCAAACAAGGTGAAGACGTTTGACGAGCGAGCCGACATGGCCGCCGAGCGTCTGATTGACTACCTGCGTGGCTATGCCCTGAACAGCGACAAGGGCAGCGAGGACCCGATGTACCAGTTGGCCATGACCCTGCTGGAACGCAACAAGCAGGGCAACCTGGACTACAAGAGCATCAGCAAGCTCTACGAGATGGAGGGCAAGTTTGACGAGGAGTACACCGAGATCATGAACCTGTTCCGTGAGTCGAACGTGGTGCAGCGCACGGCATTGAACTACTACTTCTCGAAACGCGACAAGGATGGCGTTTGGCGCAGGTTGGAGCCGAGTTTCTGCCGTCTGTAGTACAAAACGGGCATAAATCCGTTAATACCATTTCCAAAAGGTGCGATAAACAAAAGGTTTACCGCACTTTTTTCGTTATTATGGCCTTAATTTTGTACCTTTGTGGGTTAAAAAGAGGATATGTCGAAACGTGGCAGAAATAAGGAACTCATCAGGAAGCGTGACGAGCAACTTTGCCGCCGCTACTATTATTGGACGGAGAAACAGCGTCTTCGTTTCGATGATGCCTTGCGCATACTCTCCGAGCATGAGTTCTTTATCAGCGAGGAGCGCATCATGGCCATTATCCGCCGTCACTGCCATGAGCTGAAGGACATCGACGTGAAGCCTGTCCCGAAGGTAAAGAAGCCCCGACTCACCCCTCAACAGTTGGAGTTGTTTGAAGTGCAGGATGCTAACAGTTGACGTTATCCGATTAACTTCGTTGAACTGCGGCTGCACTCGGCAAAGCCAAACAAGTTTGCCTTTGCGCTCATTTGCACGCAGTGTCGTCGTTCACCTCAAACTCAAAGATATATTCATACACCTTAATCCCCCCTGGCATAGCATAGAACCTCGTCTTGGTTCTGTACATCGGCCCCATGTCGCTGAGAGGTCTGAAGCACTGGAGTGAGGTGTATAGTTTGTTTGCCATTTGCAGACGCTCCGCCACCTTGTCCTCAGTTCCTGAACCGTAGTGCGTGTCATCGTAGCAGTCGATGGCCAGCCTTGCCGACATCTTCACCACTCCCTTTTGTGTACCCATGCCGATGTCGTTCCAGTCGGCCTCGACGTTTCCGATCAGCACACAAGGGAAAGTGACGGGATAGGTGTCTTCCTCCGTTTCCAGTTGTCCGTAGTCCTCATCGACGAGCGAGAGTTCCGGCATTTCCTCCGTAATGAGTTGGAGGATCTTGATAAATAGTTCTTCCATATATCTACAAGTTTAATGTTTGACTTAGTTCTTTTTCGATGCGTTCCCTGATGCGCTGGTTCAGTTCCTCGCTCTCTCCGATGAACTGTCGCTGTGGAATGCGGACACGGAGTCTTTTCTTTTTAGTCAGAGCCAGTCCTTTCCAGAATTGTGCAGACGGGGTTTCCACCTTTGGGGCAGACTTCGTGTTTTTGGGCTTTCTTTTGCCCCCTGTCGGCTTTTTGCTTGTTCCTTGGGCATGGTAATACATGGCCCACGCAAAACGTCTCATACGCGCCGTAACGGTCGGGTTTGTCTCTCCTCCCCAGTTGTGTATGGGAGCGTATGGCAGGTCGTTGGAGACCAGTACCCTGAAATCAGATGGAACGTATTTGATGGATCCGAAGAGGTGGTTGCGCCGTGAGAGCAGAGGTCCGTACTGTCCGTCCGCCCCTGCGATGCCCGAAGTCTGGCGACGTGTGACCGGCCACTTGCGCAGTCCCCTGTTCTGGAACCCACCCTTGCGGAAGTTCTCCTGGTAGTGGTCTTTTGCCATGCGCCCGACGATAACCGGAAGTTTGCGTCGCATGAGGTTTTCGACCTCTCCAGCCTTGTTTTTCAGTTCGTCAGCTAAATTTTTTACGTCCATTTGCTTGTAATTAAAAATAAAGTTGTATCTTTGCAACGTCCTTAGTGACTACCCGCTGAGTATGCGTGGGGGTTGGAACTTTATCGGGCCGCCCCATTAAGCTGTCTTTTGGGCAGCTTTTTTTATTGCTCTACCATCTTTCTGAATAGTTTGAAGTAATTACGGCTTGCAATAAAATCTCTATCCACTGACACCATCTTCTTTCCAACTGCCACAAGCACTTCCAATGCCTCGTTGTTAGTCTCGAAGTATTGCTTGATTTCGGTGGCCATCCTGTTGGTTGGATATGTCGTGGCCAGATTGAGGAACACCCTGTTCGTCTGACCGATTGACTCCTCCAGGCGAGTGCCGATAGAGCCAGTTCCTGTAATGGTCTTTAAGTCAAACATCTTGTAAACGCCTTTTCGCTCGAAGATATAGTCTGCACTTCTGACTCCCTTGGGATTTGGTAGGATATAGACTTTATATCCGTGTCTTACTGCTTTTTTCGCCCCGGCAAGGAGGTTCTCATAGTCAGCACTATCCTCACCGATTGCAGACAAGATGCCCTTTTTAACTTTCTTGTATATTTTGAGTTCCGTGAGTTTGCGAAGCTGTGCGATGTAGTCGGCACCCGATAGTTCTGGAAGTTTGGCGAACAGTTCCTTCACGTCAATGCTTTCATTAGCCTTGCCTATCGCCCTGTCAATCCTGGTACAGTGATAGCAGTCTTTCTTGGCATTGGTGAAAAGTACAGACATGGTACCTTTTAATCCGGAATTGAAAGGACAATGGCTGCAGTTACTTGGGAAATACGGATGGTCGTCGCTGAAGACGGCGGCATCCTGTCCCGGATTGCCAGACAGTCCCGGTTGTGGCTGTGATGAAGTCGGAATATCCTCTGGCAGCGGTGTCGCCGGCTCGTCGGTACTGGAGAGGCTACACTTGCAGTTCCATCGGTCTCCCGGTCGGTGTTCCTTCCAGAACTTGTCGTCGATGGGGCGTATGGTTCCCCAGAACGGACGGTGGTCCGCTCCCGGATTGGCTGACGTTGACGGCATCCATTTTAGGTTAGGCAGCACGTCACGCTCCCGCTCGAACTGCTTCCAGTCGGCAGCCTGATGCGCCCTGATGACCGCCGTGGAGTATTCCGTCTGTAACCATGAGCGGCACTGGTGGCTGGCGATTGGCTGCACGTCTTTCAACCACTGTTCGAAAGGCTTTAGATTGCCGTTAGAATCCACGAGCCTTGCCGTCATGTCGCGCTGCGCACGGTGCACCTTGAACGCCGAGAACACCTCGTTGGAGTGTCGCAGAGCACTGATGAAGTCATCGTCAGGATTGACACCCTCAAACCCATCTGCCACGGCACGGTCAAATCCCCTGTAGAACTCACGGAAAAGATGCTCCTCGATATAGGTGGGCTCTTTTCCTTTCTTGGCGTAGATGTTGCGCAGAGCCTGGAGCAGTATTTCCTCGTCGAAGGCGAAGCCCGACGATGCAGGTTCGGCAGCGTCGTAGTAGAGACGGTTGACTACCAGTCTAAATCCGCCCCGTGCCTCGACGGGGCCCATGCGAAAAAACGCCGCCACCAGTTTTTGAAGCCCTTTTTAGTGGGAGGCTCGTTCAACTTCTTTTTGTCGTCGTCCTCATCATCGTCTTCGTCATGGTGTGGCTGCTGTGCCGCCTGGAGTGCCGCCTGAGCCTGTTGCTCACGGTCGATGCGCTGCTGCTCCTGGGCTGTCTTCTGTGCCTCGTAGTCCTTGGGCTTCTCGATGCCGAACTCCTCATAGAGCCAGTCGTCATCGACGGGCAAGTGGAAGTTGGTGCGTAGTTGTGTTAGGATGCTGACCTTCGTGTTCATATCGACATCCTTCTTCTCAGGGAAGCAGAACTCACCTCCCTTCGTGTCAATTCCCATGGACGTGAAAATGTCCGCCATGTCATAGTTGAGGATGTCGAGAATGTAGAGCCGGTCAGCCTGTGCCACCTTATCCTCCACCTTCTTGTGTACTGTACCGAGTGCCTGTGTGCCGTTCTTGGAAGACTCGGTGGTCAGGGTGTTGCCGAGGATGAGTTTTGAGATCTCGTTGTTGCAGCGCTCGCACAACCTCTCATAGACCTCCGCGCTGCCTGTCTTGTTCCCAGCCTCCACCAGTTTCAGTTCCGTGTCCTTGCCGTGGATGAATGTGGCCAGGGCACCGAGCGAGTTGGCGTCTTCGAGGGCCCGTTTTCGGCTGTCCTCGTCGTCAGTCTCATAGGTGTATTCCTGAATAGGCATGCCGAACACCTCGGAGAACTGCGCCCAGTCCGCCGTCGTGTTACGCTTGTATATGACCCAGGGTGCAGCCTTGGCCAGCAGTCCCAGGTCTTTCTCGTCTCCGGCAAAGAGCAGGTCGGGGTATGTTTCCCAGGGCGTGCCGATGATGTCCGTCTGCTGTCGGAGTATCTGTCGTCGCACCGGATCTACATGCTTGCGTGGTATGAGGTCGTAGTCCACCCATCCGTCCTTCCTGTAGAACTGGAGCAGCGAGAATCCCCAGAAGCGCGCGTCGAGCAGGTCGGCGATGCAGCGGTTGAACCATGGCGAGTGTATCTGCTCGTTCACCCTATCGTCCGGCTTGCCGTTGCGTCGGAACTCGATGTCCGAGCAGAGCACGGCGTTCTTCCGTTTGTCGATGACGCATGAGAGGTGCGTGTCGAGCATGATGTCGCTGTAGAGGTCATAGAGTTTCGACCGCTGGGAGTAGTCCACGTTTTCGGCGGCACGAATGGCAGCCATGAAGTCTGCGGTGTCGATGCCGAACCGCTTAGGCTGGGTGAGCAGGATGACCGCCGGCTGCTTCTGTCCCGGACGGGGCACGTTTCCGCTGACGGTGATGCGTCCCCTGCCTTCTTTATTCTTTCGTTTGTTGCTCATAGCTTATAGTCTGTTTACACGTTTACGGTTACTCTTGAACATGAGCGAAGCCTTGCTTGCCCTCTCGTCCTCCGGCAGCATCGGCACTCCCTCGATGGATATTTCCTCGTCTGCGACGGCCCTCATCCACTCCACGGCGCGCTCGTAGCGGTCTTTCCGTATTTGTGAGAGCTTCTGCGGATTGTGGATGCAGAAGATATGATATACGGCGATGTCGATGACCATCATGAGTATGAGCTGGTTCCTGTCTTCCCCTGATGCAGAGAAAATGGCGTCGCAGTCATACCGTTTTGACAGGTAGCAACGCATTTCGGCGATGGCCCTGTCCTCACATATCTCGACCAGCGACTGGTCGTCACGGACGAGCGCGTCCAGTATTTCGCGGTGGACGCTTGCGTCGTAGTCTTCAATGTTTACAAATTGGCTCATAGTCTATGCTTGTTTTTCTTACTGATTGAACGTCTGCTTTGTGTAATCGGCCTGTCGGCTTTCTGTGCCGTCTGGTCGATTTTCCTATTACCCCCCTCGACGGCATCGGGACCGTCGGCAGGGTATTTGAGCGAGAGTGTGAAGAGTTTGAACTGCTCCTCGAGCTCGCGCATGTGAGGGTTGTCGCGCTCCGCCTCGTTGAGGATCAGGTTGCCCTCGCGGTTCATCGGTTCCAGGTTCGCCTCGATACGGGTTGCCTTATCCGTTTTCTTCTCCTCGTCGCCCTGGATGTAGAGCGTGATGTTCTTCTCTTTGCGTACTTTGCGCACGAGCGGCTTGAATACCTGCTGGAAGAACGGGTCCTGGAGTTTGTTGTTCTCCATCCAGCAATAGACGGTGGAGCGTCCGCCGACATATTCAAGCAACTGGACATACCAGTCGATGAACTCAGCGTTGAGTGCCTGTGCGAGCCTTGCCTTGATGACATAGAGTTTGCCGTCGCGCTTTCCAAGGAGCATGACCGCCTTGAACGACTTGCCCTTCTTTCCCTTGCTTTCGCCAGGCGCGGGGTCGCCGTATATGACCAGGAACTTGAACTTCGAGAGCGGCGGCACCTTGCCATAGACAACCTCCTTGAAAATCTCCCCCTCTGAAATCGGGTTGTTGAAATACTCGTGCTGCTGACTGAGTGTCGATATTTTCGACAGGGTGCGGTCGATGTCCTCCTCGGTGTTCTTCTCCGGCCATGTGCTCTTTCCGTTCTTGTCGCGTATGTTCACGATGTCCCAATGGTCGGCCATCTCGCCGGCACGGGTGATGCAGCAGTCCTTGGCAATGATGTTCCCGCAAAAAATGACCAGTGTCGGCTCAGAAGTAGAGCGTGTCGGGTAAAGAGCCCGTTCCCACCATTCCCACCGCTTCTGTATGATGTCGGGGTTCTTGGTGTCCTCGTCCGTGTCGAAGTCGTCGATGAGCAGCACGTCGGGACGTATGGCCTCGTTGCGCGAGCCACGCGGTGACTGTCCTGCGCCGATGGCACGGAATGCCACCCCGGCCTTTGTGATGAACTCATCCTCGGTCCAAGCCCCCAGCGTCTGCTGCTTGCCGTAGTAAGCCTCGATGCGTCCGTTAGCCTCCAGGTTTGCCCTGTATGGCGCGAGCAGCCGGACAGCGTTGTCATTGCTGTTGGAGGTGAGCAGCACATTCCGTTTCTTCCCTGTGAGAACCAGGAAAGAGACGATGAACATCGTGATGGTAGATTTCGCCAGCTCACGACTCCATGAGAGCACCTCGTACCACTCGTCGTGTGCGATGATGCGCCGTATGGCCTTTTTCTGGAAGTCGGCGAACTCATACCTGGCATACCCTGGGAAGAAGAACTTGATCCACTCGATGGGGTGTGCCTCGAGGTAGATGCGGTGCCTCTCCCTGTCGCCGTGGCTCATGTTCTGGTCCACTGGTGTAGAGCGGTATATGTCCTGTTTGTACTGCTCCCAATCGAGGAGCGCGTTTTTGTCGATCTGCTTCATGCTACAAGATAGATTTAATGAATGCGTCAGCGAGCCTTGTCACGTCCTTTGCCTTTTCGAGGTCAACGGGACGCAGGAACTCGATAAATCGCGTCATGACACTGATGACGTCCGCGATGCCCACCTCCGTTTCCATCTGCTTGATGGACTTGGAGAGTTTTCCGATGACATCCGCCTCGGCTGAGGTGGCGAAACGCTCCCCTTCGGGGCGTCCCTCGATGGCCTTATTCATTTCCGCCACCTGCCTGTAGAGGCTGCGTATCTGTTCCTCCCTTGTGAGCGTGATGCCCACTCGCTGTTCCTCCCACTTGCCGGCACGCACCCAGTTGGAGACCGAGACACGTGACACCCCCACGCGGTCGGCTATCTCCTGCTGCGTGAGGTTCTCTTTGAGGTAGAGCGTCTTCGCCCATTCCTTCTTCTGTGTATTTGTCAGTTCCTTAGCCATAAAACTCTTGATTTACTACTGTTTTAACGATGTTGAAAGTAGGCTGCGTCATGGCATAAAACGAGTTTTCTGCTCATGGCTTGCACTACTTTTGCAGTGCAAAGTTGGCCATAATTTTTCGGTTTTGAAAAACGTGTCCGCATGATGACGTTTTATGACGTTATCATTTCATTATAAAGTTGTTATGATAAAATCCCGATTTGCGAGGGTGGAAAAATAACCGCAATTTTGCACCGTAAATCGGGTGCCATTACCCACAAACGAGCGACAGAAACAGATATGAGGCAATTTTTCAACATCATCCCCGGCGACGACACCTGCTGCATCCTGCTGTACGGTGACATCGGCGACAGCTACGGCACCGTGAGCAGCGGTCAGATAGCGCGAGAACTACTGGCTGCTGAAGCAGCCTATAAGAGCATCGACGTTCGCATCAACAGCAACGGCGGTGAGGTATATACCGGCATAGCCATCTTCAACGCCCTGCGCAACAGCAAGGCGGACATCCGCATATACATTGATGGTATCGCCGCGAGCATGGCGAGCGTGATAGCCCTGTGCGGCAAGCCCGTACAGATGAGCAAATATGCCCGCCTGATGCTCCACAGCGTGAGCGGTGGCTGCTATGGCAACAAGAACGAGTTGAAGAGCGTGCTTGCCGAGATAGAGAGTCTGGAGGACACCCTTTGCCAGATGTATGCCGCCAAGCTGGGGCAGAGTGCTGAGACCATCAAGAGCGCGTATTTCGACGGCGAGGACCACTGGCTGACCGCTGATGAAGCGCTGCGCCTCGGTCTTATCGACGGCATCTACGACGCCGACCCCGTTCCTGAAGATGCGACGGCAGAGCAGATATACACTATTTTCAATAACCGGCTCGCTGAGCCACAAAATGAGTTAAACATGAACATTGAAGATTTGAAGAAGCGCCCGCAGTTCAAGAACTGTGTGACCGAGGCCGACGTGCTTGCACGCATCGACCAGCTGGAGGCCAGGGCTGCCAAAGCCGATGGTCTGGAAACCGAGAACACCTCGCTGAAGGCGACGGTGAAGAAGCACGAGGACGCAGCCGAGGCTGTTGCCGCCGCAGAGCGCAAGACGCTGCTTGACGCAGCCGAAGGCGACGGTCGCATCAACGCCGAGACCCGTCCGGTCTATGAGAATTTGCTGAAGGAGCATCCCGAGGACGGCAAGAAAGCCCTTGCAGCCCTGGCTCCGAAGAAGCGTGTGGTGGATGACCTTGGCGGCGGCGACCCCGGCAAGGAGAGTCCCTGGGAGAAGCGCCAGCGCGAGATCCGCGACAAGTATAACCATAAATAACAAGAAGAACTATGGCGATTAACATTAAAAACACCAACTACAACGGCGAGGTGCTGGAGCGGCTCCTTACCGTGGCGACGACCAGCAACGAGATTGTGGAGAAGGGATTGATCCACGTGATTCCCGGTGTGTCGAAGAAAATCTCAATCCCCCGCCTGCACACGGGCAAGATGCTCCGCAAGCATAAGGAAGACCCGAAGGTGGAAGACTCTAAGGGCAACTTCACCTATTCGGAGCAGGAACTGAACCCCGTGGACTTCATGGCGTTCACAGTATTCAACCCCCGTGTGTTCGAGAACATCTGGCGTCCGTTCCAGCCGAAGGGCGACCTCGTGTTTGCCGAGTTGCCCCCAAACGCCCAGAACGCTCTGCTTGACGCCCTGTCGAAGCAGGTGCAGTTCGAGCTCGGCGGCCACTACATCAACGGCGAGTACGGCAACGACGACGACCACCTGTTCAACGGCATCCTAACCCAGGCTGCCAAGGACAGCGACATCGTAATCGTGTCGAGCGAGGCCACGAAGATGGTTGACCGTCTGAAGGCCGTCCGTGCGCAGATTCCGGTGGCGATGCTCGAGAACCCGAACCTCCGCTTCCTGATGAGCCCGTCGGACTTCAACAAGTACGATGACGAGCTGACCGCCCGTGAGTACAAGAACCGTGACGAGACTACCCGCAACATCAAGATGTACAAGGACATCAAGATCGAGACGCTGGCTGCCTGGCCCGACGATCTGATTGTGGCCACGCTGTGCAGTCCGGACGCGATGACGACCAACCTTTTCGCCGCTGTGAACCTCCAGGACGACGAGCATGTCATCAAGATCGGCCCCGTGAGCAACATGAGCGAGCTCTACTTCTTCAAGATGCTCATGAAGGCTGACACCAACATCGCCTTCGGTGAGGAGTTCATCGTGCTTGACAGCCGTGAGGAACCCGTCTTCGTCCAGCCCGAGGAGGAAGAAGAACAGCAAGGAGGAGGTGAGTAATGGCAAAGCAGCAATATATAGTAATTCTTGGCACGGCTCACGGTTCTAACGTCGCAGGAAAACATTCTCCAGACGGTAAATTTCGTGAATACAAATTCAGCCGTGATGTCATTTCGATGCTTAAACCACGTCTTGAAGGTCAAGGATTCACCGTGTATGTTGATATGCCTCAGGATGAAGTGCCTCGACCAGGCAACGCTGAGCTTTCGGCACGCTGCAAGATAGTGAACAACCTCTGCTCCAAATATGGTAAGGAAAACTGCATCTACGTGAGCATCCATGTCAACGCAGCCGGCAGTGATGGCAAATGGCACGATGCACGAGGCTTTGCGGTCTATGTGGCCAACTCCTGCTCAGCGGATAGCAAGCGACTTGCTAAGACGTTTTGCGATCTCGCAATCAGTCGTGGCTTGCGTGGTAATCGTTCCGTCCCATCGGCTCACTTCTGGCAGGCTAATTACTATGTGCTACGCAATACGGCTTGTCCTGCCATATTAACAGAGAATTTGTTCCAGGACAATCGATCCGATGTGGAGTTTCTTTCCTCGCAAGCGGGGAAAGAAACTATCGCCACTCTTCATTGTGACGCTATTAAACAATTTTTTAGAACCAATCGATAGAATATACAAATGGAACTCAGTGAAATCCTCAACGTGGTTCTCGGTGGCAGTCTTGTAGGTGCCATTATTTCCATCGTGACCATCCGCAGTGCATTGAAGAAGGCGCGTGCGGAGGCCGAGAAGGCTCTTGCCGAAGCCGACACGGTGAAGATAACGAACACTGAGCAGGCCACCCGGATATTGATACAGAACATTGTAGAACCCCTAAAATTAGAACTGAATGAGACAAGGAAAGACCTCAACGCGACCAAACGCGAGATGGCCAGGCTTCGCAAGGCTATCGATGATGCTAACAGTTGCAAGTATAGTGCTGACTGCCCTGTGCTTAGGCGGATGCGCTTCTCACCGAAAGAGCGTGACGGCAAGCCAGGAGCAGGTAGCCGAGACCGTCAGGACGGACAGCGCAGTGCGCCTCGCCCTGGACAGCGTAAGCGAGGTGGTGGAGATAAGGACGGAGCCGGTGACGGTACCGATGTCGGCGGTGACACTGACGATCCCGACCGACAGCCTCCGCCTCCTGCCTGTAGGCGCGAGCTATACAGACAGAAGCGGCCAGGCGAGCGTGAAGGTGGGCCGTCGTGCCGCCACCGCCACAGAACCTGAATACATCTACGTGTACGCTACCTGTGACAGTCTACAGCTCCAGTGTGAGCGGTATGAGCGTACTATTCGCAACTTGCACAAGGATTACGGCGAACAGTTGAACGGACTCAAAATCCGCCTGGCTGAGAGCAGACAGGAATTGCGGGAACTGGAGGAGAAGCCTCCTAATCCAGTTGGAATGTCATTCAAATGGTTTGTATATGGTCTGTTGGGTGGCTTCCTTATCGCGAGAATAAAGAACATTATTTCAATCATTAAAAAAGTAACGAGACAATGAACAAGAAAGATTTTTTGTACGGCCTTAATAAGATGTCCTTCAACAACAAGGAAGTGGGCTACATCGAGAAGGACAGCTTCGAGTGGGGCGGCACTGCTCCTGAGAGCGTAGATGTGGAGGCCGAGCAGGTGCCCGACGCGCCTGTGCTGGTGCTGGCCCAGAAGAACGGCACCATCGCCCCGAAGTTCAACATGATTCAGCTGAACTATGACAACCTCGCCGACATGCTTGGCGGTGAAGTCACTGCGACCGGAGAGGGTCAGAACCGTGTTGCGACCGGCTGGAAGGCTCCTACCGAGCTTGTGCAGTTGAGCGGTCCCTGCACCATCGACACGCCGAGCGGCAAGCGCATCAGCATTCCGAACGCCATGCTGCTTTCCAACCTTGACGGCAAGCTGACCTTGACCGAGGTGTCGAAGGTTGCCTGTACGCTTAAGGTGATGAAGCCGGCAGACGGCAGCGCACCATACGAGATTCTCGACATTCCGCAGGAGAACAATGGTAACTGATTCAGTGAGCCATGGACGAGAAGAAGATTCAGTTAGAGGCATCGGAGGCGCTGCTTGACATCGGCGTTTCCGTGCCTTTTAAGCCCCTGCGCGTGCCATTCAGGAAGAAGCCGGTGTATCTGCGCATGACGATGCAGCGTCCCCGTCTGAGCGTCCAGATCAAGATTGCGCGTCTGTACCTGAGCATGGGCGTTACGTATGCCGAGATGGAGGCGATGGACAAGGACGCTCAGATGAGGTTCGTGGCCGAGCACGGCAAGACCATCTCCAAGATGGTTGCCTTGACGATGTGCGGTGCATGGTGGAAGCCAGTGTGGCTTGTGGCATGGGTGCTCCGCCACTGGGTGGACAATCTGTATCTGCAGGTGGCCATGATGAAGTTTGTGCTGTTGCTCGGCACGGAAAATTTTATGCCTATTATCAGATCAGCGGAGACGACGAATCCGATGAAGCTGAGACTGAGCCAAAAAAGGAAGGGGAGTTAACGACCGAGTATGAAGGAAGCCATAGCCCCTTCGGTCTGGTCTGGCAGATTGCGAATGCCACCGGCTGGAGCCGTGAATATATTCTGGACGGCGTGAATTACCAGACACTTATCATGATGCTTGCGGATGCTCCCCGCTACGTCAGGAAGAGAAAAGAGAGCGAGCGGGAAGAAGGCGGTGACGATGTGCTGGGCTTCTTCCAGAGTAACTTACAAGTATAACAGAAAGAAACGTCATGGAACCTGTATCGATAGAGTTTTTGATGAAGGGCAACCTGAAAGAGGGCATGCTTGACGTCCAGGCGACAGCGAGAGGCCTTGACGGCACCCTGAAGGGCTTGCAGAACACCGTGGTGGGGCTGTTTGCCGCCGACAAGGTGACAGACTTCGTGCGTAAAATCATGGATGTCCGCGGCGAGGTTGAAGCCTTGCAGATCTCGTTTGAGACCCTTGCCGGCACGACCAAGGGTCGCGAGCTTTTCGGCGACATCAGGAGTTTTGCCGTGAACACTCCGATGATGATGCAGGACTTGGCGAAAGGAGCCCAGACACTGCTCGGTTTCAACATCGAGGCCGAGAAGGTAATGCCCATATTGCGCCAGATAGGTGACATCTCGATGGGTGATGCGCAGAAGTTCAACTCGCTGACGCTTGCCTTTGCGCAGATGAGCAGCACGGGCAAGCTGACGGGTCAGGACTTGCTGCAGATGATTAATGCCGGCTTCAACCCACTGACCGTGATTGCGCAGAAAACAGGCAAGAGCATCGGTCAGTTGAAGGACGAGATGAGTGCCGGCAAGATTACCGTCGAGATGGTTGCCGATGCCTTCGAGACTGCGACCGCCGAGGGTGGCAAGTTCCACGGAATGCTGGAGAAGCAGAGCAAGGGCTTGAAGGGAGCGATGAGCAACCTGGAAGGTGCCTGGGAAGATGCCCTGAACGAGATGGGCGAAAAGGGCGAGGGCGTGATGGTCGATGTGATAGACCTGACCGCCGGAGCCATCAAGAACTACGACAAGCTGGGCACTGCCATCCTGACCGTGGTGGCTGCATACGGAGAATACAAGGGCTCGCTGATGGCTGTTGAAGCCTGGCAGAATGTGATAGCCAAGCAGAAAGAGACCATCGAGGCCAGTCGCGTGAGTGAGTTGCAGAACCTCATTGATGAGTACAAGGCCTCGCTTGATACTGGAGCCATTGATGCCGAGACAGCAGCGACCCAGGCGAACACTTTAGCGAAGGAAGGAAACACGGCAGCCATCGATGCCGAAGTCATGGCGATGGAAAATGAGTTGCGCGCCAAGTTGGCGGCAGCCGAAGCAAATTATAACGAGGCCACCAGCCAGGCTGCTGCTGCGTCGCTTCGTGTCGATGCCGCAAACGATGCGGTGAAAGCAGCCGAAGAGCAATATGAGGCGGTGCTTCGCGTCGGTGACGGGGAAGCGATAGAACGTGCGGAAATAGAACTTGCAACAGCGGCAAGTGATGCCAATGCTGCTGCGACCGAACTGCAGACCGCACGTAAGAATGCCTCAGCCGCCGCAAGCCAGAAAGAAGCGGCTGCAACCAGGCTGTCCACATTCCAGACTCAGGTTGACACTATCCAGAAGAATGCCAACACCAAGGCTACCGGCTTGTGGGCGGCAGCCACGAATTTATGCACCAAGGCGATGCACGGTCTGAAGGCAGCCTTCATGTCTAACCCGTTCGGCATTGCACTGGTGGCTATCACTTCCATCATTGGTTTGCTCTCGATGTTCTCCTCTGAGACAGACGAGGCGGCAGATTCCGTTGACCGTTTCCGGAAGAAGGTCATGGAGGAACAGTCGCAACTTGACTCTTACTATGCCGTATTGACACATGTGGAAAAAGGAACTAAGAGCTACAAGACCGCACTTGAGGGTATCAATGCCTTGGCACGTGAGTACAACGTGGAGCAGATTGGTGTCAATGACACGTTAGAGGAGCAGAAGGAAAAGTACAAGGCACTGACAGCGGCCATCAGGCAACAGGCAGCCGAAAAGACCCTTGCAGAGGCAGCGGCCAAAGCCAATGAGGATGCGATGAACGCAGAGAAGGAGGCGATGGATGATTTGATTGATGCTGCAGAGGATGCGTCGCACAAGGTCATCAAGCAAGTTCCGGAAACGACTCCAGAAGGTGTCACGGTATTGATGTATAAAGCCGTTGACGAAGCCAGTACACATATCCAGCAGGTGACCACCGCCACTTGGAATATGATTTCTTCGGATGTGATGGCACATGCCCAGCAAATATCTGAAGCATTTGCCAAGTCAAGTGAGGACGGAAAGAAGGCGGTACTGGATGAGGTGACTGCCATAGAAGGCATTCTCCGGCAATTAGGTGCGACGGACGAAGAAATCGAGGCGTTTCACGATGACCTCTATGACTATGTGGAAACTTCTGCAAAAGGCTTTACAGAAGCCTATTCGGAATTAGATCGTACACAGGCACAGTTGCAGGGTATCGCCAATCAGGTGGTGCAGACCAAGGACACCACCAATGATGCCATTGACAATATGAACTACGAGCAGCTGGTGCAGAAGGTACAGCAGGTGGAGAATGAGATAGAGACCACCAAGGCAAAAATCGATGAAGCCAACGCCAAGAAGGTTGACATTCAGACCGACACAAAGAGACTGGAAGACCTGAAACAACTGCTGATAGAAATAAACGCCCTGATACCCGACAAGTTGACCGAAGGGTCTGAGGCCGATTTGCAGAAACGTCTGAAAGACGCGCAGGACAGGCGCACCAATGCCATCCCCGGATCAGAGGAATGGAACGCTGCCAACAAGGAGGTGGGTCAATTAAATGGACAGCTTACGAAGTTGCGCGGACTTCACGCTGAGACCGTCAGCAGAAATTCACGCCGTACAGGCGGCGGACATTCGGGTGGTGGGCGCTCAGGTGGCGGGCGCAGTGGCGGAGGCTCCGGTACTAACTCTATCGTCAACCAGAAACGCGAGCAGCAACGTTATCTGGAGTTGCAACGAGAGCAAGAACTGGAACGTCAGCGTCAGACAGAAGACCTGACATTCGAAACAGAGCAGCATGAGATTGACATCATGGAGGAGGGCACGGCGAAAGTCCTCAGGCAGATAAAACTTGACTACGAAAAAAGGAAAGCGGAGATTAGACGAGCCTATGAAGACCTGAAGCAGGATAAGATAGAGGCTGCGCGTAAGGCTTTCGAGGCCAATCCTGCCAACAAGGAGAAGGTCTTCGACCCGTCAACCGTTGACACATCATATACAGAGGAGGAAATCAAAGAACGGCAGAAAGCCGATGAAGCCAACGAGAAACAGCGCATACGCGCTACTGAGGCTGTCTATGAGGCGGAGCGCCAGTCGATGCGTGATTTCCTGAAGGAGTACGGCAACTATCAGCAGCGCAAGCAGGCCATTGCCGAGGACTATGTCGAGCGCATCAAGAAAGCGCAGAACGAGGGTGAGCGCCTCCGCCTCCAGAAGGAACTGGAGGAGCAGCAACGCGCAGAGCAGACCGCCATCAACGAATATCTGCTGCTGTATGGCGACTACCAGCAGAAGAAACTGGCGTTGCAGGAGGAATATGCCCTGAAGATCAGCAAGTCGAAGAATGCCGGCGAGCGTCTGACTCTGGAGCGCGAACTGGAGGAGAAACTGTCGGAACTCGACATGAGCGAACTGGAGAAATCCATCAACTGGGAGGCTGTCTTCAACGGCCTTGACAAAATGTCGATAGAGCACCTGAAGAAGTTGAAGAAGCAGTTGAAAGAAGCCCTCAACGCAAAAGACATCACGGCAGAGAATGCCGCCATCATATCGGAGCGCATCAGCACCATCAACGGCCAGATCCAGAAGAAATCGAAGGAATGGCAGAGTGCCTTCGGGCTCGTCATTCCTGAACTGGAGGAGATGCGGCGTCTGGAGCGTGAGAGCGAAGAAGCCCAGGAACGTCTGGACCAGGCTGAAAACCGCCAGGCCGAAGCCCTCAAAGATGTGGCCAAGACACGTAAGGAGATCCTGGAACTGCTGAAGCAGGAGGGCATAGAGGCCAACGAGAACCAGATCACCGCCACGGGTCAGGATGCTTTCATCGGGCAGTTGCAAGGACAGGGCAAGGATGTGACGAAACTGACGAACCTGTTTTCCAAGTTAGGCAAGCAGGAGCGTAACGTGACCCAGAGTACCGAGGTCCTGTCGCAGGCTCAGGGAGAGGCTGGCATGGCCGCAGAAGCCGCCGGAGGCAGTTTTGCCAGTACGGTAGCCATCATTGACGCGATAGTTCACGGCATCAATGACAACGTGCAGTCGGCCAAGGAGCTGTTTGAGCAGATGGACTTGGCAGACACCAAGTTTGGCAAGGGCTGGAGCGCATTTGCCGAGAGCAGCCAGTATGCCACGGACGCATGGGAAAGTCTGAAAAGCGGTAACATCATGGGTGTGGCAAATGGCGTGTATGGCTCGCTGCGTACCCTCGGCACCGCCTTGGGCGAATGGGGCATAGGCGGTTTCGGTGACAGCGACACCAATCTGGTTGAAGATATTGAGCGTCTGACACAGAGCAACAAGGATCTGGAGCAAGCCATTGATAACCTCGCCGATGAGCTTGGTGATGCCAAGATGAGCGATGTGGCCGCCCTCTACGCCCAGCAGAAAGAGAACATCAGGAAGGTGGAGGCCCAGACCCAGGAGATGATGAGCCGTTCGGGTGCCGCCTACAGCAACGGTTTTCTGGGCATCGGCGGTCACCACTCGTCGAATCACAAAATCAATGAGGGCATGAGTGGTGCAGAATGGGACGCCATCAGCAATCTGCTTGGCAAGAGCGTGCGGAGCGCCGGTGACTTCTGGGCATTGTCGAGCAAGGAGATGTACGATGTTGCCACGAAGCTGTCCAGCGAGTACAGCCACCTGAAGGATCTGGCAGATGACGGTCATGAGAACGCCGCCCAGTTCATGGACGACTATATCACCTACTGGAAGGAACTGGAGGAGATAGAGAACGCCTACCGCGAGAAGATGACCGGCCTGTCGTTTGACAGTGCGCGTAGTTCGTTCAACAGTCTGGTGAAAGATGTGAAGAACGGCACCAAGGAGATGCTGGCGAGTGTTGACGACATGTTTGAGGACGCGATCCTGAACTGGCTGATGTCGGAGAGTTACAGCGACCGTCTGCAGTCCTGGTATGAGAAGTTTGCCGAGTACATGAAGGACGGTCTGGAGAAATGGGAGGCCGACGAACTGCGGACATGGTACGGCAGTATTTTCGACGACATGAACAGGGAACGTGACGCTGCATACGACGCTGCAGGCATCGATCCTGACGCAGACGGCACAACGCAGAGCGGCAAGGCCGGCGCCTTCGAGACGATGACCCAGGACCAAGGCACGAAATTGGAGGGCCTGTTCACCAGCGGTCAGCGCCACTGGGCAAGCATGGATGAGCTGCTGGGCAAGATTGCCGACCGCTGGGGCGGGTTGATGGACCGCCTGGGTGAACTGGTAGAGAACACAAGTTACTGCCGTAAACTGGACGGCATCGCCGATGACATCAAGACGATGCGCAGGGACGGCATCAAAATGAGATAAAGACTATGGCAAAGACAGAACAACATATACTGAGCGGTCAGGTGCTGGTGAACAACACCGACCTGTGGGACATCTACGGCGTGTTCCTTCGTGAGGAACGCAAGGGCGGTCACGAGAACCTGAACGCACTTTTTGCCCCAGCGAAGACCAAGAGTCATGTTGCCGTGAACATCAGGGAGCAGGACGGTGAGGATATGGGTGATACGCTGGACGTGAAGAGTGAGGGTCGGGACGTTACCCTTCATTTTGCACTGCAGGCTTCCAGCCCGTCAGAGTTTGTGAGCAGATACACAGACTTCATCGAATTTCTGAAAACCGGCATCGGCGGCTGGCTGACATTCAGTTTCCCTACACTGGGTCTGACCATGAGGATGTATGCCGTGGAATGGCCTAACGGCTTCACCGCTATATCCAACGTGTGGGTTGACGGCGAGCAGTGCGGCGCATTCAAAGTAAAATTCAGGGAACCAGTATCTTCATTTTAACGACATTGAAACGCCATTAGGACATGATAGAGATATACGGAAGCAATGACAGGATTAAATGCCAGGTGGAGGCAGGCAGCAGCAGCCAGCAGGACAAAGCCCTGCAGAGTGACAACGTGCTGAGCCTGTCGTTCACCCATTACGCATTCCTGGAACTGGACGTGAACGACTGGTGCGAGTTTGCCGGTGAGCGTTACTGGCTCCAGGAGAAATACCTGCCCAAGCAGAAGAATGAGCACGAATGGGAATACGACGTAAAGCTATACGGCATCGAGAGCCTTACCAAGCGTCTGCTGGTGCTTCAGAACAGCGACGTCGAGAACGAGGCCGTGTTCACGCTGACCGCTCCTGCGAGCGAGCATGTGCGTCTGATAGTGCAGAGCATGAACGACGGTATGGACCACACGACGAACTGGAAAGTGGGCGATGTGGTGCAGACGGAGAACCTGACCATCGACTATGACGGCACCTACTGCGATGAAGGTTTGCGTCTGGTTGCGGAAGCAGCCGGCACGGAATGGTGGATAGAGGGCGAGACCGTGAACCTGTGCCGGTGCGAGCAGGGATCAGAACTACTGCTGCGATATGGCGAAAGCCTGTTGTCGCTTGACAGGGATGAGGCGGACGGTGTGAAGTTCTACACTCGCCTGTTCCCTATAGGCAGCAGTCGGAACATAGACAGGAGCAAGTATGGCTCGACGCGTCTGCAGTTGCCCGGCGGTGCAAAGTATGTGGACATCCCCGACCTGGTGGAGAGATACGGTGTGTTTCACCACTATGAGCAGGAAGCCTTCAGCGGCATCTACCCGAGAAGGGTGGGCGTAATCAGCAGTGTGCGCTGGGAAGAGGTAAAAGACACAGACGGCACCCCCTTCACAATATGGCATTTCAAGGACAACGGCCTGCCCTTTGATCCCAACGACTATGAGATAGCCGGACTGGTGAAGCATGTGTCGTTCCAGAGCGGCGAGTTGGAAGGCAGGGACTTTGAGGTGAACTACAACAGCAGTACCGGGGAGTTTGAGATTATCACGACATGGCCATACGATGACGACATGCAGCTGCCCGACGTACACGGCGGTCAGTTGGTGCCGGAACCAGGCAACACCTACATCTTGTGGAACATCAGGATGCCGGACGAATATTACGCCCTGGCAGAAAAGGAATACCAGTCTGCTGTGGATGTCTTCAACCGTGAGCACTTGCTGGACAAAAGTGTGTATAAGGCCCCTATCAATCCGAAATGGGCAGAGCGTAGCGGCGCGCAGTTGTATGTGGGTCGCCGTGTGCGTCTGGAGAGCCAGAAGTATTTTCCGAAACTCGGCTACAGGAGCAGCCGCATCACCCGTTTGACCCGCAAGGTGAGCGCCCCATACCAAATAGACCTGGAAATCAGCGATGCCGTCTCGACAGGCACAATGGCCAAAATAGAGGACAGCATCCATGACGTGAAGATGTATGTCCGCGAGTCGAGCAGTGTGCTCCCTGACATCATACGCAGCTGGGACGAGACAAAGCCGACGGACAACAATATCTACAGCGCACGGCGGACGCACAAGGAGTTCCTGAGCAAGAACAGTGCGGACAGGGCGAAGAAGAAGATCATCTTCGACGAGGGCATTGGTTTTGGCTCCTCCGGCCACGCTATAGACGGCGACGGTGTTGGTAAGTTTGCCGGCATCACATCAAAGAATTTCGAGAGCGGTGAATTGGGCGGTGCGGGTTTTGGCATGTACCTTGACGCGTATGGAGTGAGCACTGCCGAGTTTGACAACCTGATTGTTCGGATGAAGTCAGTCTTTGCGGAGCTGGAGATAAAGAAGAAGTCGTTTTCCGCCGGTGACCTTGGTTTCTCGGATGCCGCCAATAAATTATTGCTTGTGTTGCCGTTGGACGTGAACGGCATTGTCTTAGAAAGCAACGAAGGTGCTGTTGCCTACCGTTGTTGCTGGCTGATGAAAGACGGTGATGATGCCGTGAGTAACAACTGGCATGTTGATGACCAGGCCCGTTGTCAGACGTTTAATATCAAGCCAGGAGTATATTCCAATGTCAGCAACCGATACTATTGGCGCAAGGTGTTGGAGGCTGGAGAGAGTTTTGAGTATGAAGGAAACGAATATAATTATATTGACCTCGCAGCCTCCGCTACAGGAACATACAAGGGTGTTGACTTCACAAAAGGCTGTCAGACTGGTGTAAATAATGACATTCCCAAGGCTCACGACCAGGTTATCCAGCTTGGTAACCAGTCGGACATTTCCCGTCAGAACTATACTGAAATCATCGTGAACGGCAGTGATGCCCCTGCCATCAAGCAGTACCAAGGCATCAACGACTACACGCTGTCGGGCAAGTTGGTTCGCGGTGACTTTTACGACCCCGTGAAGAATACCTACCGCTCTGTGGTATATGGTGATTTCTATGCAGGAGATAAGGAAGGTGGCGGGTATGCAAAGTATGACAAATCTACCAATAAGTTTGTCGTTAAGGGGAAACTGGAGGTCGGTTCGACGCTGGAGGATGGCCGCGAGGTGAACGACCTCGGTGTGAGGAAGGGAAACCTTCTTCGTAACAGCGGATTTACAGGCGACTATGAGTCAGAGGCTGTCACATCATCAACTCCCGTATCTGAAGATACCGTTATCTATTCCGACCCATTTGACTGCTGGGAACAATATGGTTGCAGTGCCGTGGAAGATGCGTCCTCCGCAAGTGGCATGGCTGCTGTCATCGGAACGCTTACCCAAACTATCGACGGTGGCATGACGGTTGGCGAGTGGTACATCTTTTCCTTCCGTGGCCAAAGCGGAAGTGTGACAATGAATGTCGGTGGCGTGAGCCATGTCTTTGAGTTGTCGAGTGATTTGGAACGCTACGATTACCCGTTTGTCTGCCAGTCTAACGAGCCGTTCTCGCTTGTTGGCAATGGAGCGAAAGTGATGGAGTTGCAGCTTATGGCAGGCAATATGCCTTCCGAGTGGCATTCCGCTCACAAGGACAACGACAGGGCATTGGCCAGCTACTATGCTAATGAGTACCTTCGCAATGCCATTTTGGAGGCATCTACGACTATCAACGGCGGACTTATCCTCTCTCAGATTATCAAGGTTGGCAATTACCGCAACAAGGTGATGACGGAGGAAACGGGTGGCATGAGCGGTGCGTACAATGATGAACGTTCTCCCTTCCTGTGGGGCGGTGGCACTATGGAGCAGGCTATCTATACCATTATGCGCTATGCCAACAACCCGACTTATCAGGCTACGGATGCCGAGGTGCTGAACAACATGGCGAAGTTCGTTGTCACGCACGGAGGGCGTGCCATCTTGAATGACATCATTCTTCGTGGGTATATATACGCTCTTGGCGGTGTGTTTAACGGAACGATATACGCAAGTGAAGGGATTTTCAGTGGTTTTGCAGGAAAGAAGAAAACAATCATCACAGAGCAGAACGCCTCGGGGTATATCGGTTCTTTAGGGTATTTCGGCGACCGTGTGTTAGATTTTAAAAAGGCAGGGACATGGGTTGAGTTCCGTAGTTTGGAAAATGGTTTTACAGTCGATGTCCCTTCTTTGTTTGGGAGCGTGAATACTTATAGTCAACAAGTGATAGAAGAAGTGCGCAGCCTTGTCGGAAACACGGTATTATTACACAATATGTCAAACGTGGATGTTGTTGTTACGGGCAACTGCAAAATGAGCGTTGGAGGCTCATCGAATTCGTTTGTATTGGAACCTGGAGATATTGTCTCCATGACATGCACGTTCGGGAGTTTTGGTGATGGCTTTGAAGAAATTTTTTGGCAATATACGCGAGCTACAAGTCACGAGGCTATGAATAGCAACAGTTTAGAATAATCAGGAGAAGAAGTTTATGAAAGATTTAAACACAGTACCGAGCAACGGGACCTACGGCGCGGCGATTGCTTTGGTTAACCAGAATTTCACGCTGGTGAAAGAGCAGTTGGAGCACCTTTTGTACATGCGTGAGGGTTTTTGCGGGATGTACGAAACATCGGCTGCCCTTTTGTCTGCCCACCCGAACCCTGTGGCGGGTTCTTTCGCCTACGTTGGCCGTGCGTTCCCTATGGCCGTCTATATGGTGAGCAACGGCTCGTGGTATGCCACGCAGGAAACATACGATGGCGGCGACATCGACCTTACGCAGTACGCCACCAGCACTGCCTTGACTGCGTTGGCAGGAAGGGTGACGGCCTTGGAAGGTGCGGGCTATCTGTTTGCAGGAGTAGCAAGCCCTGCTGCGAGTATCAACCTTAACGGCAATACAAGCAAGATATTCCTTCTTGCCTTTGCTCCAGGTACTTACACAAACTATGGAGGACTGACGCTTTCCGACGGAGAAATCGGCGTGTTGTATTTCAATGGCTCGACATGGCGTGGCAACAAGGCCACCGACATCATGGCGAAGGGTATTGTAGGAGGATATGACGAAACACCTACTGAGGACAGCGAGAAACCTATCACAAGTGGAGGTGTTTTTGATGCACTTAACGGACTACGGCAAGAATTTAATGAGGGATTGTCGGAAGTCAACCCTCAGTTTGCCACTGGCGAGAAAGTCGGTGCAGTAAGCATCGTCTCACGACCCGGCTCTGGAACGGATGCCGTTATGACACAGGCGGCGGTGTCGGGAACTGTTTTTAACGAGATAGCCATCGACGACATCGACGACATCATTTTTAATGGTGGCCAGTTGACACCAAATCCTGCTTTCGCAGGGTCGGAGTCTGGTGTGCCTGCATACTATACCGTGTATGATGGAACATCGCACAAACTGAAGGTCGGCGTGATGTCTGTCATATCAGACAATATGGGGCATGTGGTGACGCAGGTAATGGCCACGCACTATGTTTTAGATGATAGCGGTCAAATTACTGGTGCTCATTCGGACAGCGACCTTTTCCTTATCTACCGAAGTGCGAAACTGTCAGGTGGAACGCTGCCGACAGAAGTTGGCGATTGGACTCCTTGGAACTACGTCAACAACAGCCTTCTTACAAATGCCATTGCCAGCATCCGCACCGATCTTCTTGGTTATTACCTAAAGACGGAGACCTACTCAAAGGAGCAGGTCAATGCCCTTATTGATGCCATCAACCAGTTTGAATATGCTGTTGTAGCACAGCTTCCCACGGCATCTTCCTCTACAAGGCACAAGATATATCTTGTGCCCTCCACCAATCCCGACACGTCGAATGTCAAGGATGAGTTCATCACCATAACGACCACGCAGAACGGCGTTATCCGTTATTCATGGGAGCAGATAGGTTCCACCACTGTTGACCTTGGCGGATATTCGACTACTGCCCAGATGAACTCTGCCATATCGAGTGCCGTTGCCGCAGAAACCGCCCTTCGTGTTGCCGCAGACAATTTGTTGGATGGAAGGGTTACGGCTTTGGAAAAGGCCAGTGCGTCGTTACAGGAGAGCATAGATGGCGAGGCCATAGCCCGTGAGAACGCCGTTTCTGATGAGGCCTCTTTGCGTGAGGAAGCTGATACTTTGTTGGATGGGCGGGTTGGCACGCTGGAGAGTACCATTGCTGCTGCCGATGATGTGCCGACTGCTGGGAGTGATAACCTTGTCAAGAGCGGCGGGGTGGCTGATAAGACTAACAAGGTATATTACAGAAGCATTTTTCAACCATCGGCTACTGGTTCCTTGATTGGAGATATTGACAGAATTATCAAAGAGTTATATATCAGTCCTGCTGACCTTGGTGAGGATGATGCCTCTAAATTCTGTATTCAGAATATCAGGAGAAATGTCAATGGCACATGGTATGTTAACTTGTATTTTTTCAATGAAGGTGAGGGAACACAACGTCTTCGTTTTAACAGTCAGAAACAGAAAGGTGAGGTGGAAGTTATCAGGACATCGAATGAAAGTTACTGTGTTGTTGATTGGTCACAATTAGAAGATGGTGGTTCTGTATACATTGCACCATCAAAGGTCAGTGACTATCTGTTAAATGGCGACTATGTGACTGATATTGACAATTTCCCAATTTCCAAAGATGCAACTCGTTTGCGGTCTGCTGAAGGCAACATAGGACGACTTAATACATCAGTGAATAACTTGACATCTAAAATGTCTTCCCTTGAGAGGAACACTTTCCCATTTGCGACTGCTGTTGGAAAATTCATAAGAACTAATGGTTCTGTAGGCACTGCGGGTGCTGCTCAAATAATGCACTGGTGCATGACAGACCTTATACCGTTGGATTATTTTGTATCAGCCAACAGCGTCTTTTTTGGCACCACAGAAGATATTGTGCTCAAAAATTGCTATTGCCGACCTGGTTCTGATGCTCCGTATTGCCTTTTCTTTGATGAAGAAAAGAACGTCATTACTGCCCCAGGCGGCTATATTATGGGAGAGAGTGAATCGAAAGCGGATGTGACATTGAGTTGGGGTGATAATATTCCTGAAAATGCAAAATATGTTCGCATAAACTTCCACTCCGATGGATATATTGAGAATCTAAATCCTTCAAGTGGTGGTGGCACATCGTCTTCTGTTGACGAAGAGTTTGTTGAGAAGTTTAATAAATACGCTGTTTCATGGGTTGATGATGATTTCAAGATTACCGAGGAAAGCGGCGAGATTACCGAAAACTATCCTGCCAAAATCAAGATTATTTGTGATGAACTTTCAGGAAAGTGTGACTTTGCCGTCATCCCGACAAGTGATGGAAACTGGAGTGGCAGCAACTATCCGACTAATGACACACAAGTAATTCCACAATACAAGGCTGACATCATAAAAGCATGGCAACGTGAGGGATTTCATTTTCAGTTACATCCTATTCACAAGGGTTGGTACACTGGTGGTTCTCAGGGCTATACCTATCAGGGGGCTGCGTTTTGCGAGCAGAGCCTTGTGAAATGTATAGAGGCATTCCGTGATGCTGGTATCTTCAATGATTCCTGCGTAGTATATCCCGGCAGCAGCGGCACCAACTCAGATGTTGTTGGCGTGATAAAAAATTGGGTAGAGTTCGCACTGACAGCCACGACAGACAATGACCCTTACAACGCCGAAATAAAAAACCCGTTCAATATTCGCCGTATGTTCCTGAACTTCGGCAGCAGCACCCGAACCGTTGACTACTACAAGGCACAGGTTGATGCAGCTTTCGCGGCTGGGGCATGGATTATCTTCGGCACCCATTCAGCTCAGGCTGTTGATGACTTAGACAATCCGACCTCTGACACTTCTGCGTTGACTCTCAGCAATATCAAGAAGGTTGTTCAGTATGCACTTTCAAAGAGCCAAGGAATTACCATTCAACCCTTGCGCAAGGTGTGGAATGGGCGGAAGCTGATGCTGGGACTCTGGACGGGGAACCCCAGCCTGTGAAGTTCAAGTTCGGTACTGACTAGCAGCCGAAGTATCGGGTGTTTGAAAGACTGGAGGAACTGGCGGACTTCTACACGAAGGCCATGCGCTTTATCCAAGAAACGCTGGATGCGGGATGGCGGAAGAAAGACGCATTCAATCCGGATGACTATCGGGATGAATAAACTCTGACGGAAAGCCCTTGGGGGTGGGCATAGAAAAAGCCCCCAGCCTGTTAATATAGACGCCAATCATTTATTAACGACGTACCCTTACGGAACGCAGCTGGGGGCTGTATGCCCTTCGCCGTTCCATAAGGGTATTTTTTTGTCGAATAAATGATTGGCGGTACAAAGGTACAAAAAAATCTTGAAAATGACTTACTACGAGATAATAAAATTGAGTAAGGAGCCTATTGACAGGCTAAATTCGGCTGGTTTCAGGCTTGAAGACTGCCAGTATCTGGCACTTTATGAGGACTACAGGCGCATGCATGAGGCTGGGGACAAGATGACTTACATCGTGTCGGTGCTCCACGACCGTTACCATGTGTGCGAGCGCAAGGTATATGACCTGATCAAGCGGTTTGGAAGGCACTGCACGATTGGTGCAGTGTGATTCTGTGTGAATCCTCTTTCGTCTCGCTGAATGACCATAACTTTGCGGTGACAAAATTAGCGAGACAATGAGAAAGCAATATCTATCAGCACCGCTTCCTTTCCAGGGACAGAAGCGGATGTTTGCCAAGGAGTACATCAAGGTGCTCCAGCAGTTCCCTGACGGCACGACCTTCGTGGACCTATTTGGCGGCTCCGGCTTATTATCACACATAGCCAAGTGCCAGAAACCGCATTCCACTGTGGTATATAATGACTTTGACGGCTATTGCCAGCGGTTGGAGGCATTGCCGGTTACTAATGCGCTGCTGGCAGAACTGAGGGAGATAGTGGATGTTCCACGCCACAAGCCTATATTGGGAGAAGCAAAGGAACGCGTGCTGTCCTGTGTCCGCAAATACCTCCACGACTACGGCTACATCGACTATATCACGCTGTCCTCTTCGATCATGTTCTCTATGAAGTACGCTACCGAGTTCGAGGATCTGGAGAAAGAGACACTATATAATAATATAAGGACGACCGACTATGAACCGTGCCTGGACTACCTCGACGGGCTGACCATTACCTCCTGCGACTACAGGGAGGTGTTTGAGCAGTACAAGGACGTGCCAGGCGTGGTGTTCCTGGTTGACCCTCCCTATCTGAGCACGGACAGCAAGACCTACAAGATGTACTGGAAGCTGTCTGACTACCTTGATGTGCTGACGGTTCTTGCTGGACATCGCTTCATCTATTTTACCTCGAACAAATCCTCTATCGTTGAACTGTGCGACTGGATGGGTAAGCACCCGGACCTTGGCAACCCGTTCAAGGACTGCCAGCGTCGTGAGTTCAACGCCCACATGAACTATAGCGCCTCCTACACGGACATCATGCTATATACGAAAGCCGCTTGAATGACATTCTAAAACCGTTTGAACGATGAACAAATACTATCAGATACTGGGCAAGGTTCTGGAGAAAGGAAAGACCCAGACGAACAAGAAAGGAAACATACGCTACCTGCTCAATGAGCAGTTGTCACTGGCCCCTGCCGACCTGCTCGACATATTCGAGAGCCACGGCATAGCGAGAAAGAAGCTGAAGAATGAGCTGCAGTTGTTTATGCAGGGTGAGCGGAACGTGGAACGATACCGTGACGTTGGCATCAACTGGTGGGACTATTGCGGCTCTGTTCTGGTGAACAGCTACCCGACCTACTTCGAGAAGCTGCCACCGCTCATTGCGAAGATAAACCGCGAGAAGCGCAACAGCAAGAACTATGTGCTGTTCCTGGGTGAGACCAATGCGGAAAGTAACCAGGCTCCTTGTTTGAGTTTGGTTCAGTTCCAGATTGATGAAGGTGAACTTGTCGTGTCCGCTTACCAAAGAAGCAGCGACGCTAATTTGGGTTTGCCTTCTGATATTTACCATCTCTATTTGATGGCTCGACAGATTGATTTGCCTCTCAAATCTATCACGCTGAATCTCGGAAACGTTCATATCTACGAGAACAATATCGAGCGGACAAAGGATTTACTCAATGGAGATGAGAACGTAAAGTTTGACCTCAATGTCTGACCTGAATTTATAAACAACAGAAAGAGCCTCGAAGTCGCTTGATTTTCGAGGCTCTTTCATGTGTTATTCTGAATTGTGTGTTTGCCAAAGTGAAGTCCGTTTCGTTTTATTTTTTGAGGCTGATTTTGCTCGTTTCGTTTTACCTTTTGAGGTGCAAATATCAACCGTTTCGTTTTAGGCTCGGCGAAAAAATCGTTTTGCGGATTATAATTGACGGGTTAAACTTCGTTAATCGGATAGGCAATATAGGGCATAATAGCGCACCTCTCACCACCCGTTTCTGATTCCGCGAACTGCTATATTTTGCATAGCAATAGAACCAGGAAAAGATAGTAGTTTTGCAGCTGGAATTTAAAAACGAGTAGGAAACATGAGTAGAAGCACATTTTCAGTATTGTTCTACGTGAACAGAGGTAAGGAGAAGGGAGGGACCACGAGACTGAGTGTCACGGGGAGGGTACCACGGCATCGTGCCAGTGATGGGCAGGGTTACAATCAATTGTAGCCAAAGCCAGTTCAGTTGTAAGATTATCTCTGACCGCCAGAAGAAGTACACGGAGGATTTTTTGACAACAGTCAAGCAGGAAATTCAGTCATCAGCTAATAAGGGAGATAATGGAATAGTCTAAAGAGCAACACTGTCCGAATGCTGATAGACAGCATTCGGACAGCGCCTTAAAAACAACCCAGGTAATTTGAAATCTAAAGGCTGTCAGGAATCAATGTGTTAATTTTATATTTTTCTTCGTACTTGCAAACTTTTCATGCGAAATGTTTGCAAGTATCGAAAAAAAAGACTACCTTTGCAACAAAATTTATTAAGCTCCGCCATTCTTTCTTGAATGGACATGGCCGTCCGAGGACGGCTTTTTTTATTATACAGACATAAGCAATATGGCACAACGCGTAACATTCTACATTGACGGATGATTCAACTTCTACTATGGTCTTCGTCGCACAAAGCGCAACGAACCGCAGTGGGGTGACTATTACTGGATTAACATGGTGAAACTTTGCCAAGGTTTTCTTGGTGAAGGACAGGAAGTGGAGAAAGTTATCTATTTTACTGCCTCACCGCTTAACCCTGAAAAGAGCAGTCGCCAGAGTGCTTTTCTCAATGCAAACAAGCTTATCAATGGCAACCGTTTCGAGGTCGTGCGTGGCAAGTATCTTGACAAGCAAATCCAATGCCCCAATTGTCATTATGCTATTTCGCGTCCTGAAGAAAAGAAAACCGACGTGAATATTTCCGTGAGGATGATTGCCTACTGTGTGCTTGATGCAACTGATACCATTGTGCTCGTCAGTGCCGACAGCGATCTTGTTCCACCCTTAGAGTTCATTCAAAAGCAATATCCAGAGAAGCGAATTAAGGTCTATTTCCCGCCATCAAACTTTAGCTGTGACCTGAAAGATAACCTTACGCATCATAGCAGTAAACCTGTTCTTATGTATAAGAATGAACGCCGTTTCCGCGATGCCATTATGCCAGATGTGGTGACGGATGACACCAAGCGTTACGAAGTGCCAGAGAAATGGCGACCTGCAAATATCGTGAGGTAATTTCTTCAATCACTTCCCTCTCTACTGAAAATTCTTATTCAGCATTTGTATCTACTCATCTATTGATGTCTTTGCTGTTTCCAGTTCTTCCAACTTCTGCTGTGCCAGCGTCATTGCTTGTTTGGTATATCTCATATCTATATACAAAAAATGTCCCGCTGGGTACGCTGTTCTTATGGGAAGCGGGCGGGATTTGTCGGTCCAAAGATAGTGCTTTTTACTGAAATAACAAATTCTTAGTGAAGAAAAAAAACTTTTGAAGCTAACATCTTTGATTATCTTATTATTCATCGCCATAGATGGCTTTTATTAGTCGTAACGCCTCTTGCACCTCAGCATCACCTTCGTCCAGCCACTGCCTTACCATTTTCAAAGCATGTTGGCGCACAGTATCATGAATGTCACCTTTGAACATTTGCACCGTAATGTTCTTTCGATACTTCTTGCATCCCAGTTCCTCTGCACGCATCCACGCCAGGAGCGAGATGTTATAGTTACCACCTCTTGCATATCGCCGACCAATCTTGTCCAACTCTTCTAAGGCAGTCGTCTTAACTATCATTCGTTCTAATGTTGACTGGCGCATATTTTCGTTAATCTTATCTTTAGAAATTAGGGCTTCCATCCTATGCAAGTATAATAAAATGGCAGCCCTAAGATTTGCGATTTTAATTCAGCATCTAATTTTACGACGACTCCTCTTTGCCTTTCTTTTTGCTCGGCCAAAGTAGTATTGTCGGCCAAAGAATATACTTTCAAGATAGAAGTGCAATCCTATAGGGGTAATTTCTCTCCCTAAAATGGAAGGGAGGAGGAGTCCCCGCAGGGGGTGGAGGATGTCCCCGGAGCGTAGCGGAGGGACATCCTCC
>JAFVGS010000091.1 GCA_017474845.1 Prevotella sp.
ACTATCTATCAACACGTTGCAAAGCCTATAATAGTTATTATAATATTTATATAATATATTTATAATAATACTTATAAGGGGTCTAAAAATTTTTGTTTGAATTTGAATCATATGTCCAATGGAAAAACAAACAAACAAAACCTAGATTTAGGGAGGGGGAGAGGGGGAAACTGTGCCATTAAGCACGTTTCCGACTTTTAGAATTTTTCGTAACTTTTTGGTTTTCAGTATCTTTGTTTTGTTTAAAGCAAGTCTAACATTAAAATTTTCAGATCATGAAGAAAAACAGAAAATGCGCCTTGCGCCGGCCGGCAAGGCAAGCAATCAAAGAGATGCTGTCCGCTCGGAGGGCTGAAGCCCACCACCGGGAACAGGCCGAAGAGCTGGCAGCGGCCAGGGAGACGGAACGGTTCCACACCTTCATCGACATCTGTCTCGACAGGATCAGATGCGGCATGGACCTCTAAGCCGGAGGGGGCAGTCTCTCCCCCCTCCCTACCCCATTTTTCGGGGGCGAATATATATAATATATGCTATAGCGTTTTGTATCCACTTCTATATCGTGTTCTATATAGTGATTTTGATATGATTCTGTATAGGTTTTTATATACAAAGGAATATACAATTATATATATATAAATGTATATTCAAATATATAGAAAACAATATCAAAAAGAATATATTTAAAAGTATAGAAAAGAATATAAAATAAAACATAGAAAAGTGTATATATAAAAGGATAGAAAAAAATATAATTAAAAATATATTTTTCTGTATAGAAATTTTTATATAAGAAATTATATAACTATCTTTGCAGTATAAGAAACAGTCTAACATTAAAGTTTTTAAGCCATGGAAATAGATAGCGAAATGTTTGAAATCTACAGCCGGGCGAAGGCCGAGCTGGGAGATTTGTACAAGATCAGGTTCGAGTACGACAGGTTCGATATTAATGTGAAGATGAAGTGTTACACCGGAAAAGGCTCGCACGTGAGAAGGTGGTCATGCACATACCACCGGGACAGCGGCTGTCTGGACATCGTTGAAGATAAATAGAGGTTGGCGGAGGGTATTCCGCCCACTTGGAGGGAGGCGCATTTTTAAAGGGTTGGCGTCTCCCTCTTTCTTATGTGGCGGTCAGCCAGAGTTATGATGGAATGCCATGCGATCATGTTTCGAAACTGAAATTTGGCGTTTTGGATATTATGTCTTATATTTGTTTCCGTATAGAAAAGCAAGATGTGTTTTTTCGTTGGAAAAAACTCCCTCACCGGTTAAGACCGTTTCGACATCTTGCAAATTTTTTTAAGAAAAAATTTGGTTGGAGCGCTTCCTGCGCGCTCCCCCGCTAACGCAAAAAAAAACATGGCAAGACCACGCAAAGAGACAAAAACGGAGTACATCTCCTTCCATTTCGACCTCACGACCGAGAAGGCCGCACTCTTCCGTGAGTGCTACCGCCGGAGCGGTTGCCGGAGCAAGGTGCAGTTTCTCTGCGAGATGCTGCACAATTACGACCGCATCGAGAAGGTCCAGAACATTGATTTCGTTCTTTTCGAGGAGCTGCTCAAACACAGGAACCTCCTCATCAATGCGACGACGAACATCAACCAGATCGCAAAACAGGTGAACACGCTGGGGTATTCAGCGACCGAGGAGGATATAAAAAGAAGCCTGGAGGAAGTGAAAAGCATTCTTCCTGAACTGAAGGAAAGATCCGACGATCTTCTGAAGAAGTCCTATCAGGTGATGAAAAAGATATAATAATATATACAATATAATATATTAAAGTCGAGGTTGCTCGAAGGAAAATATATATTATTATATAAGGAAATATATATTATTATAACCATTACAAGGAAGAAAATATATATTATCATATACAATAAACTATATACTAAAATATATTTTTATCCTATAATTTAGCGAAAAAATATATAAAATTATATATGTTTCTGTATATTGTTCTATATATGTAATTATATATAAAATTCTGTTTTATGATTGCAAGAATTACATCGGGTAACTTCATCAAAGGTGCCGTTGCGTATAACGAGGCAAAGGTGTCGGAGGGCGAAGCCTCGGCCATCGACATGCGCAACTTCGACGGCGACGTGGCCGACTCCGCGGAGGCGGTCGCCAAGATGATGATGCAGTGCACAAAGGCGACGAGCAACAACAACAGCAAGGTGGTCATCAAGAAACCCGTCTTCTCCTGCTCGCTCAATCTCAACCAGATAGACCTTGACAGGCTGAAGGCGCTCAGGGAGGAGAGGGGAGAGGAGGCTGAAAACGATTTCTACCGTGATCTGGCCGCACGTTACATGAAAGGGATGGGCTACGGCAGTCAGCCCTACATCGTCTACAAGCATGAGGACATCGAGCGGACGCACATACATATAATAAGCATACGAGTAGACAGGAACCGCAGGAAGATAAACGACTCGAACGAGAAACTGCGAAGCGAGCGTGTCAGAAAGGAGATAGCACAGGCACTGGGGCTCAGCGACGAGGGAGAAAGAAAGACAATGGAGCTCTCGGACGAGGAAGCCGGAAAGCTCTCGAAAAAAAGGTCCGACTACATCGCCAAGAGCGGAAGCGCCATCGAGCAGCTCTCAAGGCTCGATGCCGGGGACGCTTCCACCCTGAACAAACTCAAGCACAAGATAAGCAACATCCTCAAGTTCGTCGACGAGAACTACAAGCCGAAGAACATGAACGAGTACAACAAGATCCTTTCGCAGTTCAACATACGCTGCAACCGCATAGACACCCTGGACAAGGAGGGCAGACGTATTAACGGCTGCCAGTTCGGTGCGGTGGACCCCAGCGGCAACTTCGTCACCCATCTGATCCGTGGCGGTCAGATAAACGAAAAGTTCACACTTCCGAAACTTGAAACAAAATTCGCCCTTGCGAGCGGAATGCGGGACGACATACGGAAGGAGGATTCCTTCAGCCGTAAATACATAACGACGCAGTTGGACTCCATACTGAAGTCCCCGAGGAAAATCGACATGGACTACCTGCAGAGCACACTCCGTGTCCGTGGTGTGGAGGTGAACCTCGTCACCGACAACGAGGAGAAGGTGGTGGGCGTCAACTTCATCGACAACCTGAACGGAAAGGTGTTCTCCGGAAGCGCCCTCGGAAGGGCGTACACCTACGGCAACCTCTCCGCCTCGATCGAGAGCCACAACAGGAGACTCGACAGCGGTTCACTGGAGAAGGAGACGTTCACGCGGGCCGTGAAACTGCTCACCTCTCTATACAACGACACGAGAAAATCGAACTACTATCTGGAAAGCGACCTCATCAAGGATCTGCCCGAAAGGAAGGAGTCCATGACGGCGAGGCTCATGGACGACATGCTGCTTACCGAAGCGCAGGCCTCGAAATGCTTCGACACCTTCGCCCGCTACAAGCAGGCCAGCCTGCCGAGCATCGAGGTCAAGGAAAACGGTTACCAGCAAACGCAGATCATCACGGCGCTCAAGTTCGCCACGATGATGAGGGAAGGCGATCAGGGCAGGGTGGACCTCATGCACAGGATGGGCGTATCGGTCACAAGCAGGGCCGGCGTCATCATCTATTCCTCCGAGCGCAAACCGGATGTGTGGCTATCCTACAGCCAGGCATCCGACATTGACGGAAGCCTTAAAGATGGCAGGGAGCCAGTCACGGAGGCAGTGACACCGAAATCCGACCTCATTCCGCTCGGTAAGACAGAAAAGAGTTTCGTAAAGGAGATATCCGAAGGCGGTGACGCCACAAAGGTTAAAGGCGAGTGGCTGCACATGCTTGACCTGCTGGACGGAAAGACCAGGGAGAGGAGCATTAGCGACGACATAGTGCGCCGCTTCGCATCGGCTGTGAAAACGATAAGAAACGATGCCCTGAGGACCTCCGGGGAGATAGAATCCGTCTTCATAAAGAACATGGAACGGGTCCGCGGCGACATGGTGCCTGCAGCCGCACAGGCCATGGGCGTGTCGGAGGAGACCGCGGGCGCCATATTCGACAGATATAAAAGGTACCAGATGGACACTATCCTGCCCGATGTGGAGAAACGGGAGGAGAAGGCGGTGCTGTCACGCATCGAACTCTCTCTCCGTTTCGCCTCACGCATAGAGGAACCTTCCAGGAGAACGGAGTTCCTCAAACGTATGGAGATAAACGTGGGCGGAAGAGGAGACGAGCTCCACTTCTCCTACGACAGGAAACCAGATTTCTCCGTCCCGTCATCAAAAGCCTTTTCTTCCTTGACGGAGAAAACAGGTTTCAGGATTCCGCCACTCGAAGCCACACCGTCGGATTGGAGCGTTCAACCTTTCACCAAGAAAGAGCGTGATTTCGTGAAGGACTACCTTTCCGGCGCAAGGGCGATGGACGGCAGGCATTCGGCCGCCCTTTCTTTCTTAGGCCAATCCGAACAGGACAAGGCCAAGGCGGTGGGAGTGGCGACACGCACAGCGTCCATACTCAGCTCCATCTCCACCCGCACGGCGGACGAGATGGTACGTTCGCTGCTTTACCGCGGTTTCGTCATCCATCCCGTCAGGGAAGGGGAGACGACCGCCTACAAGGTGTCGCGCTACAACAACCGGAGCGTCGAGGCAATGGCGACACTTCCGAAGGAACTCTCCGACAAGCTCGACAAATCAAACTTCATGGAGGTCTATCCTAAGATGAAGCGTCAACTGCTCGACAGGGGACTCTACGGAACACCCAAGCTCTACACGGTGATGAGCATCACCAGGGCGCAGGACTACAGGGACGAGAGACTGCTACGCTCGACCATCGAGGAGGTGGCCAAGGTGAACCGCCTGCTGGCCGAGAAGATGGAGGAGGCGGCACGGCCCGGCAAGGACGGGTCGGTGGACTACGGACGCATCGCCCGCCTCGTGGCCCGGTACGCGGGCGAGAAGGACATCAAACTGCCGCCTCCCACTGTGGATGAACCCATCGACAGTACCGAGAAGCAGATGGAGAAAATTCTGATGGAGCTTACCCGCGGCAATTCGCTCGCCGTCGCCGTACGGTTATTAAAAGATGAAAATATAAATGAGATTGGAAAAAATAATGTAAATTTGGGAAATAAATAAAAAATTGCCTATGGGATCGATACAACAGGAAGACGGGATATCGAAGAACAACTTCATGCTGCTCGGCAGCGGAGCCTTCATCTATATCCTTAATATATTATGGTATGGTTATCCGTGCGTGGCCGGTGTGGGCGGGGCGGACGAGACACATTGGGTCATCGACTTCTTTGAGAATAAGCTCGCCATATTCTCCACCCCTTATATAACATTGGTGGGGGCGCTGGTCCTGATACTGCTATACGCATGGGGCCACCGCAGGCCGAAGACATCGAAATACGCGCCACCCATCCTCATGCGGTGGCTGATACCTTTGCTCGTAAAATTCGGCCTACATCCCGAATTCGAGTACGAAAGCACGAGCGACAAGAACGGAAAGCCCGTGCTGGAGAAGAAGAGGGAGAGGATCGAGGGACAGAGCGCGCTCTGCCTCGGCATCTTCCTCGTTCTCACATCCGTCCTGCCCCTTCTCCTCTTCCCGAAGGGGGGAGCGCTCTACGTCGTGGGATTCCTGCTCTATCTGGCGATGAGCCTGCTGGGAATCCTCTACACGCTGCTGGGGGCGGACCTCATACACAGCATGAACAAGGATTTCAGCGTGGACGACAGTGACGCCAACAACGACCTGCAGGAGTCGTTCCTGCAGTGTCAGGAGAAGATATCGGACGAATACTCCGTCAACTGGAGGACCGAGTTCAAATACCAAGGGAAGGTCATGAAGGGATGGATCAACCTCGTGAACCCGTTCCGCGCCACGCAGGTCATCGGAACGCCCGGATCCGGCAAGAGCTTCGCCGTCATCAACGAGGTCATCCGCCAGCATCTGGCCAAAGGCTTCTGCATGTACTGCTACGACTTCAAGTTCCCCGACCTCTCCACCATCGTCTACAACCACATGCTGTGGCACCAGGAGGAGTTCAGGGAGAAGTACGGCAAGAAACCGAAGTTCTGCGTCATCAACTTCGACGATCCGAGGAAGAGCTACCGCTGCAACCCCATCGACGCGAACTTCCTGCACGAGATAACGGACGCCTACGACAGCGCCTACACCATAATGCTCAACCTGAACAAGAGCTGGGCGCAGAAACAGGGCGACTTCTTCGTCGAGTCGCCCATCAACTACCTGACATCCTGCATCTGGTACCTGAAGAAGGTTGAGGGCGGCAAATACTGCACCCTCCCTCACGTGGTGGAGCTCGTGAACAGTTCCTACAAGGACTGCATCCCGATGATGAGCGTCTACCCCGAACTGAACAACTACATGGCCGCCTTCTTCGAGGCATGGGAAGGCGGGGCGCAGGACCAGCTGCAGGGACAGATCGCGTCCGTCAGGATACCGCTTTCCCGAATCTCCTCACCGCAGCTCTACTGGGTGATGACGGGCAACGACTTCACGCTCGACCTCAACAACCCTGAGGAGCCGAAGGTGCTATGCGTGGGCAACAACCCCGAGAAGAAGGATATCTACGCCACAGCCCTCGGCCTGTACAACGGACGAATAGTGAAAATCATCAACAAGAAGAAACAGCATAAGATAACACTTATCATCGACGAGCTTCCGACCATGTACTTCAGAGGTCTCGACAACCTCATCGCCACGGCAAGAAGCAACAAGGTGGCCGTCGTGCTCGGCTACCAGGATTTCTCCCAATTGAAGAGGGACTACGGGGACAAGGAGGCCACGGCAATCATCAACACGATAGGCAACACCTTCGCGGGTCTCGTCACGGGAGAGACGGCCAAATCGCTGGAGGCGCAGTTCGGACGCAACAAGCAGAAGCGCAAGAGCGTATCCACATCCGACTCCGGCGAGAGCGTGAGCATCAGCGAGCAGAACGACCTCATCATACCCGCGAGCAAGATATCAACCCTGACGCAGGGCAACTTCGTGGGCACCGTGTCCGACAACTTCGGGCAGGAGATCTCCGAGAAACGGTTCTTCGCAAAGCTGCTCATCAACGGTGACAAGATAAAAGAGGAGGAGAGCCTGTACAGACCCCTTCCGACGATGTACTCGTTCGACACACCGGGCGTGTGCCTGAAAATCAGGCAGGAGCTCATAGACTTCCTATCCGATCCGGAGAACTACATGGCGGAGGTGCTGCTGCGGACGGCGGGCATGCCGTCCAGGGCGGAGATGGAGGCCTTCCCAAGCGACAAGGGTATCGACGTGAGGAAGTTCATCTCCACCGTCTTCACGCCGGACGGCGCTGGGTCGCCGAGGATGCTCGGCTACCTGAAGGCGCAGGCCACGAAATGGAAGACCGCCCTCATGATACACGAGGGCGAACTGCAGACGATCATATCCATGATGTACTCGCAGAAATACAAGAACGACCCGTCCAAACACCTCGACGAGGTGAAGAAGAGGATAAAGCAGAGCATGACCAAGTTCAGGAATGAATCCATGAAGGAGTGGATCGAGGCCGAGTCGTCGGACCTGGCCGAAGGCTACGAGTTCAAGGGCAGGACCCTCTCGCAGCACATCGACCTCGCCCTGAAGAAGGCGGGGAACATGTCCGAAATCGACACGGGGGACGACGCCATGGCGGAGTGCGGCAGATACGTCGCATACATGAGGGAACTCTTCGAGCGCTTCATGGCGATTGAACCGCGCATGCAGAAGATACGTGACGAGAAGATGAAGGACATCCTCGACAAGAACAGCGACAAAGTGAGAAACGATATAAAGGAACTGATAAAAAGACAGCTTCAGGACCTGTACTTCAACCATCACGACGACCTATGGTTCCGCCGCCTGAAGGCGAACAAGCTCAAGGAGGTGGACGAACTCGTGAGGATAGGACTGCAGGAGGAAGCGGAAAAACTTATGGAGGAAAACGAATAGAAAAAAATGGAATTGTTAGATGACTTCAACCGAAACCTCATTCCGCTGGACATGGATCCGGTGGAGATGAGGAAACTGATAGCGGAGCGCTTCGTCCTGATAAGGAAGAGGGTCTTCAAGAAGACCCAGACGAAGATGGGCGAACAGCTCGGCATATCGCTCGACAGGCTGGTGGACTTCGAGGCGGGCAAGAAGACCGCCGACCCGTCCATCCTGTACAAACTGCTGCTCTTCCTGCTCGACAGGGAGATAGACATCCGTACGCTCTTCACGGAGGATTTCGACATCGGGGAAATGCTTCCTCCCGACGACCTTGAAGACAAGTACGACTTCAATAGGGAAAAAATATAAAAAAATAATTGGGATATTTCCCAATTCTATAAAATATTTTTTTTGTTTTTAAAAGTATTATTATATTTTTGTAATTCAATAATTTAAAATTATGAGCGAGAACAATTTGGAAATAAAAGGTGAAAAGAACTACGATGAAGCCATCAGGGAAATCAGGGAGAAGGTTTCATCCGGCGCCCCCTTCGACGAGAAGGAGAGGGAGGAGAGTTTCACCGCCATCAACGGCAAGATAACCGATTTGAGGAAAGATCTGGATTCACTCGAAGGAGATTATAAGAAATGGGAGGAGCGCCGCGCCGCCCTGGACGCGAAGATAGACGGCATAGACAACGAGAAGGTCGAGACCGACCTGAAGATTAAGAAGCTAAGGGAACAGATCAGGGCGGAGAAGGTAAGCCTGTCCGACAGCGCCAACCCGCTGGTCCGCCGACTGAACTCGGCGGTGGACGACAAGAAGGCGCTCCAGGAGATGTCTGATACATACAAACAGGAATCCAAGGGTCTGCTTGCCGAAGGGAAGGACCGGGAGAACGACATCGACATCCTGAAGGACAGGATGGACGAGTTGGAGGACATCAAGAAAAAGATCAACGACAGCATAATGAAGTTCAAGGCCGAGGAGGCCACGAAAAAGGCAAGGGAGAAGGTGAGGAACAACACCTCGCATGAGAGGGACCCGTTCCTCGTCCTGTTCGACTCCATCTTCATGCGCAGGCGCAACTCGAAGGAGCGGGACAAGCTCGTCGACGAGGCGAAGGCCGAGGAGAACAGGATAATACAAGGCATCGAGACACGCTCGAAGGGCGAACAGGAGGACACGAAGGGAGAGGAGACCGTGATAACGGAAGAGGAGAGAAAGGAAGTCAAGGACGACGGTTCCTGCTTCTCCATCGTTGTCGAGAACGGCGACGACGTTCAGGTGAAGATACTCACGCCGCAGGAGTTCCTCGACTACACGCAGACCGATGATCGCAGGCAACTCATGGAACAGGTCAGGGCCGAGCAGGACCTGCCGGACGGGGAGAAGAAGATATCCATGTTCGTCTCCCACCACGACAGCCGTGAGGAACTCCTTAAAAAACTTGAGCCCGTCATGGGTTCGGCCGTCGCCATGCCGCAGGACATCGGAAGCTACGCCACCTCGCTGACGAGAAAGACGAACCTGATCAAGACAGTGGCCCTTGACGCCCGGAAAAGCGAGAGGATAGGCGGCGACACCCTGAACGACTACTTCATAAACGGCATCAACCACACCACCGTGGCGCGCAAGGAACAGCCCAACATGCACATTCAGGCGGCGATCACCACGGAGGACGACAAGAAGATAGCCATGGAGGACATTCCATGGAAGCAGCTGAAGGATTTCGGACTGACCAGGAAGTCCCTGTCCAAGGAGAACATCGAGGCACTCAGACTCTACGGCACGACCAACCTAATCACAGTGACCGGCAAGAACAAGAAGGGCGAGCAGGTATCAAAGAGCTTCAAGCTCTACCTCTCGAAGGATTCGAAGAACAACATCGTCTTCAACTCCCTCAAAGCCGTGCCGCTCAAGAGCATCGACAAGAGACAGACGATCGGCGACATCGAGTTCACGACGGCCGACAAGGAGATGCTGAAGAAATACGGACAGTTGAACCACCTTGTTCCCTTCACCCAGGACGACGGCAAGGTGAAGTACAGACTGGTGGGTCTCGACAAGGACACAAACAAGCTGTTCTCATGCGACCCGGAGAAAATCAAACTGCCGAAATTCATCAGGGAGCAGTGCACAAAGGCGGAGCTCAGGAAGATACAGATGGGACAGCCCGTCCATCTGGAGAACCTGAAGGACGACGCGGGACAGAAGTTCAACGGCTGGGTTGTCATGTCACCGCACAAGAACGGCCAGCTGCTGCAACTGAAGCACATCGACAACGACTTCAAGGCGCAGGTGCGCAACAACAACTTCGGCGAAAGGACGGAGGAACTGAAACAGGACAAGGACGCCAAGGTCATGTCCAAGCAGACCGAGTCCAACGACGGTCCTAAGGAGGAGACGAAGGTCAGCGAGACGAAGACCAAGAGGAAGGCGCTCGATTTCAGCGAGACCGAGACCACGGAGAGGAAGGAGACCATCAAAAGGAAAATATGACATTAAAATTTTCAGTATATGGAAGAAAAGAAACATAAGAACGCGAAGGAGTTCATCGACAGGGAATATGACAAGTTCTTCGGTGACAGGGACTTGTCCAGATTCCCCAAGACGCTGACGCAGGAGTCCGACATGAGATATTTCGCGATGGAATCAACATACAGGGATCTGTATGACATTATCATCGCCGACCGTCCGTTCCTCGAACTCGAGGGTTTTTACCGTCAGCTGGAGGACAGGAACAGAGGAATGATCAAGAATGGAAGTTTCGGCCACGCCGAAACTATCTGTGAGGAATATCAAAAACTCTGCGACTTGTATGTCGACTGCTCCGAAGAAGTGGAACGAACCGTTCCGATCGAAGGAGAGCCGAAAGATTCGACTGAATTGGAAATCGTCAGTTATATCGACCTCCAGTACAATCACGAGGTAAAACGAATCATCGATTCGGTGAATGCATTCATTGAAAAAGCTAAGGAGATAATCTCCTCCATCGATTCCATCAGTGACGACGAGCTCGACAAAAGACAGGTCGAGCTGCTCATCCTTCTGGAAGATATGAAGGACACCGGCAAGGTCGAGCCCGAAGCGCTTATGGACGGAGCCTTGAACATCTATCATCAGTTGCAGGTGAATGTATTGGACGAGAATGTGGTAAAAAAATTATGTGACGCTTATGAGCAATGAACTGGATTTCATAAACAGCATTGGTACGATCGGCTTTTCGAGTCTTAAAGACCGATTCGCACTTTTAAGAAGAGATTCCCAGGAGGAAAAATTTCTGTTAAATGTGATCAATGCCAAACCCGACAGGTTATACCTGATTTCGAAAGGGGATGATTTCTTCACCGTCAGATTGCAGAATCTGGCGGTGAAGCACAACCGTTCTTTAAAGGAAGGAGAAGAATCTCTGGAATTGAAGAAAGATCTGCTATCTCCCAAAACGAGCGCATTATTCAGGAGAACGTTCGGGAAGAAAGCTCCAGTCATTATCTCACTCCCAAAAAGGAACTACGTGGAAGTAAGACTCCTGTGCGGAGCCACCCTGGCACAGATAAAAAACGAGGTGGCGAACGATAAATACCATCTTGACCGCATCAACGGGTTCATCGACCAGTGGCAACTGATGAGGATGTTCCCGCCCAAGGTGGGCAAGGAGGCCCTGTACAAGGGTTTCCGCATCATATCGAGGGAGAATGCGAAGAGGGGACTCCACAACGCTGTCGTGGACGGCCACGGCAGGACGATAGCGGTCATCGAGGAGGTTGAACAGCCGGAGGACAGCTACCGCAACGCCTACGCCATATCATACATCCTCCCGTCCCGTCAAAGCGAGGCGCAGATACTGCTGCGCGAGATAGGCACGGTCGTCGGAAGACAGGAGGAAATCGACTTCGACGACCTGAAACGCTGGTCCGACCACATCAACAGCAACATCACGGATGACGCCATCCTCTTCATGACCTATGCGACTCCGTCGGACAGGTTCATCAACACAGGCTTCAGGACAGGCGCCGACAATCCGGATTCCGTCGTCACGGACAACTCCTCAAGCCCCTATGACGACGAACTGACCGTCAGGGCGAACGACGGGCCGTTCGAGGCCGACCCCGTGACGATCACCCCTATGGTGGAACCTATGGCGCCTGTGAGACCGATGCTCAAACCGGCACCTTCCAGCAACAATCCTTCCCAGCTGCTTCTGCAATTCGCCGAGGAAGGAGAAGACGACAACAAGAAGAATAACAACTTAAAAAATAACGACCATGGACGAACTGAGGATAATGGAACTGAAATCCAAGACATACGGCCAGGAACTGGCCAGGGAAATGGCAGGCATCAGCATGATAATGAGGGCGGTGAACGGAAGCCGCGGAACACTGGAGCTGATAGGGGAGAACCAGATATGGTTCCTTCTCCGCAGGCAACCGAATCTTACGCCCGCCCAAGTGAGAAAGGAGATGACGGAGATAACGGAGCTCTTTCTGAAGGACCTCTCCGGGTGGGACGGGGAGGAGGACGAACAACTCCGTCTGACGGAGGTGGCGTCCATAGTGGCCAGGGAGGCACTCATCCCGGACGAGGCCGAGACGATGTACATAGCCTTGGCGGAACTCCGTCCGGAACTGACGAAGACATACGACCTGCCGTGGTGCGTGGAGGAGTCGAAGACCTTCCAGCGCCAGCGGATGGAAATGGAGAAGTGGATGCCCGAATCCCAGGCGGCGTCGACCGTCAGGGAGATGGTGATAGAACACGTCAGGACGTTGTAGAGGATGCTGCCGCGCCATCGGAGCGCATCATCTTCAACGAGGACGCCTACATCGACTCCGAACATGACGTGCAGGTACCGAAAGCCGGCACGCTCGCCGCATACAAGGCGAACGTGAAGGCGATCGCCACGCTCGCCGACATCATCGGGCGGGGCGACTTCAAACCAACCTCACAGGAACAGGAGACGCTGAAACGCTTCACAGGTTTCGGAGGTCTCACAATCAGATTCGTGGTGCAGCACTCCCGCCTGCTCGACTGGAACAACAAACGCATGGCGGACAGCACCTTCGAGGAACTAAAAAAGGATGGGCTCATCTCCGACGAGGAGATAGCTGAGGCGAAGTCCGGCGCAAAGAACCAGACAGAAGAGAAGAACACCGATGTGGACATCGACGGAGCGGTCCTCAAACTCTCCAAGGCGATCCACCAAGCCTACAGGGCCGGCTCGATCAACCTCTACGGCTTCAACGAGAAGACGGACATTGGCGGCAGGACAATCCCGTGGAGCAACTATGAGAGCTCCTTCACGCTGGAAGTTACCAGATACCTCATAAACTCGTTCATATCCGAAGGAAAGTACGACTACTGGACACCGAAACAGATAGCCAGGCTCGGAGAAGTCATCCTGGGCGAGTTCGGTGTCAAGGAAGGCAAACTGCTCGAACCATCGGCTGGAACAGGCAACATGCTTCACTCCCTCGATCGGGATACCATCTCCGGCTTCGACGTGACCTGCGTCGAGCCAAACATCGTGACAGGACTCATTAATAAGATGCTCAACCCTTCGGCAAACGTCATCCTGTCAAGGATTGAGAACGCCGGCGTCGGACGCTACACCGTCTCGCTCACGAACATGCCGTTCGTGGACGGACTGAAAGTGGCGGACAAGCAGTTCAACAACAGTCCCGACAAGCGCTACGTGCGCTCGCTGAACAACCTCACGGGCTACTTCCCCCTCAAGATGATGGAGCAGACCCAGCCCGGCGGTCTGATGGTCTGCCTGTCCACGACCAGCTTCCTGAACGCGTCCAAGTACGAGGAGAACCGCTGCCTGATGCAGGAGAAGATGAACTTCGTCGGTGCGGTCAGGTTCCCGTCAGGAATCTTCCCTGACACCTCCGTCAACACCGATTTCCTCATCTTCCAAAAGAAGAGGGAAGGGGAGAGGAAAAACCATTCCGAAGCGTTCGTCAAGACAACCGTGCGGACGCTTGAGGAGAACGACACGGTAAGCTACAAGGTGAACGAATACTTCGTCAACCATCCGGAGAACATCATCGGACAACCGGTGGAGTCCTTCCGGGGCGTGACATACAACAGCGAACTGGGCATAGAGGAGATTGCAACCAAGGCGGAGAACCTCATCCGCCATATCATAACCGACTACAAGCAGAAAAACGACATAGAAGCCCTTCAGGCGCAGGAAGTCGAGGAGACGGAGGAGAAACCCGTCCTCGACATGAACGAGCAGATATGCGCCGACTATGTCGCGTTGAAGAAGGTCTACAACGACCTCATCAAGGCGGACATCAACGACTATCCGAACGCCGAGCAGCTAAGACAGGACCTTAACACGACATACGACAGCTTCGTATTCAAATACGGCAGTCTCAATGAGGACAGGGTGCGCAGGCGCCTGCAGGATGACAAACCCGACTTCATCAAGATGCTCGCCCTGGAGAACTGCAAGAAGAGGGAGAACCTCACAGGCTCACCGAGGAAGCAGGAGCTCATCATAACCAAATCGGACATATTCAGGCACAGGACCATCAACCGCGCGCCATCCGACATCGATTCGGATGATCCTACCGACCTTGTATTCCATTCCTTCGCCACGAAGGGAAAAATCGACACAGCCTTCCTGCGCGAAAGGCTGGGGGAGGACTGGCTCGAAAAATGCGACGGACTCATATTCAAGAATCCGGAAACGGAGCAATACGAACTGTTCAACATATATCTGAGCGGACACATAGGCGACAAACTGGAAGACGCCCGTCTGGCCGCAATGGGTGACGACACCTATAATAAGAACGTGGAAGCCCTCGAGAAGGTGCTTCCGAAGAGGATAGGCATCGATGAGATCATCATCAACATGGGAACGGACATCGTTCCGGTGGCGGCCTATCAGAACTTCATCATGACGGAGCTCATGAACGTGACTTCGCAGTCGGAGCTCAGGAAGATGAAATGCGACATCAGCTACAATGAAAATCATTCCTGGAACGTCTCCTTCACGCAGAAGGAGCAGAACCTGCTTCGCAGTTACGACGTGCGCCGTCCCGACTGCACGGCACGCAAGATAATAGACGCGGCGTTCAACGACACGCACATCAAGGTGACCGACAAGGACGAGAACGGCACGCCGTTCGTCAACGAGTCCCTCACGCTCATCGCCAACACGAAGGTGAGGGAGATCAGGGAATCGTTCGAGACGTGGGTGCACACCAAGGCTCCGCAAGCTTACATGGACGACATAGAGGACGTCTTCAACAGACGCTTCAACCAATATGTGGCGACCAACTGGGACAATATGCGCGTCTCGCTCGAAGGCTGCACCAAGACACCGAGGGAGCACCAGAAAAACGTTGTGGCGAGGGGACTCACCAACAACGACATGCTCATGCACCACGCCGTGGGGGCGGGCAAGACGCTCGCGATGGGCATGACCATGATGGAGCGCATACGGCTCGGCATAGCCACCAAGTGCTGCCTTCTGACCATGAAGGCCAACGCCTCGCAGATAGCCGGCGAGATACAGAACGCATATCCGAACGCCAAGATACTCTATCCCAGCGAAAAGGACTTCGACAAGGAGAACAGGAACATCTTCCTGAACCGCATCAAGCATTCCGACGCGGACATCGTGATACTGACGCACGACCAGTTCAACAAGATCAAGCACGAGGACCGTTTCCGTGAAATGTTCGTGGCATGGCAGATAGAGACCATCAGGGAGCTCAGGTCGAGGGAGGAGACCGAAGGGCTCTCCCCGGCCGACCGCAAGAGACTCGACAAGATGGAGGAGAACCTGCGCAACGAGCTCGAGAACGAGAACGAGAAACTCTCCAAGGATGAGATATCCTGGACGGAGCTCGGTTTCGATAACTTGGCCGTGGACGAGGCGCACCTCTTCAAGAACCTGCTTTTCCAGACGTCGCACGACAAGGTGAAGGGCATCAATGCAGACAGCAACTCCAAGCGCGCCAGCCACCTCTTCATGGCGGTGCGGGACATACAGGAGAAGAACGGAGGCGACAAGGGCGTCATCTTCGCCACCGGCACGCCGATATCCAACTCGCTGGCCGAACTCTACAACTGGCAGGTCTATCTCGTACCTAACATATTAAAGAAGCAGGGAATCAACTGCTTCGACAAATGGGCGGATGTTTTCGCCCAAAGGCAGAGCGACTGGGAACCCGACGAGCTGGGCAGATCCAAACTCGTCGAAAGGTTCCGGAGCTTCATCAACCTGCAACCGCTGCTCACCTCATACAGGGGCTTCGCCGATGTCATAACGGAGAAGGACCTCATCGAGAAGAAGCTTGTGGCGGACAAGCCGAAGGCGCTATACAGGCAGGTCATCGTGCCGTTCGACAGCAAGGTCGACGCGGCCATCTTCGAGGAGCTGAAGAATATCATGGACACCGGCCAGTCCGATGTCCTGGATGTCCATCTGACCGAAAAGAGTTTTTCGGCCAGATCCCTTGTGACCCTTTCCAAAGGAACGAAGGCATCGCTCACGCATAAGATGCTCGGTCTCGATGACGAGGAATTCGGAACGATACATAACAAGGTCGACTACGTGGCCAAGAATGTTGCCAGGATATACAAGGATACCCAGTTCGCCAAAGGCACGCAGCTCATCTTCTCGGACAGCTACCAGAACGGCGACTACAACCTCTACACCGACATCAAGCGGATCCTCTCACAGCGTTACGGCATACCGGCCAAGGAGATAGTGGACATCAACACCGTCAAGGAGAAGGACCGCGCCTCCTTCTTTGAGAGAGTCAACGACGGCGATGTGCGCGTCGTGCTCGGCTCGACTCAGAAGCTCGGCACGGGCGTCAACGTGCAGAAGAGAGCCTGCGCGGCGCACATGCTCGATGTGAACTGGACGCCGAGCGGCATGATACAGAAGACGGGCAGGGTGGCACGTCAGGGCAACGAGTTCGCGAAGCAGTTCCTCGACAACAACGTGCCCGTCTACCTATATGTCAAGGAACGTTCCACGGACGCCAAGAAGTACGGGCTCATCTTCGCAAAACAGCGGATGATAGAGCAGATCACCGACTCCAACTTCGTGGGCAACCGCTTCGACGAGGGGAAGAGCGACACGGAACTGGAATCCGAGATATTCCAGGAACTGCTCGCCTCCGCCACGGGCGACAACACCACGATGGTGCTGAACAAGCTCGTAAAGCAATACCAGATGCTTGTTTCCGAAAGAAAGGGATTCGAGTCATATAAATACAACATCAGCCGTAACCTCCAACTGGCGCAGATGGCCAGGGAGGAGTATGCGAATCAGAAATACGTCATCGACCGTCTTGTCCGCACGCTTTCGGACGAGGGATTCAGAAAGGACGAGCAAGGAAAGTACCCTTTCAGGGTGAAGTTCGACGGAACCATGTACATCACGGCCAAGGAGCTTGGGCGCGCCATGATCGAGGAGATAGCGAGGTCCATCGATACGAAAACATTCCTTAATAAGAAGTTCGAGGCCTACGGCCTGACAGCCATGCTGCAGGGCAGCAAGAAAGACGGCTTCACCGTCGAGATAACCAAAGTGTTCTCAACGGACCTCACGGAAAAGGAGAGGAGGAACCTCGCCCTTGTGAAGAACATCGATGCAAAGACCTTCCATCAGGACGCCGAAAGTATCGGAAGGGTTATGAACAACCTGTGCCTGTCGGTGGGAGAGAGGAAGAAATCCAACTTGACCAAGCTTGATGACATTGAATCCACGATACAGAACCTGCTCCTGCAACAGAAGAAGAACGAGGTCTTCCCGAAGCAGGAGGAGATGGAACGGATGAAATCCGATATCGCGGTTCTGGAGAGGGCGCTCAAACAGGACAACCTGAACGACGAGGTGAAGAGCGTCATCAACTATCTCGAGAACACGCTTGACGGCGAGAGGCTCCTTCTTGTCAGGGACGTCGACAAGATGAAGGCCTATGCCATCAATATGAAGCATCCGCTCGGCGAATTGGCTACGAAAATCGGAGAGGATGTCAAGGAGGAAAGGGACAACTATTCCGACTACGATATTCTTCGCATTGAGGAAAAGGATATGGATAAGACCATCAGCATGGCGATGAACGGCAATGTGGTCGTCACATATCTCGACAACATGAGTGACGGTTTCGACGCCCGTCTGACAAAGGACAACATGCGCCTGGTGGACATCGTCACATCCTATGACAATATTAAGGATATGTTCCATGCAAGCGCCGAGACGGAGAAGAGGAAACTCGAAGCCGACTCGAAGAGACTGGACGAGCTGCGCAACACCTCATCCGAGGAGAGCAAAGCCGAGGAAGTCGAGGAGGTGAAGCAGATGAACGCCAACATCATCACGTGGAGGGAACTCGGATTCCCCGATCCGGATGAGGAGGGAGATGTCGCATCATACGACAAATGCTACAGTCTGGACAACATGCCGGATTACAGATACATCGGAATGAACACAAACATGGAAACAGGGTCTGAACTCATGGCGGCAGAAGACGACGACATCACACCAGAAAAGGAAGTGACCGGATATGCTATGGAGGGCAATGAGAATCCGGACAATATAGCTTCCGAACCGACAGCTGAATATGTTAAACTTAATAATGATACCATGGAGATTTCAAAGGAAAAAATGGACAAGACACTGGAGGAGTTCCAAAGATTTGTCGGTGCACAGGAGATAAGCATGGACGATCTTGAAACGAGAATGGAGTTAAAAGAAAATGTAGATTACGAACTATCGCTGATGGAAGGCAGCGTCACGGACGTGGAGAAGATGAAAAAGAAGATGCAGGAGACGCTCGACCGCATGAAACCATCGGTCGAAGGCAATAAGGATGTGAAGGAGTATATCGGTAACATCCAGAAGCTACAGAAGCGTCTGAACGCCAATACGGAGTTCAACCTGAGAATGCACCTCGGCGACGATAAATATGATGAGATAGCCGCCACTGTGAACGGTGACGGCAAGAAGACCGCCAAGGCTGAAGCGAAGAAAAAGCCTAAAGAGGTGAAGGAAGAGAAGCCAAAGAAGGCGGAGCAAACCGAACAGGCAGAGCAAACAAGGAAACAGGTAGAGAAGAAACAGGTGCAGAAGAAGGAGAAAGTGGAGGAGAAGAAACAGGAGTCGGGAGTCAAGCTCCCTGAACTCGTCAAGGTCGGATTCGCCCAATTTGCGGGTGTCAAGGACACGCAGGGCAACCAGCTTGACCTCATCGTCCCTAAGTTCCGCATCCAACTCGACCTGAACACGATCGAGCAGAAGATGGACAAGATGAGCGCGAGGAAGACGCAATCCGGTGAGGATTTCCTTTCCTTCGCCATCATTAAGAACAAACAGGCCAGGGAGAACCAGAGCCCGCTTCAGGTGATAGTCAAGAGGCACGGGCAGGACGCCACGGTTAACGGCAGGACCGTCAAATTCGCCGATGCGGCCGCATTGATGGAGTTCCAGGTAAGTCTTCAGGACCTGAAGGCCAAGGCCGAGAAAGCGGGCATAGACACGGCCAAGGAAGCCGTTCCGTTGTCTGTCGGCTCCTATTCGGGTGAGACGGGCATCAAACTGAACAACAAGTCAGCCCTGTTGAAGGACAAGGAGCTCAAGGACGAGGACATAATGATCAGAGGCAGGTTCAAGGTGGTGAACAGCTTCGACCGCATCGTCAAGACGAAGCAGAACCTGGATGAAGTTCCGGCCATCCGTTACGACAACAAGGACATGGGGGACTGCATCACCAACTCCCGTGAGGTCAATATCCGCAAGAAAGACGGCACATCCTTCAAAAAAGAGGTCGAGGACATATACGTCACGTTATCCTCCAAGGCATTGAAGGAACTTCCGGAAGCGGACGCGTTCGGCAACGTCAAGCTGGCGATCTGCACCAAGCGCACGGACGAAAAGTTCCTCACGGCCAACAAGCTCCAGCTCAACGAGCAGGGACAGCTGGTGAACGAGCAGGGCAGGAGAGTGCCTAACCTCATGCTGGTCGCCGACCCGAAGACCTACAAGAACGGGCAGCCATACGCCAACACCGTAAGGGTGCTCACGGTCCGCAAGGAGGACCTTGCCAAGCTGCCTACCTTGGACGACAAGAACGGCACCATAGCGCTCCGCATCGACGGTCTAACGAACAAGGTGGCGCTCAATGTGAACAAATACGTCACGGAGAACCGCACGCAGGAAGTCGAGAAATACCTGCAAGGCCAGAGCGGCGACAAGAACGCCAAAATCGACCCGAAGAGACCGTACGACACCAACGTCACCATTTCGGCCGTAAGTGAGTATTACAGCTCCAAATACGCCATGATGGAGGTCAGCTCATGGGAGAAGATAACACCTAAGGTCGATTTGGAGACCTACAAGAACGCACCGAGCCAGTTCGACATCTTCAGGGAGGTTGTCTCCGACTACATGGAGAAGAAGGCGAAGAGCATCAAGGAGAGCGCCTCGAAGAACGTCCCTGAGGAAGATACGCAGGAGGAGACGCAAAAACAGGGTAGAAAGATTTAATTAACTGGTAATTCACGGGGGAAGTCATTAGGCTTCCCCCCCCCATACCCACGAAAATGGAAAAAAGTATATCGATAAAGGAAATGTGCGATATGATCACGATAGAGGAAATCGCGATCAAGTACGGCTTCGTCAAGAACGCATCGAAGTCGTACAGGGGCGGCACCGTTTATGACCACGACAACGGGCTGAGGATAAGCATATCGCCATCTAGAAAATATCCCGGTCAGCAGCACTATTCCAACCTGCATGACGATACGGACGGAGGAAGTCTCTACGCCTTCGTCAAGAACCGCATCAAGGACGGCACCATCGTGGCGCCACGCGGTTCCTTCAAGGAGAACGAGGCTGTCGCCTCCGTTCTGCGCGAATACCTCAATCTCCCCGATGAGGAGAAGCAGGCTTTTCAGGAAAAGATACCTGTTAAGAAGCCGGATGAACCGTTCGATTACCCGACGGGCGTCATGTTCATGAAGAGGGCCGTCAATACGACCCTTCTGACGCAGAAGAGGAAGATATCCAAGGAGACGTTGGAGCATCCATTATTTAAAGACAGATTTTTCAACTGCAACAAGGAGATAGATTCACGAAGAAGAGGCTCCGACCTAGCCTTCCCGTGTTTCCGTGCGGACGGAACGCTGGGAGGCGTCAACATCCGTTACTTCAATCAACATAGATGCAAATGCGGATCCATGATGATGGCGAACTCGGAGCACGATAGGACGGTATGGTATTCCAACATACCGGACAGAATAGAAAGGGTATTCATAGCCGAAAGCGAGTTCGACTGCATGGCACATTTCGAGCTACGGAAGAATCCGAACACGCTTTATATATCGCACCAGGGCAATCTCATGGCCGGGCAGACGGATGTCATCATGCAACTGTTGCGTGACAACTTGAACCGGTTCACGCCCGACTTCAAGCTGATGCTTGGAGCGGACAATGATTTGCGTGGCAGCCATTACGATCTGATGCTGATATGCGCCGCGGCGGAGAGCAGGGGGAAGGACAGGGCCAAATGCTTCATAAGCGAGTGTCCCGCCAAGACGGAAGGTTACAAGGCGCATATGATAACCGTGCGTGAGGACCTGTATGAGAATTTCAAGGCGGTCTGCCTTAATCATCCCAAATCGGAAAATATGGAGATTCTCACCGATGATGAGCACAAGACCGTCATCATATCCCGTCCGAGGGACGATATGTTCGCGGACGACGCTTTCACCTCCATGATCATCAATTCCGAGCTAGTTAAGAACATCGTCAAGGAGAAAGCGATGACGAAGGACTGGAACGACGATCTGAAGCTCCTTGCCTCCATCAACGCCAAGATCAAGGCGATGAAGATAGGCAAGGAGATGTCCTACGACCTTTTCCGGGAGAAGTTCTCCTCCCTGTCGTTGCAGACCAAGGCGGTCGGCCACATTGCGGATGTGGTCATGTCCATCAAGGACCGCCTGACGGACGTGGAAAAGAAAGAACAGCTGACGCAGGAAGAAAACAGGAAGAGCGTCAAAAGACGTTTATAAAAAAAGGAGCCATACTTGCGTTTGGCTCCCATCTAACATTAAAATTTTCAGTTCCCGCTTTCACAAGTGGGTAAAGAAACATACCGCAAAGGTATGAAAAAATCATAACCATCACCCCGTTTCATTGTTGGATTTTAGGGAGGGGAGGAGTCGGAAATCATGTGTTTTTGACCCTCTTTTCCCTCTCTGTATTTCTGTAACTATCTGATTATTAGTAAATTTGTATTACAAGAAACACAAATAATACTAACATTAAAATTAGAAGAATATGGAAACAATAAATTTGATTGAAAGTGCCGAGATGTACGGGTGGCAGACCCTTTCCGACGTTGACCTGTTCACGGTGGTGACGGGCAACAGGGAGAGTGGAGAAGCGATGATGCGGTACTTTGAGGAGTCCGAATGCTCAGTGGACGGACTGATGAATTTGAATATCGGTGGCATGGGTCGTGCCACGGCTATGAAGATTAAGGCCTTGTACACCCTTTTCAGCCGTTCAAGGCAGGTGAAGATGGTGCAGTTATTGAAAACTGCGGATTTGTATAATTATGTCGCTCCTCATTTGCAGAATCTCGAGCAGGAGGAATTCTGGGTGATTCTGTTGGACGGAAGGCTTCGCCCGCTACGCAAGTTCTGCCATGCACGGGGTACATCCTCCGCTACCATTGTGGATATCAGATTGATAGTCAAGACGGCTATGGAGACGAAGAAATGTTGTAATATTGTGGTTGCCCACAACCATCCGAATAATACATGCGCTCCGAGCGAACTGGATAAGAAACTTACGAATCGTTTTATAGATGCGTGTGCGCTGATGGAAATTCAATTTTTGGATCACATCATAGTCGCAGGCGATAACTTTTACTCATTCCATGACAATGGCATGCTAAACCTCGATGCTCGTAAATATGAATATTCAATTTGCAAACATTAGTTGGTTGTGAATTACTTTCAATTTTTGTCTAACATTAAAATTTTTTGCTATGGTTAATTTTTCAGATTGCATTAATGCGGCGGTCATCCGCCATAAGGGAGATAGCACTTTCTATCTCCCGAAGATTGTGAAGGGTCACGACGAGCTTTGTCTTCTCCCTGCCTTTCCGGAGACTCCGGAGGAGGAAAGGTACATTAAGTTCTATGATGATTTCTGTGATTGGGAGGCCTACGATTACACGGAGGCGCAACACCTGTACATGATGGAACAGAGGTCGATGGCGATGTGTGTTTAGTCATAAAATAAATAGTGCGGCTCGCATCCCTGTGGGCCACACTATCTCCTTATTAATTGCTTACCTGAAAGCATATTTTTTGTACAGCAAATTTATAAGAATTTCTTTAAAAAATCATTATTTACATGGTAAATAATGTATTATCTGAAATATTTTGTTTATATTTGTATATCAGTACATTAAAATTTTCAGTATAATATGGATGTGGTCACTACTGTATTCGTGGGAAGTGACAGAATAGATATTTTAAGATAATCAACAACTTTAAATCTTTTATTATATGAATAATGTTCAATTAGTAGGCCGGGTGGGCCAGGAACCTAAGATCATGGGTTCAGAAGCAGGTCGCAAGGTGGCAAGATTCACCCTCGCAACCACAGAAAGAGGATATGAAACAAAAAATGGTAAGAAAATCGAGGATAGAACGGAGTGGCACACTCTTGTCTTTTTCGGTAATATCACGAATGTGATTGAAAACTATGTTAAGGTTGGTTCTCTTATAAGCGTTAAAGGATCCATCCATTACGGCAAATGGGAGGATCCTGAGAAGGGTACGAAGTACATGACCGAGATTTGGTGCACCGACCTGGAGCTTCTTGGATCTAAGAAGGAGAACGAACCGGTAGAGCAGTTCAAGTCAGGTGAAGAGGAAGTTCCTTTCTAAAATATACATGTTCTTTTAATTTTGAATTATTTGTGTAGTTAGCCCCTTGCTATCTAATAGTAGGGGGCTGATTTTTATAGGAAGTTTCTTATGATATACAAGGACATCATCATCAATTATTATATTTCCGATGACCAGGGAAGACGGCCCATTCCTTATGAGTCATATCGTGAACATGCCAGTTCGGGTGGATATCTGGTAAAGTATGAGAACCATGAGAATGATATTATGGCTGTCTTGCACATGGATATTATATTGGTTCCCAATTGCATGATTTTTTAATTTAGTTATAGTCTATCAGTATCTGACCATGCAGAAGGATCTTCTGGTAAATAACAGGTCATAGTACAAAATATTTACGGTTTAAAATTAATCAATATGACGAAACAGACATTCTTAATAATCGCTATTATCGTCTTGACTATAATAAGCGTGGTGAATCTTATACGTATAAATAGGATACAGGAGGAATTGAATATTTATCATGACCAATTATACGAGGAGCGTACCGACTCCAATATGGATGAATAGTGTATGGTGGATCTGCGTAAATAACATCTAACTAATATGCTCTAAAAAGATAGGTTTCTCTTCCCCTCCCGAAAAATACATAAGGCCGTACATCTTGTACGACCTTATGTCCGATTTTAATTAATCATACAATAGATCTGTATGCCCATAAGAATCCACGTTATAATATCATGGATGCCTATTTTAAAATCTGTTTTTTGTATGATATGTTTCATACTTAAAAAAATTTAAAAAATTAATAATTGAAACTCTTTCGAGTTTCGTTAACTATCTCTTGGCACCCAGATCTCCATTATTAGCATTAATTACATTAATTATTTTTTTA
>JAFVGS010000092.1 GCA_017474845.1 Prevotella sp.
ACTGGCCCCGGCGGCTTTCAAAGCATGAATGCGGCTGAAGCCATCGAAGACAGGTAGTGAGGCATATAACGAGTAGCCATTATAGAAGGTGCTCACATCGGTATAGCCGTTTGTCTCAGGGTCAATGGCACGTCCAAAGTTGTACTGGGCACCGATGCTGGCTTCCACAGAAGGCAGGAATCGTCCGATGGCTCCAGTCTTGCTGGCCTTGTAGTTGTCCAGTTCCAGCTCTGCACGCTTCACTTCGTGGTTATGCTCCACAGCGTACTGCATACACTGCTGCATGGACCACTCGCCCTGAGCCAGTGACTGTCCAGTTGTAAACACAAGGAAGATTATCAATGCTTGTTTCATACTCAATTCTTGTTTTCGCAGTTGCAAAGTTAGATGTTTATTTCATACTCTGCAAGCATTTTAGGTTGCTTGGATGCAGATCGTCTAATTTTTTTACACCCCTTTGTATGATTTTTAGACGGAAAGTAGTAACTCTGGCTTCGCCGAAGTTACTCTCGCTCGAAAAAGCTCAAATATATTTGGCTTTTTGCTCGCTTATTCGTAACTTTGCACCCATGAACAAGTACGGAACCATACTTATCGTAGATGACAATGCTTCAATTCTGACAGCGATGCACTATCTGCTGGATGATACTTTCGAGCGTGTACTGACCACTACCCAGCCCGAAGAAATCCTGAAGTTGATGGCTCAGCAGCCCGTCGACTTAGTTCTGCTCGACATGAACTTTACGCTTGGTGTCAACAATGGCAACGAAGGTCTGTTCTGGCTTCGAACCATCCGTAAGCAGCATCCGCAGACACCAGTCGTATTGCTGACTGCATACGCCGATGTCAATCTGGCTGTAAAGGGATTGAAGAACGGAGCGGCCGACTTCATCACCAATTAAATTAGGTCGAAACAGACCGAAACAAACCTTAAATCGAATCGCGTAAATCGCTGTTATACCTTAACTTAGCTTAACTTCTTCCGTTAAGCGCCTATTGCAAGTTTTCTTCTTTTAGAGTAATTTTGTACCGCCATTGTACCTCGGGTGGATGAGCAGAGGGTTCGTAGGGTGTTCCCTTAAATCACCTTATTTCCTCTTAAATCCGCTTAATTGGTTTCCGTCAGGGACCATCCCCCGAAGAACGGCAGAATTTGACAAAATTACTCGATATGGGCAAGAAACAAACTTCACAAATTCCCAACATCCTTCTGTCCGTGAAGGATGCCTCCGTCGCCATCAGTGTCAGCACTAAGATGGTGCGCTTGCTTATTGCCTCCGGCAGACTGAAAGCCGTCAACCTCGGCGAGCGGATGACACGAATAAGCCTACAGGAACTTACAGACTTTGCCCAAGGGCGAGGTTGCAATGTCGTGCAACCTTCTCCTTTCCCTCCTTTTAATAATGACAAAAGGGAAAAGAATAAGCCAGATGTCTCCGCCAAGCCAGAGACGGGCAACGTGAACAAGAAAGCCAAGTGCCGCATGACACCAGCCAGCAACATAGCCCCTGAAGGTGTTACCCATGACTCCCATTATACGTTGGCAGAGGTGATGAGGAAGTTTGGCATCAAGTACGGTCGCTTCTATGAGGTGCGCAACCGTTTCCTGCTCCCATCCGTCCATGCCTGGGGAACGACCGCTTTCAGGAAGGAGGACGTGGAGGAAGCCATTGCCATACAACGAGGAACAAGGAAAGGCACAGACGGAGGCATACTACACCTGCTTCGACATTATGCAGAAGTACGGCTTGGGCAAGACGCAAGTACGACGTTTTGCCGAGACTCATGGTGTCCGTATCAAGAAAGCCAAAGGCGGCAGGGCTAACCTCTACCTCAAAGCGGACTGGGAAGCAGCCCGTAAGAAAGCCGAAAAGACAAGTGCCAGCACCAAGGCTAAAAGGTCATGATATTACTAATGTTGGTACTACTTGCTGCGATGGTTAGAACCAATCCTGCAATCCGAGGCTCAAAACGGCAGATTTCAGACCGTTGTACCTCTATTGTAGCTTTGTTGCCCGTAACTTTGCAGAGCCAATCGGAAAAAGATGTACCACACTTTTGGAAGTGTCTTGAAACCAATGGCAATAATGAATGCAACGCAACTATCACGCCTATTTATAGTATGATTTTCGCTGCAATTTCATACTCGAATGCAAAGTCAGGTTAAATCTGATGCATTGAGGGACAATATTTTAGGCTCGACCCAAACAAAGGGCGTACCTTTGCAGACGCTTGAAGTCCAGACCGCCCATGAAGGGTAAGGCAGGACAACCGAAAATAGACAAATATAATACAATATAAAATAGACGATATGACGAATTTATGTACCAAGGTCACAGTACGGAAGCGACCCATCAAGAACGGGCAGACATCGCTCTATCTCGATTTCTACCCACCTATCCGTAACCCGAAGACAGGCAGGCTGTCTCGCCGTGAGTATCTGGGATTCTACATCTACACCAATCCCACGGAGAAGTTTCAGCAGGAGTATAACCGCAGTATGCTCCAGAAGGAGGAACTGTTTGCACTGTCAAAGGCAGAGTGCAAGAGTGACGTGCTTCGCCGTGCCGGGCTGTTCTCCTGCCTGACAGGACTTCGCCTGTCCGACTGCATCCTGCTCCAGTGGGAGAATATCAAGAAGTCGGGCGATGGCGGTTGGGTACTCGACATTACAACCAAGAAGACAAAGACCGATGCCATTCTGCCCATCAGTGATGAAGCACTTGCCCTGTGCGGTGTATGCGGAGGTGGTCAGTGAACTGAAACGTGACGCATCCGAGCGCATTTCTTTGAAGGAAGATGCCAAGGAAAATGCCACTTCTGAAGAAATAAAGAACGAAGAAACACTTGCTCATTGATATTATTGACGTTTAACCAAAAAGAAAAATTCACATGGATAACGAAACTAATAATCTCTCGTTCGACCAGCTGCCCAAGGCAGTCGGCGAACTGCTGACCAAGGTGGACTATGTGATTAGCCGCCTTGATCTACGTCGCCTACGCACATCGTCCCCCGCCCGGCTCCGTGCCGTGCGGGGGATGGTTGTGGTCTGTGGGGTTATCTCACGGGGCCTTCGTAGTCCTCGTCGCTGCCTTCATAGTCGAAGGGGCCGCTGGTGCCGAGGGAATGTACTTCGCTGCCGGCGAGCAGGTGATGCTGATGTTGCAGCACGATGATGCGCTGCTCGGGTTTCATATACTTCTTTTTCATTGTTCTCTATGGATTAATTGTTTCTTTTTTCTTTGTCTAAGGAGTTTCCTTTTTTATTCTAAGGAGTTTGGGAGTTTGGGAGTTTTTGGCTCAGCCACTCCTTTACTCCTTGACTCCTTAGAGATTTACTTCACTATTACCTTTTTGCCTCCGTGGATGTAGAGGCCCTTGGCCGTCGGCTGCGCGTCGAGGCGGCGGCCGTCGAGGGTGTACCAGGCGGCGGAAGCGTTAACCGTGAAGCCTGAATCGTGAACCGAAATGATTCCCGTTGACTCGTCGTCGCCGAAGTTCAGGTTGAAGGCGCGAATCTGCTGCGCATTGCTGCCCGATACAGGCTCGCCGGCGGTGAGGTCGCCGAGCAGCTGGAAGTAGGCGCGGTGGGTGCCGATGGTCATGGACTTCGTGGGATAGTAGAGCTTGTTGGCGGCGCCGAGGTAGAGTATGGTGTTGTCGCCGTCCTCTCCGATGTCCTTCGGGGTGTAGGTGCCGGTGAAGGTGAGCACGCCCTCGACGGTGGCGTTATTCGTGGTGTTGCTGACGGTGACGCCCTCGAACACGGGGTTGGTAATGTTCGACGAGCCGTCGCCGTCCCACTTGATGATGAAGGGCGTGCCGGCGGGGATGGTCGTGGCGTCGGTGAAGTTGAGGGTCAGGGTGCCGTCGGCGAAGGTGCTCGTCGTGGTGTCGAGCGTCATGGCCTGCACGTTGTCGCCGCTGAGGGTGCCGCTGGCGGTCAGGTCAACGGCGAAGGGCAGGCAGAGGGTGTTCCAGGAGCCGTCCTTGTAGAGGGTGCGGCCGCTGAGGGCTAC
>JAFVGS010000093.1 GCA_017474845.1 Prevotella sp.
TTGACTATCTCTGTCTCATCGAGTGTCAGGCTCAGCGTGGAGAAGTCGCAGTGAAGAGTCCATTCTACGGGTTCTGAGACGTTGCCGTACTTGTCCTTTATGTTGGACAGGCGGAAGGTGAAGTCGCTGCCGTCCATCTTAGGAAGGATGGCATCAGGAAGGGAGAAGTATATCTCGCGCTCGGAGGCAGTGAAGGCATATTCCGTCTCGTGAAGACGCATGCGCTGAGACACGGGCAGCAGGGCAGGAGCGGTGGCGCTCGCATGATGCTCCGCACTGATGCCGGAGGCTGTAAGATGCGAGGCCGAGGTGTCGCCGAAGTTCCTCATGGAGAAGCTGCTCGTCACTGTGCCGGTCGGGGTGCGGTGGATGTCTTCGAAGGGGAAGTAGCCGATCAGACCGGAGTAGGTGCTGTCAAGACGCTCGTAGCGGCGTTCGGCGATGGCCTTGGCATCAAGCGAGGCGCTCCAGATGCGCACGTCGTCAATGCCACCGGTTAGGCCTTTGCCAACATAGATCTCAGGGCTTGCCGGTGCAGGTATGCTTGATTCTGCCAGTGTCTTCACGGCTGCACCATCGATATAGGCAACGGCTGAAACGCCGCGGCGAACGTTGAGTGCCAGGTGGTGCCACTCGTTGTCAGCGTAGTTCCGTTCGCTAAGAACCTCGGCTGATTGAAGAGTGACGGTTTCGGCATTTTCTTCGCTGTTGGAGCGCTTGTAGGTTTTCAGTGTCAGGCGGCTGTCGTCGAAGCCTACACGCAGGCAGTTGGGGACTTCGATGAGCGAAGCGTTGCTGTTGCCTTCCTGCCGGACGGCGCGGAACCAGAGTTCCAGGGCGTAGCTGTCGGTGCTGCGGGGGGAGAACGTCGAGATGTCCACGGCCAGGGAGTCTTCTGAGGCGAGGCGGACGGCACGGTTCTCATTGTTGATGTACCAGCTTTCGCCTTTCATCTCCATATTGCGGGAGCGGGCCTTGTCATTGAGTGTGGTGCCGTGACCTTCATTCATGCGCCAGTAGCCTACGAGCCCGGGGGTATAGGGGGCCTTGGACAGCTCACGCTCTCTGTAGAGCTGGTGCACATCCTTGGAGGTGTTCCACAGTGTCAGGTCGCGCATGCGCCCTACTGTGCCTGTGCCGCCAACGGTGAGCTTGCCTTTGATCGGGAGGGAGGGAACAGGGGTGTCTTTCAGGATGCTGACGGGGTCGGGGGTGTCAGCATCGGCGTAGAGGGCGCTGAGCAGGCCGCGCTCGTTGGCTGGGTCCTGCCGGTAACTCAGTGCAATGTACAGCCACTTGTTGGATGGCAGTTCTACTGCCGATGCGATGACTTCGTCTGCGTTCCCGAGGCGGAATTCTGCCTTGCCGCTGTTCGTGGAAAGGGACAGCTGGTTGGCGTCGGTGCCGATGCTGACGATGTCGCCGTCGGACTGGCGGTACAGCCACAGGTCGATGGCGATGTCGCTGTTGTTGAACTGGAATGCGGATTGGGTGCTGATCTCGTTGCCTGCCAGCTGAAGCGTCACGTCAGGATTGGTGGTCTTCACGCCGCTGGCGGCGGTGTTGCAGAGGTCGCCGGTGATGGTGAAGTTGTCGCTCTGGCTGAGGGCTACGTCGTAGATGGGCTCGTTGAAGCGAACGCTGATGTTGTTGCGGTCGAGGTAGGTGGCTGTGCCCTGAGGGGTGGAGGAGCCGAGAATCTTGGGGCCGCGGATGTCCTGGGTGATATCGACGGAAGGGGTCTCGAAGGTCAGCTCTTTTGTGCCGTACAGGCCGAAGGTCTGGGCACGAAGCTCATAGATGCCGTCCTCGGGGAATTTCACGAGAGTCGAGATCTGTTCCGTGTCGGGAAGGGGGGATACGCCTGAGGGAAGTGTCTTGCCGGGGCGCTCCACCTGCCATTCTTTGTGAAGCGTCCACGACATGGTGCCCTTGCGACGATACTGTACACGCACGCCTGTGAGGTCTTTGTCGCTGCGGTCCAGCTGGCGGAGCGTCACCTGGAGGCCGCCGGCATTATAGTCACGGCCGATGAGGGAGGTGCTGTTTACGGACAGTTCGACGGGAGTTGAGGCGGGGATGAAGTGAATGCTCAGTTCTACAGGGGCGCTGACGGTGGCTGTGTCTGTCGCTGACTTCAGCACCAGTTTCAGGTTCATGTAGTCAACGATGCTGCGGTCGCTCTGCGATACCTGAAGGGTTTTCTCTATGGTCTCGCCGCCTTTCAGCTTGAACTTGCGACCGTCTTTGCCGTTGCTCAGATGTGCGCCGTCCATCATCAGGATGGCGCCGTTGGGGTTGCTGCCGTCCTTGCACTCCAGTACATAGTCGCAGACGGTGTTTGTCTCGCTGGCGTTGTGCAGCTGGAGGACGAA
>JAFVGS010000024.1 GCA_017474845.1 Prevotella sp.
CCGAATGGAGTGTGACGACCACCCTCTTCCTTCTTCAGGACATAGATAGAAGCCTTGAACTTCTTGAAGGGCTTGATCTGACCCGGATGGCAGAGCACCATACCGCGCTTGATCTCGTTCTTGTCGATACCACGGAGCAGCAGACCAACGTTATCACCAGCCTGACCCTCATCCAGGATCTTACGGAACATCTCAACACCAGTCACAACACTCTTCTTGTCCTCACCGAGACCGAGCAGCTCGACCTCATCACCCACGTGGATCACACCAGTCTCGATACGACCAGTAGCAACAGTACCACGACCTGTGATAGAGAACACGTCCTCAACAGGCATCAGGAAGGGCTTGTCAGTAGCGCGGGGAGGCTCCTGAATCCACTCGTCACAAGTGTTCATCAGCTCCATCACCTTGTCTTCCCACTTCTCAACGCCATTCAGAGCACCGAGAGCAGAACCACGGATAATAGGAGTATCATCCTCGAACTCATACTGAGCAAGAATCTCCTGGACCTCCATCTCAACGAGCTCCAGCATCTCCTCGTCGTCAACCATATCGCACTTGTTCAGGAACACCACCAGACGGGGAACGTTCACCTGACGGGCGAGCAGCACGTGCTCACGGGTCTGAGGCATAGGACCGTCAGTAGCAGCAACCACGAGGATAGCACCATCCATCTGGGCAGCACCAGTCACCATGTTCTTCACATAGTCAGCGTGTCCCGGGCAGTCAACGTGAGCATAGTGACGCTTTTCAGTCTCATACTCCACGTGAGCGGTGTTGATAGTGATACCACGCTCTTTCTCCTCAGGAGCATTGTCAATCTGATCGAATGACTTGATCTTACCCTCGTTACCAGCAACGCGCTTTGAAAGCACGAGTGTGATAGCGGCAGTCAAAGTTGTCTTACCGTGGTCAACGTGACCGATAGTACCAATGTTTACGTGCGGTTTGGTGCGCACAAAATTCTCTTTTGCCATTTTTGTTGTTATTAAATGTTTATAAATTCTGAATTTTCAGTCTCCTCCTCTTTACAAGAGAGCTGTAACTGAGAGTTGAACTCAGGACCTCTTCCTTACCAAGGAAGTGCTCTACCACTGAGCTATTACAGCGAGTGTGAGCGGAAAACGGGGCTCAAACCCGCGACCCCCAGCTTGGAAGGCTAGTGCTCTATCGACTGAGCTATTTCCGCAAACGTCTCTTGAAGTGGGTGCTGATGGATTCGAACCACCGAAGTCGAAAGACAGCAGATTTACAGTCTGCCCCATTTGGCCACTCTGGAAAACACCCAAATCGTTTGCTCTTTCGAGCCAACGCGGATTGGCTTTCGCCGACCCTTTTTTCCGCCTTTTTGAGCCTCTTGTCGGATTCGAACCAACGACCCCGAGATTACAAATCACGTGCTCTGGCCAACTGAGCTAAAGAGGCTTTTCTAAGCAGCCGCTCTCTTCTTCAGATTTACGACCTGTCGGAAAACGGCTGCAAAGTTACTACTTATTTTTGAATTACCAAAACTTTTCGAGGATTTTTTTATCTATTCCTTAATTTTTCCTTGAATTTCTGCAGTTGCGAGCGCATAGAATCGACGCAAAGATCGACACTTTCCTCAAAAGTGTCAGTGGTCTTCTCCACAAACAGAGTGCTTCCGGGCACTGCCACGGAGAGGCTGGCCTCCTTGTTCTGGGCCGTGGCCGGCTTCACTACTTTCAGCTGCACCTCCACCTTCTGTATATCCTCAAAAGATTTTTCCAACTTGGCGACCTTCTTTTCGATGAACGCCTCTAACTTCTCAGTAGCGTCGAAGTGAATCGACTGGATCTTAATCTCCATAGTTACCTCCAATTTTTTAAAGGGTTAATAATAAGGTTCAGGCTCTGGGATGAGCCTCTTCATACACTCGTTTCAACTGTTCGAACGTGGTGTGGGCATAGATTTCCGTCGTACTGACGCTCTCATGGCCCAGCAGGTTCTTGATACTCTCAAGTCCTGCACCGTTGTTCAGCATCGCCGTGGCAAAAGTGTGACGCAGTACGTGGGGTGAGCGTTTCTTTAGTGACGTCAATCCCGTCAGGTGCTGATGCACAATCTGATACACCTGGTCGCCCGTCATCCGATAGCCCTTGTCACTCAGGAACAGGGCGTCGCAGTCGCCCTTCACTTGTTCGTCGCGCACAGTGATATACCTTTTAAGGTTCTCTGCCAGTTCTGTGCCGAAGGGCACGATGCGCTGTTTGTTGCGTTTACCCGTCACCTTAAGCTGACAGGCCTCGAAGTCCACGTCGGCATTGTTCAGTCCAGTCAACTCCGAACGGCGGAGTCCTGTCTCATATAATAATATAAATAAGGTACGCGCGCGAACCTCTTTATAGTCGTCACCCCACTCGACATCGTCGAGCAGACGGTCCATCTCTCCCTCACGGAGGAACTGTGGCAGGGGCTTCGACTTTTTCGGTCCCGTCACAGCGTGGGCAGGATCTTTCTCCACCAGCCTTCGCTTCAGGGCAAAGCGAAAAAAGGAACGCAATGCGCTCAACTTCTTATTGATCGTTGATGCATTGTTTCCTCTGTCCATCAGACTCTCCATCCAGTCACGGATCAGGTCGGTGTCCACCGTCCCTAAAGAGAGTCCGCCATCCCTAAAAGCCAGATACGATTCAAACTCCCGAAGGCTATCCTCGTATGTCTGCACGGTCTGCGGTGATGCATTCCGCTCGAAGCGCAGGTAGTTTAGAAACTGGTCTATCATTCTCTTGCCTTTTCACAGAATTTTAGAAACATTCTGTTTTCGGCTACGAATTTACGAAGAATTTCCGAAACTACCAAATTTTTCGGGAACTTTTTTTATTCCTCGTTCGCACGAAGCTGCTGTACGTAAATGGCGTGCTCCATCTTCAGGCGCTTCAGTACAGACGGCTTATCGAACTGCTGACGACGGCGCAGCTCCTTGATAACCCCTGTCTTCTCGAACTTTCTCTTGAACTTCTTGAGGGCCTTCTCGATGTTCTCGCCTTCTTTTACCGGTACAATAATCATTTGTCTTTTGCTTTAAAATTTTATGTTAAACTTCATGCCTCGGGCACAGGTGCCACGAAAAGCGGGTGCAAAGTTACAACATTTTTAGGAATCCACCAAGTTTTTATCTTATTTTTATTAAAAACAACCATCATTTTTCCAATATTTTATCAAAACGACAACAAAGACAACCAAGACAACAATCTCGTGAACTCCGTAGACGGCGTTGTCGTCGTAGGCAGATCGTTGTCTCAGTTGTCATAGTTGTCGTTAAAAATAGACAGGAGCGCAAGCCTCCTGAAGCCAAGCTATTTCGTCGTCGGAAAGATGGGGCGACAATGTGTCGAAGACCATCTTGTGGTAGTCGTTGAGCCAGCCGATCTCCTCCGGCAGGAGCATATCGACGAGGATGGGCGTCTTGTCGATGGGACAGAGGGTGAGCGACTCGAACTGCAGGAACTTACCGAACTCCGTCTCCTTGTAAGGCACGATAAGAAGTGTGTTCTCGATACGGGCACCAAACTTACCAGCAAGATAGATGCCAGGTTCGTCCGTGATGGTCATGCCTGCCACCAAAGGCGCAGGTTTCCACTCCATACGGAACTGATGCGGGCCTTCGTGTACGTTGAGATAAGTACCCACGCCGTGACCCGTGCCGTGCAGATAGTTCAGTCCTTCGCGCCACATCGCCTGACGGGCAAGAATGTCGATCTGCGTACCACTGGCACCACTGGGGAACTTACACAATTCTATCTGGATATGACCCTTCAGCACCAGCGTATAGACCTTCTTCATCTCCTCCGTCAGCGGTCCGAGGGCAATGGTACGGGTGATGTCTGTCGTGCCGTCGAGATACTGTGCACCGCTGTCGAGCAACAGCAACCCCTCAGGTTTCAATGGAATATCCGTCTCCGGCGTGGGCTCATAGTGGACTACAGCCCCATGCTCGCCATAGCCTGCGATGGTATCGAAGGAGATTCCTCTGAAAAGCGGCTGCTCAGCACGCAAAGCCGTCAGCATTTCATCAACGCCGATCTCCGTTAATGGCTCATTCTCTAAATTCTTAATTCTTAAATCTAAAAACCTCAGGAACTTCACCATTGCGATGCCGTCTTTCAGCATCGCCGACCTAAAACCCGCTATTTCCCTTTCGTTCTTAACAGTCTTCATCCGTTTCACAGGCGACTCTTCCTCCACGATTTTCGTCTGGGGACAGCTGTTCTGCTTTCCCTTATTCCTGACCACCTCATAGAGCCGGTAGTTCACCTCGTCAGGATCAAGCAGGATATTGTATTCGAAATACGCCTTCAGCCCGTTCTCCACCTGCTCATAGTCCTCCACCTTGATATCCTCAGCCTTCAGACAGGCCAGCACCTCAGGCGTCAGTTTCACCTTATTAATATATAGGGTGACGCTCTTCGGCGAGATGAGCAGATACGAGACGAAGACAGGATTGCAATGCACGTCCGAACCCCTGAGGTTCAGCGTCCAGGCGATATCGTCGAGAGCCGCCATCAGCATCCCGTCGGCATGTTTCTCTCTCAAGGCCTGACGGATACGTCCGATCTTATCGCGACAACTCTCACCGGCATATTCCATCGGATAGATCTCCACAGGATTCTCAGGTATCACAGGGCGGCCCTTCCAGATCAGTTTCAGCGGGTCGAAGTTCGTACGTAGCGTGATGCCGTTCTGCTTGCGAAGGTCAGCAATCAACTCCTTCACCGCATTGGCAGAACTGCATCGGCCGTCAATAGCCACCTCGCTCCAGTCCTCATAAGGATGTCGGCTCTGCATGATCTCCTTGCCCAGCCACTCGGCAATCGTAGGCGTACCCTCGATCTTCAGCTTCATCAACTGATACTCCGTCCCCTTCAGCTGTTCCTCAGCCGCAAGGAAATAGCGCGAGTCCGTCCAAAGGGCTGCCGACGTCAGCGTCACCACCGCCGTACCAGCCGAGCCGTTGAAGCCGCTGATCCACTCCCTACCCTTCCAGTGATCGGCCACATATTCACTCTGATGAGGATCCGTACTGGGGAAGATGTAAGCCGCAAGATGCTCCCGCCGCATCACTTCCCGAAGACTTGCCAAACGTTGATTAATATTCACTTTCTATTCGTTTTTGTAATTTCGACTTTACAAAGGTACAAATAATTGGTCAGAGTTTCAACAGATTAACTAAGATTAATAATAAAAAAGAACGATTATCAGTCTTTTTTCGTATCTTTGCAGCACTTTTTGATACAACTTTTAAATTATAATTATACATTATGGCATTTTTAACAAACGAAAAATTGACCATCGTCGGCGCAGCCGGTATGATTGGTTCGAACATGGCTCAGTCTGCCCTGATGATGGGTCTGACAAGTGAAATCTGTCTTTATGACGTGTTCTCTCCCGAGGGTGTAGCTGAGGAGATGCGCCAGAGTGGCTTCGACGATGTGAACATCGTGGCTACCACCGACGCTGAGGAGGCTTTCAAGGGTGCTAAGTACATCATCTCTTCCGGTGGCGCTCCCCGTAAGGCTGGCATGACCCGTGAGGATCTGCTCGCAGGCAACTGCAAGATCGCAGAGGAGCTCGGCCAGAACATCAAGAAGTTCTGCCCCGATGTGAAGCACGTTGTGATCATCTTCAACCCCGCTGACCTCACTGGTCTGGTAACGCTGCTCTATTCTGGTTTGAAGCCCGGACAGGTGACAACCCTCGCAGGTCTCGACACCACCCGTCTGCAGAGCGCTCTGGCCAAGAAGTTCGGTGTGATGCAGAATCAGATCACTGGTTGCGCTACCTATGGTGGCCACGGTGAGCAGATGGCCGTCTTCGGCAGCCACGTAGAGATTGCAGGTCGCAAGCTGACTGACATCATCGGCACAGCAGAGTTCCCCGCCGAGGAGTGGGAGCAGATGAAGGTCGACGTCACCAAGGGTGGTGCCAAGATCATCGAGCTCCGCGGACGTTCTTCATTCCAGAGTCCCAGCTACCTCTCTGTTGAGATGATCCGTGCTGCCATGGGTGGTGAGCCCTTCCGCTTCCCCGTTGGTACATATGTAAAGACCGACAAGTACGACCACATCATGATGGCCATGAAGACCACCATGACTGCTGAGGGCGCGAAGTTTGAGGTTCCCCAGGGTACTGCCGAAGAGAACGCCAAACTGGATCAGAGCTACGAGCACCTCTGCAAGATGCGTGACGAGCTGGTGACGCTGAACATTGTTCCTCCCATCTCTGAGTGGAGCAAGATCAATCCGAACCTCTAATCGCTATTCAATAGCATTAGCCAATACACTCAGGCGGGGATTCCAGGAAATCTCCGCCTGAGTCTTTTTATTATAACATTTTCTCAGATGAGCATAATCCCGCCTACCAGGTTGGACATATATCTATGTTCCATTACCATTACTGACTTTGCATCAATAATAATTTGCAAAAAAAGAATTGAATTTCACTTCCACCTCACCTCCACTTTCCTAACAGAAGAGTTGGTGCTTATAGGCAGTAAAGTCCAACTTTAGTTAGGGTAAAGTGGGAGTTTAGTTAGGGTAAACCTCCAAATTCTCTAGAGAATTTGGAGGTTTACTGCCTAGTTTCTCCGACTTTCACGCCTGGTTTCTTGGACTTTCGTGCCTGCAAACTCTCATTCTGATGCCTTGAATAATTCGTTCTGATATCAGTCAGAATCCGTTAAAATGCATGTCAAAACTTGTTAAGACGCCTTCCATAATAGTGAGATGCGTCAACTACGATAGTAAGGGATAACTGTTATGGGGGTATAGAAGGCATTTCTATCACCTTGACTTGGCTTATCTCACTATATTAGAAGGTATTACCGTCAGCCATAGTAAGCATCTCCAACAACATTGGCCGACATAATTATCGCAAAAAGGTGGAAGTGAGGTGGAAGTGTAAAGATTCACCTCCACCTCTGTAAACCCATTTATATAAAGGTGTTTTCAGCAATTTGGTGGAGGTGGAAGTGATTTTAATGAAAAAAAAGTGAAGTTCCAATTCATCATCTACAGATTCTTATAATTCAACAATTAGAAGAGGAACCCTAACATCCACAAAGGCAGTTTGTTGCCTTTTGGTATCTCTATATCATCGGATAAAGATAAAGCATACTTAACTTGCCCTATGGGTCTATGATTGAAAAGATTGAAATACTGCAACATGGTGAACTACGATAATAGTACTTAGTTGTATAGGCATCACAAAGTTACTAAAAATCAAAGATATGTGCTACACCTCTTCGTCTATGGAAAGGTTAAAATCACACAAATCCTTGCCAATCTCAACAAATAGTCGTAAATTTGCATCCGCAAGAAATAGATAAAAATATGGCACTGATAAAGAGTTACCGCGGGCTTAGCCCCAAGTGGGGGCGAGACTGCTATTTCAGCGAGAATGCTACTATTGTGGGAGACGTGACGATGGGCGATGAGTGCTCCGTATGGTTCAATGCCGTCGTCCGTGGTGACGTGGCTCCTATCACCATCGGCAACTGCACGAACATCCAGGACGGCAGCTGCGTCCATGTCACCTTCGACACAGGTCCCACGCATATCGGCTCGTATGTGACCATCGGCCACAACGTAACCGTCCATGCCTGCACCATCCACGACCACGCCCTCATCGGGATGGGCTCTACCCTGCTCGACGGCTGTGAGGTAGGCGAAGGGAGCATCGTGGCAGCTGGTGCCCTCGTACTCCAGAACACGAAGATCCCTGCAGGCGAGATCTGGGGAGGCGTACCTGCGAAATACCTCAAGCCCGTACGTCCAGGCCAGACAGACAACGCCGAGCACTACGTGGCGTACTCGAAATTCTACCTGAACGAAGACAAAGAATAATCACGCTTCTTTTTCACCACGAATTACACTAATTACACGAATTATTCTGTGCGCTGTCAAAATTAGTGGAATTCGTGGTCTTTTATACATCAATGTTTGGTTGCCAGAGGATGTTCTTGCCGGCATAGAGCGAGGCTGGGACGTCGATAAGGCGTTGGTTCGACGAGCCTCGGAACAAGAGGTCTGGGTCTCGCAACTTCTGGATGAACGGTCCGTCCACCAACACGTCGAGCTGTTCCAGCAGTTCCCGCTGGTCCTCACTGATCAGGCTTTCAAACGTAAAACCCGTATAGCACCAGATGTCCTTGTTCGACTGCTCGTGGATAGCCCTTGCCAACTCTGCAAAGCCTGCCGCCTGATACATGGGGTCACCACCAGAGAATGTCACATTGGCGAAGGGGTCGGCCATGATGATACGCATCAGCTCTGCCGTCGACATCTCGCGTCCGCCACTGAAATCCCATGACTGGGGATTATGACAGCCAGGGCACTGATGACTGCAGCCCGCACAATAGATGGAGGTCCGGAACCCCGGACCATCCACCATCGTATCTTCTATGATATCAAGAACTCTAATCATTTTATCTTTTGACAACGAATTTAAACGAATTACACGAATTCAAATTAATTCGATATAATTAGTATAATTCGTGCAATTCGTCTTAATTCGTTGTTTCTATTCTCCGAAAAGATCTTTTGTTCCGTGGTCGATGTGTGTCACACGGTCGTTGAGCTCAGCGAGCTTGCCAGAGTTCCAGCGGTCTGTCGTTCCTACGAGATAGCCCGTGATACGCTGCAGTTTGTCGATATTCTTCGAGCCGCACTTCGGACAGGTGTCGAGATGATCATCCGCATTCTCGTAGCCACAGTCCATACAGCGGTTACGGTTGTGGTTCACGGAGCCATAGCCCATGTTTAGCTGGTCCATCATGTCCACCACGCTCATGATCACTTGAGGATTATGGGTGGCATCGCCGTCAATCTCCACATAGAAGATATGTCCGCCACGCGTCATCTCATGATAGGGTGCCTCCACCTCGGCTTTATGACGGGCAGAGCACTTGTAATAGACAGGCACGTGGTTCGAGTTCGTATAGTAGTCACGATCCGTCACACCAGGGATGGAGCCGAACTGCTTGCGGTCCTTCTTCGTGAACTTGCCGCTCAGTCCCTCTGCGGGTGTGGCGAGCACGGAGTAGTTGTGATGATAATGCTCACAGAAATCGTTGATGCGCTGACGCATGTAACTGACGATCTTCAATCCCAGCTCCTGACTCTCTGCGCTCTCGCCATGATGCTTGCCCGTGAGGGCGACGAGACACTCTGCCAGTCCGATGAAGCCGATGCCGAGGGTTCCCTGATTGATCACGCTCTCCACGGTATCATAGGGCTTCAGCTTGTCGGCACCGATCCAGAGACTCTTCATCAGCAGGGGGAACTGCTTGGCGAAGGCGGTCTTCTGGAACTGGAAGCGGTCGTCGAGCTGCTTGGCAGCCACCTCGAGCATATGGTCGAGTTTGGCGAAGAACAACGCCACGCGCTTATCCTTCACATCCTGGGGGATCTCTTCTCCCTCACTCTTCACTCCTCCTGTCTCGAGAGCAGCCTCGATGGCGAGTTTCACGATATTGATGGTCGTGAACGAGAGATTACCACGTCCGATACTTGTCTTGGGACCGAAACGGTTCTCAAACACACGGGTACGGCAACCCATCGTGGCCACCTCGTGTATATAGCGCTTCGGATCGTCAGCCCGCCAGTCACTGTCCTGATTGTAGGTGGCGTCAAGGTTCAGGAAGTTGGGGAAGAACCTGCGGGCCGTCACCTTACAGGCGAGCTGGTAGAGGTCGAAATTACGGTCCTCAGGCAGATAGTTCACGCCGCGCTTCTTCTTCCATATCTGGATGGGGAAGATAGCTGTCTCGCCGTTGCCCACACCCTCGTAGGTGGAGAGCAGGATCTCACGCATGACGCAGCGACCCTCCGCGCTCGTGTCCGTACCATAATTAATAGAGGAGAAGACCACCTGGTTACCACCACGCGAGTGGATGGTGTTCATATTATGGATAAAGGCCTCCATCGCCTGGTGCACACGACCCACGGTCTTGTTGATGGCGTGCTGCTGGGCGCGCTCCTTTCCCGTCAGTCCGTCGAGCGGCTTCTTGAGATAGTCCATCAGCGGCTCGTCGTACAGGTCCTTGTAGCTCTCGCCGTTCAGGTCTTCCAATGCCTTCAGCTCTTCCACATAGCTCATCCGCACGTAGGGGGCGAGGTAGAAGTCGAAGGCAGGGATGGCCTGGCCACCATGCATCTCGTTCTGGGCACACTCCATCGAGATACAGGCCAGCACCGAAGCCGTCTCAATACGACGGGCAGGGCGCGAGGCACCATGACCAGCGATAAAGCCACAGTTCAGGATATTATCCAGCGGATGCTGCACACAGGTAAGCGACTTCGTCGGATAGTAGTCCTTGTCGTGGATGTGCATATAGTTCTTGTCAACGGCCTCGCGGCTCTCCTCCGACAACAGGTAGTCGTCGACGAAGGGCTTCGTGGTCTCCGAGGCGAACTTCATCATCATGCCGGCAGGCGTATCGGCATTCATGTTGGCGTTCTCGCGCGTCACGTCAGTGCTCTTGATGTTCACGATGTCGAGGAACACGTCACGGGTCTTCGCCTTACGGGCCACACTGCGCTGATGGCGGTAGGCGATGTACTTCTGGGCCACGTCCTTACGGCTCGACTTCATCAGCTCCACCTCTACCCGGTCCTGGATCTGCTCCACGGTCATCTGGCTGTCGCCACCCTGGGCAATATGGTCTGTGATCTGATACAACAGCCGTTCATCCTCACCCTTGTCAGTATGGAGCATGGCCTTACGGATGGCAGCCATAATCTTCTGCTCATTGAATCCCACGATGCGTCCGTCACGCTTTACTACAGTTTGAATCATATCTTTTTACCTTGCTTTTAGTGTAGAGTTAATTATAAACGAAAATCGTTTGCAAAATTACAAATAAAATCCGTAAGTTTTCCATTTCGGGAAACTTTTCTTCTGTTAATAATTGTCAATCACCTGATTATCAGACAGTTAATTTATTAATGCGGAAAACTTTATACAAAACGGCCATATATAAAGTTGTCCGCTTTGGAAAACTTCTGACAAACATCAGTTCTCCAAAGCGGGCAGTTTTCTGTATCCTGCTTTATCGTTTCAGGCTGAAAGCCAATGCGTAACTGCGCATCTGCTTCACCATTGCTACAAGTCCGTTAGAACGTGTGGGCGACAAGTGTTCTTTCAACCCAATCTCCTCGATGAAGTAAAGGTCGGCATCCAGTATCTCCTGAGGCGTATGGTCTGAGAGCACCCTGATGAGCAGGGCAACGATGCCCTTCACGATCAGCGCGTCACTTTCCGCCCGGAAATGGATAACCGCAGGCTCTCCATCCAGACTCCCCTCCCTTAGGGAGGGATTGGGGGTGGGTACCAACTCCGCCACCAGCCACACCCTGCTCTGGCAGCCATCGATCAGGTTCTGCTCCGTCTTATACTTCTCCTCCAGCGGCTCCTGCTCGTTGCCCAGGTCTATCAGCAGCTGATACTTGTCCATCCAGTCGTCGAAACCGGAGAACTCCTCAATGATCTCGTCTTGTATTTCGTTTATTGTCATATTCATCTGTTTTTGAATTTCCTATGATTAATCTGTATCTTCGCTCTTCTCTAACTTGAAGAGTTTGTCGCTGGGGCGGACCTTGGAGGGGACGGCGATGGAGACGCGGGTACCCTGCTGGGCGACGGAAACGGGACCGTTGTCATCGTGGATCTCCGAGGCGGTGACGTAGATGACGCCAGTGGTAGGGCCAGTGATGAGCATTTTGTCGCCCACCTTAAAGGTATTGGCCTCAACGGTGAATTCTGCTACACCGAGCTTTGAATAGTATTTCGTGCCCTTGCCGATATAGACCTTGTGTTCAGTGGCGTTGGAACCGTAGTTCTTGTTCCACTCGCCCATGAGCTGGCCCTGATAGTAGCCGTCCCAGAATCCGCGGTTGAAGACGGTGGCGAGACGCTCGTCCCACTCGTCCTTGCGCGCCTCCGTAAACGTGCCGTCGAGCACCGCCTGGATAGCCTCCTTGTAGCACTTCACGACGGTATAGACATACTCTGGTCCACGAGCCCTGCCCTCGATCTTGAACACCCGTACGCCGGCCTTCATCATGCGGTCGATGAAACGGATGGTCTTCAGGTCCTTGGGCGACATGATGTATTTGTTGTCGATGTCGAGCTGATAGCCCGTCTCGTTGTCTGTGGCGGTATACGAGCGACGGCACACCTGGATGCACTCCCCACGGTTGGCTGAGCGGTTGGCGGCGTGCAGGCTCATGTAGCACTTGCCGCTGATGGCCATGCAAAGGGCACCGTGACAGAACATCTCAATACGGATCTGCTCACCAGAAGGGCCGCAGATATGCTCGGCCTCCACCTGACGGTATATCTCCGATACCTGTTCCATGTTCAGCTCTCGTGCCAGCACGACTACATCGGCAAACTGGGCATAGAATCGCAGGGCCTCGATGTTGGAGATGTTCAGCTGAGTACTCAAATGCACCTCCTGCCCCACCTTATTACAATAGGTCATCACAGCGACATCGGAGGCGATAACTGCAGAGATGCCTGCCTCACGGGCTGCATCGATGATCTCATGCATCAGGGGGATGTCCTCGCCGTAGATAATGGTGTTGACAGTGAGGTAGCTCTTGATGCCGTGCTCACGACAGGTCTGTGCGATCTCCTTCAGATCGTCGATGGTAAATGTAGAAGCGGAGTGGGCGCGCATGTTCAGCTTCTCTATGCCGAAGTAGATGCTGTCTGCCCCTGCCTGTATAGCAGCCGCCAACGACTCACGTGAGCCGACGGGCGCCATGATTTCATATTCAGAACACATATCCTAAATTAATATAGAAATAAGGAGACTTAGTGCGTCTGGAGTAGCCGACGGTGCCTCCCAACGGACCAAACATCGAGTTATAATAATACGCCAGCTGACCGCCTAACTGCGTCTGGGTCTTCAGCAGATCCTTCAGATCATTGGCTTGTTGGGCCGCAGCCACCTTGAGCAGCACGTAATGGCTGCGTCCGAGGCGTTGCTGTCCCTGGAGCTGAATGCCAACGAACTGGTCGCCAACATGCTCCAAGTGGCCCATGCCGGCAAAGGGCATTTGCTGCTCCAAATAGTGCCCGAAGGTATCACCGCCAAAGAAATTGCGAAAGATGCTGGGGATAAGCGGGCCGAAAAGCAGCCGTCCATAGAGCAAGGGCTGGAAGGTGAAGCTGTCACTCAGCGGGAACGACTTCCGCCAGGAGGCACTCAGGTCGCCCACGCCACGGTCGACAAACGCACCCTCAACGACGCTCATCTGGTAGAAGTTCGTGGTGATATAGGCATAGGCCGCCTGGAAACGTGCACCACGGGTGGGGAAATGCCAGTCGTTCTCGGAATTGAAATTCACGGAAGCCCTATAACTGAAGTAATGTTCATGCTCGAAATACAATTCATTCCATTCTTCCGACCACAACTGGTTGCTGAAGTGGTAATAGTCCCATCGGAGACCTATGCGGAAATTGAAGTTCCGGATGCTGAAGTTGAGGGGTTCAATGGCAGCCTGGTGATGGTTGTAAAGGATGGTGTAGTTACGGTCGCCTTCAGAATAGATGTCGATATCGTTACGACGGAAATAGTAAGAGAAGGTAGGACGCGTCAGTCGCAGGCCATGCGAGTGGTACATAATCTCACCGCCAGCCAGTACCCGCTTACCCAGACGGAGCGTAATGTCGGAGCTGAAGTACAGCGTCTCTTTCAACGGCAGGTTCGCATTCAGCTGCAGAGCCACCATCTCCTCCGTATCAAAGCGGAAGCCCAAGTTCAACTGGCTCGTCTTACGGTTGCCTGCCGTCAATACGAGGATGTAGCCAGTAGACTGGCCCTCACCGCCTTCTGCCTCCACCAGTTTTGACGTGGCAGTCTGGAAGTACAAGTCCACGCGCATCGACGTGGTTATTTCCTCCTCGCCCTTGGTATTGATGCTGTCGAGGCTGTTCAGGTGGAACTTCTGACTCAGGAACTTCTCGTCCTGTGGTGTCATATTTTCAAACTTAATGCCGACGATGCGCACCTTTTCCGTCATCACCGTAGGACGCAGGGGACTCAGGCGGACAGGCTCGAAGTCTGGTCCGATGCCAATTTTTTCCTTCAGTGCGATGAGCTCGTCCCAATGACGCCTGGCCTCCTCCTCGCCACGACGGAGCAGCGTGTCGACGGCAGCAGGATTGAAACTGGCAGCACTGTAGCCTTCAGGATTCACGCGGATGGCCACATCGGTGATACCGAGGTTTTCGTTGTACTTGTTCAGCGTGTTCAGGTCGACGAGCTGCAACAGGATATTGAGCGTACTGCCCAGGTCGTCGGCTTTCTTCAGCGAGTCCTGTACGGTGACACCAATGACGATATCGGCTCCCAACTTCCTGGCGAGATCGGCAGGATAGTTATTACACAGTCCGCCATCGCAGAGCACCTGGTCTCCGATACGTACTGGTGAGAAGACGGCAGGTATGGCCATCGAGGCACGCATCGCCAGAGGCAGGATGCCAGAAGTGAAGTCCACCTCGCTGTTGTCGACGATATTCGTAGCCACACAGGCGAACGGGATGGGCAGACGGCTGAAGTCCATCGAGTCGGTATAGCCCATACAGAGTTTCTGCAACAGCACATCCAGGTTCTTTCCCTTGATGATGCCTCCGCCTTTACTGTCACGCTTTCCGAACGTCAGTCCCCGCGACAGCATATAGGTGTTCTGCCGCTTTCGGTCTTCAATACTCTGACGGCTCATGTCCTCCCTGTCAGAGAGCGCATAGCTCCAGTCCATATGACGGGCGATGGAGTCGAGGGAATGGGCATTGTAGCCGATGGCGTAGAGACCGCCCACCAGACTGCCCATCGACGTTCCCGCGACGATGTCTATGGGGAGACCTGCCTCCTCGATGACTTTCAGGGCACCGATATGGGCGACGCCTTTGGCACCGCCCCCGCTGAGTACGACGGCGACCTTTTTCCTAGAAAGGCAAGGCACAACCGTCATCACTGCCAACAACAAACAAACCACCTTTTTCATATCGCGTGCAAAGTTACTATATTTTTCCAACACGGAGACACAGAGACACAGAGAAAATAATAAAAAAAACAAAAAACTCCATATCTCTGTGCCTCTGTGTTTCATTTTTATATATCTTTGCAAACAAGAAACAAGAAAACGGATGTCAAAGAAAAGAATCTATGGTACGATGCTGCTGCTCACAACGACGCTCTTCTCGGCAGCACAAACCGAAAAACGCGACTCGGTAGAGCTGCCCACCGTGCGCGTGGGTTACTCTAAAGGGAACCAAAATACACTGGCAGGTGCTGTGGACCAGGTGACGGAGGCTCGCATGAACAAGGGTCTGATGACCTCGTCGCTCGACGCCCTGAGCGGTCAGGCGGCAGGTGTGCAGGTGACCAACGACGGCAACCAGGAGGCGATGGTCTCGGCCGTACGCGTACGTGGTACGACGTCGCTGACGGGTAACAACAACCCGCTGGTGATCATCGACGGTGTGACTGCAGACCTCGACATCCTCTCAACCATCTACCCTGCCGACATCGAGAGCTTCACCATCCTTAAAGACGCCTCCGAGACGGCCCAGTACGGCAGCCGCGGTGCTGCGGGCGTCATCGAGGTAGCCACGAAGAAGGGCAAGAGCCAGAAGTTCCATATCTCCTACGACGGCAGCATCGGCTTCGAGAAGGTGTTCAAGCACACAGAGATGATGAATGCCGACGAGTACCGCCAAGCATGCCAACGCTACGGACGACCGTATATCGACATGGGCTATGACACAGACTTCCGCGAAACCATCGAGCGCACGGGATTCGTGCAGAACCACCATGTTGCCTTCGGCGGCGGTTCGGAGACGGCCAACTACCGTGCCTCGATAGGTATGATGGAACACAATACGGTGGTCAAGACCCAGAGCAACAAGAGCTACATCGCCAAGCTCGACATCACACAGCTGGCCTTCGACAACCGCCTGACGGTTGAGCTTGGCATGGTGGGTTCGCTGCACCGCATCTCCTACCCGCCCTTCAAGCAGAAACTGCTCTATTCGGCCGCCACCTTCAATCCCACTTACCCTGACACAAAGAACGACTTGGGAGCATACGACCAGGTGACGGAAGCCCTTTGGATCAGCAACCCCCTGTCGCTGTTGGAGATGGTACAGGATGAGGACAACGGACACTTCAATGTCCACCTGAAGGGAAAGGTTCTCCTCAGCAAGAACCTGACGCTGCGCGTCTTCGGATCCTATTCCTTCAACAACATTGACGATGCCCACTACTACCCCACCAGCGTATGGAACAGGGGACAGGCCTACCGGCAGCACGAGAAGACCGAAGACATGCTGGGCAACATCTCGCTCACCTACATCCTCAACACCAGCCATTCTTCCCTGAACGTAATGGCACTGGCAGAGGCAGAGAATACAAAGAAGAAAGGATTCTATGTCACCTCGACCGGATTCACTACCGATGCCTTCGGCTACGACAAACTCTCGGCAGGTGTGTCACGTCCCTGGGACGGCGCCGACTCCTACTACACCGACTCACACATGGAGTCGTTCATGGTGCGTGCCCAGTACACGCTCTTTGACAGATACACGCTGACTGCGAATGCACGTGCCGACGCCTCCTCGAAGTTCGGCAAGAACCACCGCTGGGGCTTCTTTCCCTCTGTCAGTGGCGCATGGGTCATCAGCAAGGAGTCGTGGATGAAGAAACAGAAGATCATCAACAACGCCAAGCTGCGTATAGGCTACGGCCTTTCAGGAAATCAGGCCGGTATCGACTCCTACAACTCCTTGCAGCTCATACAGCCCAACGGTGTCGTTCCTGTGGATGGTACGCCTGCCGTGACCCTCGGCATCGTGCGTAACGCCAACCCCGACCTGAAATGGGAGATCAAGCGCACATTCAACATTGGCCTCGACCTCACTTTCTGGAACAACCGCATCGCCATTACCATTGACAATTACACCTCGAAGACCACCGACATGCTTTATGTCTACGACGTGCCCGTGCCGCCATATACCTACGACAAGCTGCTGGCCAACCTGGGGTCGATGGAGAGCTACGGACTGGAAATCGGCTTCGGTATCACGCCCCTCAGGACCAAGGACGTGGATCTTGCCATCAACATGAACTGGACGTTTGAGCGCAACAAACTCCTCTCGCTCGACGGCTATTACAACGGGCAGTACCTCACGGCACCCAGCGTGAAGGGCATCTCCGCACTCTGGGGTGCAGGCTTCCATGGCTCCAGCGACGTCTGCTATCAGATTGTAGGAGAACAGATCGGTGTATTCTACCTGCCACACTGTAATGGACTCTCTGTGGATGAGGACGGCAGCAAATTCTACGACGTCGACGACGAAAAGCACATCTGCGGCCAGGCCACACCCAAGGCCATGATGGGTTCGAACATCGCCTTCCGCTACAAGCAGTGGGACATGACGATGCAGATCAACGGTGCCTTCGGACACAAGATCTTCAACGGCGATGCAATCACCTATAACAATGTGCTGTCGCTGTCGAACTATAACGTGGCCAAAGGAGCCGACATAGAGAACATCCAGGACCAGACCATCAGCGACTACTGGCTGGAATCTGGCGACTATGTGAACATCGACTACATCACCGTTGGCTGGAACATTCCCGTACGTTCGAAATACATCCAGGCACTCAGGCTCTCTGCCTCCGTCAACAACCTCGCCACCATCACTGGCTACAGCGGTGTAACGCCGAAGATCAATTCGAGCGTCATCAACGGCACACTCGGCATCGACGACAAGAACGTCTATCCGGTCTATCGTTCCTACACCATGGGACTGAGTGTCAAGTTTTAGTTTATAATTTAAAGTTTAGTGACATGCAAAAAATAAGTTGGTATAAATCTCACCACAGAGACACGGAGAACACTGAGTCTTTTGCTGAGTCAGGAAGGAAAAACTCTGTGTACTCAGTGCCTCTGTGGTGAATATCATTCGTGTCAAGTATTAGATTACAGTTTATGGTTTACAGTTTACAGATGATTACTATACAGATGAAGAAAGTAGCGATGAGAGTATTTTCTTACCTCTTACCTCTTACTTCTTGCCTCTTATATTCATGCAGTCTCGATGAGCACCCGCGGGACCAGATTGCAGAGGAAGAAGCCTTCAGCAACCCTGAGGCCCTCTTCCGCAACACCGTCGCCACCTTATATAATTATATAGGCGGGAATGATGACGGGCAGGGGCTTCAGGGCACCTGCCGAGGCATCTACGACCTGCAGACCTTCGGCTCCGACGAAGCCATGATTCCCACACGTGGCATCGACTGGTACGACGGTGAGATCTGGCAGGACATGTATCGTCACTCCTGGACGCCGGGACATCCCATGCTGAAGAATTCCTGGCTGTACCTCTATAAGGTCATCACCCTCTGCAACCGCTCCATCGAACAGCTCGATGCCCACAGCCATCTGCTCAACGCTTCCGAGTTGATCTCCTACAAGGCAGAGGTGCGCAGCATCAGAGCCATCTGCTACTGGTATCTGCTCGACCTCTTCGCACGCGTGCCCATCATCACTTCGACCGGCAAATCCATCAATCAGATACAACAGGCGGAGCGCAGTCAGGTGTTCGACTTCGTGGTGAGCGAACTGATGGAGTCCTGGCCCCACCTCTCTTCAGAGAACAGCGTTGCCCCCGGAGACTCTTACGCACGTGTCACCCAACCCGTGGCCATATTCGTACTCGCCAAACTGATGCTCAACGCCGAGGTCTATGCCGATGATGACTGGACAGACTCCGACCGTCCTGACGGCAGCAAGATGCAGTTCAACATCGACGGACAGGCGATGAATGCCTGGGAGGCAACCATCCACTACTGCGACATCCTGGATGATGAATTCGGATTCAAACTGGCGGAAACGTACCGCGATAACTTCGCCGTACACAACGAGAACTCACCTGAGAACATCTGGACTATCCCCATGGACAAGGACCTCTACTACAACGAAATGCAGTATATGTACCGCTCCTGGCACTATCGCCATGCTGCCGCCTATGGATTCACCGGCGAAAATGGCACCTGCGCCACACTGAAGACACTCCAGGTATTTGGCTACGGTTCGGAGGAGCAGGACGAGCGCTTCAACTTCAACTACTGGGCTGATGAGGTCTACGACTATAATGGCGACCTCGTGTTAGACCGTTCTGGGAATGTACTCACCTACTACCCGTGGGAAGTGCAGCTCTACCTCGGCGGCAGTCCTTATGTCGAAACGGCTGGTGCCCGTATGAAGAAATACGAGGTGGACAAGAACGCCACGAAAGACGGCAAGCTGATGAACAACGACATCGTGCTCTTCCGTTTTGCCGATGCACTGCTGATGCGGGCAGAGGCCAATTTGCGCAATGGTGAGGACGGACAGGCAGACTTCGATGCCGTGCGTTGTCGCGCCTGGATGAATGAGAGGCAGATCAGTCTGGAGGCACTGCTCGACGAGCGTCTGCTCGAACTCTGCTGGGAGGGCTGGCGGCGTCAGGACCTGATACGCTTCGGACAATATGAGAGTCTTTTCCAAGGCGATGCCTATGACCAAAAAGTGGACGAGACAGACCATCACACCACCGTCTTCCCCATCCCCGGAGACATCATCACCCTCAATCCGATCCTCACACAAAACAAAGGATATTGAGGTAATCAGTCGCAAATGCGCGTGCCGCTCTTGCCTACCAATATCATAATGGAACGACCGCCCACGAGCACCTCACCCTGATTCTCTACGAGGGGTTCCTCACCCGGTTCGCAGATATCATTGGGAGGAGCCATCTCAGTGTTGGCAAACACATGCCATTTGTATTCCTCCGGCAACTGCGGCAGTTCGAAGCCATGCATCTCCCAGTGCATGTTCATGGCCACATAGATGAAGTCGTCAGGGGTATCGCCATCGTCGGCATAATGTCCGTTTAGCATGAATGCCAACGTCAGGTTGTTATAGCCGGTCCACGGCTGCCAGGCTTTGACGCCATGCCATGAGAAGTCGGGATAGCCCAGATTGCGATAATCATTGTGACTGAGATGTTCGTCGTAGCGCAGCACCTTGTGCATCCTGCGGAACTTGATGATTTTCTTGAAGAAGTTGAAGAGGTCGGCATTCTTCTCCAGGCTATTCCAGTCGAGCCAAGCAATCTTGTTGTCCTGACAGTAGGCGTTGTTGTTACCCCACTGCGTGTTGCCCATCTCGTCGCCCGAGAGTACCATGGGAATGCCTTGGCTGGTCATCAGCATCGTGACGGCATTCTTGATCTGCTTGTGGCGCAGGTTGTTGACGCTCTCATCTTCGCACTCACCTTCCCAGCCGCAGTTCCAGCTGTTGTTGCGGTCCTCACCGTCGCGGTTGTCCTCGCCATTGGCCTCGTTGTGCTTGCCGTTGTACGACACGAGGTCCATCATCGTAAAGCCGTCATGGGCGGTGATGAAGTTCACGCTGGCCTTGATGCCGCGGTTCTGTGAGGCATAGAGGTCGGGAGAGCCGATAATACGCTCCTTCACATCGTCGAGTACTTGCTCGTCGCTCTTCAGGAAACGCCGCATGGCATCGCGGAACTTTCCGTTCCATTCTGCCCAGCGTCCCCATGAGGGGAACGATCCCACTTGATACAGGCCGCCGGCATCCCAAGCCTCGGCAATCAGCTTGGTCTTACCGAGTATCGGGTCGTGAGCCAGTGACTCCAGCAGCGGAGGATTCGACATCGGATTACCATTCTGGTCACGTCCGAGGATCGCGGCAAGATCAAAGCGGAAACCATCCACATGATAGTCAGTCACCCAATAGCGCAGACTTTCTACAATCATATCGCGCACATTGGGATTATTGCAGTTCAGCGTGTTACCACAACCGCTGAAGTTGAAGTAGTAGCCATCCTGAGTCAGCATGTAGTAGGTCTTGTTGTCGATACCCCTGTAGGAGATGTACGGTCCGTTTTCGTTACCTTCTGCAGTATGGTTAAACACGACATCAAGGATGACCTCTATGCCGTTGGCATGCAACTGCTTGACCAGGTTCTTCAACTCGTCCACCTGCATGGAGAACTTACCCGTGGAGGCGTATGCAGCCTTGGGAGCGAAGAAGCCCACATTGCTATACCCCCAAAGGTTATAAAGCATGTGCCCGTCAACAGGCGAAGGCCGGTGGTTCTCAAACTCGTCGAACTCATGAATGGGCATCAGCTCCACACAGTTCACGCCCAGCTCCTTCAGATAGGGGATTTTTTCCGCAATACCGGCAAACGTGCCAGGATGCTTCACGCCTGAGGCAGCACCACAGGTGAAGTTACGCACATGCATCTCGTAGATCACAAGATCGTTGACAGGGGTTTCCAAAGGAAGGTCATTCCCCCAGTCAAAGTCATCGAAGACCACGCGCGAACGATACTGGTACTTGTTGTTCCAGTCGGGCTGCTTGCCCCACACGTCACGGCCCACGATGAGTTTCGAGTAGGGATCCATGAGTATCTTCGTCTTGTCGAACCGATGCCCCTGCTGTGGATCGAAGGGACCGTCCATGCGGAAACCGTATTCAATGTTCTCATAGTTGAGGTCGAACACCATCATCGAGAATACATTGCCTAAACGAAACTCCCTGAAGAAGGGGATCTCCACAAAGGGTTCCTCCTCACGGTTGTGGAAGAGCACCAGTGTACAGTCTGTGGCATAACGGGAGTATATGGAGAAGTTCACCGCATTACCGATGACCATAGCCCCAAAGGGATACGGCCGGCCTGTACGCAGCTTCAGCCCCTGATACTCATGAGTCGGAAATAAGTCTACTCTTTGCATGAATCTCTAATCTTTTATTGTTGTTGGTACACGTTATCTTTTTTCCTGTTATTTCTGGTTCTGCTGGATGACACAGTCAACGAGCGTCATTCCACAGGCCAGGCAGCGAGAGGTCGGCTACGAGGCGGCTGTCGGCCAGCGACTTCATCCATTGGCTGTTGTCCACGTCCATGGGCTTGTAGTCGTTGACGTTGTATTTGGTTTTATCACTGCCGCCATTCAGATCTACTATACTGGTCAGCATCGTCATGGCACCGCAAATCAGGAGGCTTTGGCTACGGCTTGCACCTCGGAGCTGTTGTCGCCATAGAGGTCCTTGGCAGCCTGGAGGTGGCAGAGGCGGATATCTGCATACTGTGACTGGCTGGTGGCATACTGGACACGACCGTCTCTGACGTGCAGCAGCACCTGTGAATATTCCACCTCGACGCCGCCGACGTACTGGCGATATTCTATGCGTTCCATACCGATATTGTCGGTCTGACGGCTCACCTCGCGCCACTCTGTATCCTCGGGCAGTGCAAACCACTGGTCAAAGAGTGCGGAAGCAGCCTTCACCATCGGCTGAACGTCGCTGAATGTCTTGAAGAAATGGCCCTCACGCAGTTGCAGGGCATGCACGGTGATGGCACACATCATCATCAGTGCTACAAACAACAGTTTCTTTGTATTCATTGTTTTTATATATGTCGCTGCAAAAATACTGATTTTTCTCGAAACACCCTTGATTTTTACATTATTTATTATTCATTGATACAGAGGGGACGGTTCTTTTGTTACATCGCGCGATATAACAAAAGAACCGTCCCCTGTATCATGACCTCGATTAGAGACCGATTAACTTCTGAAAGTAAAAAATTAGTTAAGGTTTCGTCTCTCAAAAGCAAAAAACAGATTAAATATTTGTTTTTCTAAAGCAAAATGCGTAAATTTGCCGCAGTTTTAAAAAGAATAAGACAATGGACAGACTGTTTAAGACTTATGGCCGACTGCTGGCTGAAACCAATTTGCGTTTTACCCGTTATCTCTATGAAAAGATAAACTGGGACAATAGGCTAATCGTCATTAAAGGTGCCAAAGGTGTAGGTAAAACCACTATGATCTTGCAGCATATTCTGCGCAGTTTTGAAGATAAAGAAAAAGCGCTCTATGTCTCATTAGACCATATTTGGTTTGCCAATCATTCTGTGCTTGACTTGGCAGAATACTTCTATACGCATGGTGGGACGCATCTCTTCTTAGACGAGGGACACAAATATAAAGGATGGCAGCAAGAGGTAAAAAACATCTACGATGCCTATCCGGGAATGCACATCGTTGTGACTGGTTCCTCCATGTTAAAGTTAGAAGAGTCACTGATGGGAGACCTCTCACGCCGTCATCGGCAATATACTTTAGAGGGGCTCTCCTTCAGAGAATATCTGCTTTTGGAACAGGTGGCGGAACTACCAGTCCTGACTTTGGAACAGATACTCTCTAATCATTTTATGGAGGCGTCTCAGATCACTTCGAAGGTGAAGGTCCTTTCCTATTTCGAGAAATACCTTATTGCAGGCTATTATCCGTTTTACAAGGAGGAAGGAGACGGTTTTGCCGACCGCTTACAGCAAGTCATCGATACTATTGTCACTTCTGAAATACCATCTGTTGCCAACATAGAATACGACTCCGTATATAAAGCAAAGCAATTGTTGGCAATATTGGCTGAAACATCTCCTTATACGCTGAACATTTCATCATTATGCACCGCGCTTCAGTCTTCAAGAAACAATGTATTGAAACTCATTGACCTGATGGATAAGGCCGCCTTAATCCGTCGTCTCTATGCAGCATCTGAGGGAATGAATATTCTGACAAAACCCGAGAAGATACTTTTCAACAACACGAATCTGATGTATGCCCTATCCCCTCAAGTTGAGGCAGGAACTAAGCGTGAGACATATCTTGCTTCACAATTAAGTGTCGGACATCAGTTGCACATGCCCGTCCAAGGTGACTTGGTGGTTGACGGGAAGTGGCTCTTTGAGGTCGGAGGGAAAAGCAAGGGCTTCTCACAAATCAAGAATATAGAGGACAGCTTTGTGGTAAGTGACAGCATTGACATCGGTCATGGTGACAAGATTCCCCTCTGGCTGTTTGGCTTGCTATATTGAACCCAAATCGGTCGTTAGGGCTGTCTTGAGGTATTTCTCAATAATCCAAAAAAAAATTGTTTGGTTGGAGGAATTTGCTTACCTTTGCAACCGGATAATATTTCAAGACCTGAAATATTTATTCCAAGGCCTGAAATTTATATTCCAAGGCCTGAAATATTAAACGCCTGATATAGGAGTAAAAAATAGCACTAAGCACAAGAAAATAAAGATAGCGATTATGGCAAACTATGTAGTAAAGGAGATGCCTGAGGGCATGAACAGCAGCAATGGCAAAGCATTCCCCAAGATGCAAGTATATACAGAGTTCGACTACGACAAGGTGGTTGAACTCGTCATCACCTATTCACCTGCATTCAGCAAGGGAGTTGTCAAGGGCGTGCTCGACACACTGACTTTCATCATGAAAAACGTACTGCCGATGGGTCATACCCTGAAGATTGACAATCTGGGCGTGTTCTCGTTGGCGCTGGAGTTTACTGACAGTATAACAGATTCTGCCGATGCAGAAACAGAAAAGGACAAGACAAAATACCATCACGTGAGAGCCAAGGGCATTAACCTAAGGGTGGATCAGAATCTGATAGACGAAATAAACCGCGAGAACACTTTCGAACGGAGCGGACACCTGGCAGCATCGCCCTCACCATTCTCGCGTGAGCAAAGGCTGCAACGCGCCTTGGCGTTTATCGATAAAAATGGAAGCATCAGGCTGCAGGAATATGCGAACCTCAATGCCCTGAGCCGTACACAAGCCTCCAGGGAACTGGCAAAATTTGTCAGTGACCCCACCTCTGGCATCAAGGCCAGTGGCAGCGGTCCCCTGAAATGCTGGGTAAAAGGATAGGGACACAGTTTCTGACCCTCCTGTGTCCCTGCGGTATTTATAGGTGTACACAGCATAATTAAAGCTTGTAAGCAGCTTAGCAGGCTGTGCCTGCAAAGGTACAACTTTTTTTATTTTTGGGGGGAAATAAATACGGGAATCTTTCAAATAAACACGTAAACCTTTGCATATATCTCAGTTCATAAAAATATAAAAAATCACACGGGGCATGTTAATCTATAATAAATCGAAGCCGTAATGTAACATATACTATATTTTATTTGTTACATTTGCATACCAAAATATACATTATGACGAAGTTCAGCAAATCAAATTGGCTACCGGCTCCATTGGCAGAGAACCTTTCTGTCGTAGGAGAGCAGATACGTCTGGCACGTCTGCGCCGTGACCTCAGTATCGAGCAGATAGCAGAAAGGGCACAATGCAGTCGAATAACCGTTGCTAAACTTGAGAAAGGTCTACCGACTGTTTCCATCGGAGTACTGTTGAGAGTGCTGTATGCACTCCAACTTGACACCGACATTCTACTGCTGGCACGTGATGACAAGCTCGGACATGTCATTCAGGACATAGAGATCAAGAACAAGAAAAGGGCATCAAAGAAATAAGGCACTTGAATGATGGAAAGATTTGAAGTCGTTGCCAACTTCGACTGGGAATCAACTGCCAGAGATTGTGGTATTAGTCATAAGGAAATGGAATTGTTTTCACAAAGATTTAAAGAAGGATATTGACAAAAATGAAGAAGATGGTATTGATAGGTGTAGTGTCTCTGCTCTGTAGCTGCGTCGCAGAGGAGAAGCACTATACCCATGAGGTGTTGAACCGGATGACGCCCATCAAGGATCAGGGGAGGTCGCAGACCTGCTGGATCTACGCCATGCTCGCCGCCATCGAGACGGAACATCTGGCGTGGGGCGACTCGGTGAACCTCTCACCTTATTATATAGAGAAGATGCTGGAACGGGAACCGCAATGTCCGAAGAGCAAACGCGGCGAACCAGCCACCCTGCTACGGCTATTGGAGAAATACGGCATCTGCGGCTACGACGCCATGAGGAAGATAGAGACGCCTGCGCCCAGATGGGTCTTTATGTATGGCGCCACCTACACTCCCCAGGAGTTTGCACGCAGCGTCTGCAAGCCTGGGGAATATATGCAGCTGATGAGCGACGACAGCAAGCCCTACTATGAGGAGTCGGAGCTCGAAGTGGAGGACAACTGGCTGCACGACCGTTATCTGAACATTCCCATGGACTCGCTCTTCGCCAAGACGGAACGGGCTGTGCGTCAGCATCACGGTGTCTGCTGGGAGGACAAGGGACACGGCATGGCCATCGTCGGCATCGCACACGACGACAAGGGCGAAAAGTATTTCATCATGAAGAACTCCTGGGGCACCAAACGTCCCTACGGCGGACTGGAATACATCTCATTCGACGATTTCCGCAAAAACACCATCGCCGTCGAAATGACAAAAGAAGCGTATTCTATTTGTTCAGTTTCCAGGTGACACCGTCCTTGGTATCCTTGACTTCGAAGCCAGCGGCAGCAAGTTCGTCGCGGATCCTATCACTGGTAGCCCAGTCCTTGTCGGCCTTGGCCTTCGCACGGAGTTCGAGCACCATGTCCACCACCTTGCCGAAGGCTTCCTCACGGCTGTCGTTAGAGCCGCTCTTCTCTGCCTTCAAACCGAGGATGTCGAAGGCGAAGAGGCGCATGGTCTCTGAGAGTTCCTTCAGGCAGTCGGCACAGATGGTAGCCTTGTGGTCGACAAGTTTATTGATGACTGTGCAGGCCTCGAAGAGGTAGCTGATAACCTGCGGTGTGGCAAAGTCATCGTTCATGGCGTCGTAGCACTTCTGGCGCAGGCCCTTCACAACCTTCTCTGTCTCAGCGTCACACTTGTCGGATGCCTGCACACGCTCCAGGTCTGCGATGGCGTTCAGGAGCTTCTCTAGTCCCTTCTCTGCAGCCTCAAGAGCTTCGTTAGAGAAGTCGACGGTGCCACGATAGTGGGCACTCAGGACGAAGAAACGGATGGTCATCGGCGAATAGGCCTTCTTCAGCAAGGGATGGTTGCCCGTGAAGAACTGCTCCAGCGTGATGAAGTTGTTATACGACTTACCCATCTTCTGACCGTTGATGGTCAGCATGTTGTTGTGCATCCAGTATTTCACGGCAGGATGGCCCATCGAAGCCTGTGCCTGGGCGATCTCACACTCATGGTGCGGGAACACCAGATCCAAACCACCACCGTGGATATCGAACTCTTCACCCAGATACTTACGACCCATCGCCGTACACTCACAGTGCCAGCCGGGGAAACCGTCACTCCAGGGGGATGGCCAGCGCATGATGTGCTCTGGCTGTGCCTTCTTCCACAAGGCGAAGTCGGCCTGATTATGCTTCTCACCGACACCGTCGAGCTCGCGCGAGGCATCCTTGATATTCTCAAGGCTTCGGCCTGAGAGGATACCATACTGGAACTTCTTATTATAAGCCTCGATGTCGAAGTAGATCGAGCCGTTGCTTTCGTAGGCAAAGCCGTTGTCGATGATCTGCTGCACCAGCTGCTGCTGTTCGATGATATGGCCCGAGGCGTGCGGTTCAATAGAGGGGCGCAACACATTCAGCGCATCCATCGCAGTGTGGTAACGATTGGTGTAGTATTGGGCTATCTCCATCGGCTCCAACTGTTCCAGCCGTGCCTTCTTGGCAATCTTATCCTCACCCTCGTCGGCATCGTGTTCCAGATGACCTACATCGGTGATGTTACGCACATAACGAACCTTATACCCCAGATGCTGCAGATAGCGGAACACGAGGTCGAAGGTGATGGCAGGACGGGCATGTCCCAGATGGGGATCACCATAGACCGTAGGGCCACACACATACATTCCCACATTGGGGGCATGCAGCGGCTCGAAGCGTTCCTTCTGCCGCGTCAGCGTATTGTAAATGACAAGTTTTGATTCCATCTATAAACTATAAACTTTAAACTATCAACTGATAAACGGCTGCAAAGGTACAAAATAAAAGTGAAAAGTGAGGGGTGAAAAGTGAAAAATTTACTACCGCCTCACGATTTCCTATCAATAGCCCAATCCTACATAGCTGTGCGCTGCAAGCTTCAAGTCGAAGACTGTGGCTCCTTCTGCATAGCCGAAAAACCTGTTGCGGAAGGGAAATACCTGACCACTCGTCTTCTCTGCGGGCTTCAGTTCTTCACCCGTCAGGAGGTTGCGAAGGGCACCGACCTTGGTATTGATGACCACACGCAGGCTCACCGCTTCATCATTGAAATTCTCCACCACAAGCGTCTTGTTGTCGTAAGGGAAGAGCGCCACCTTCGACGGTCCCTCGATGTAAGCACCGACATCCTTGCTCATGGCGCGACGGATGACATTGAGCGCTCCCGCAGGAAAATCGTAAAGGTTGCCGAAGTCATCGGGAATGGTGAGCACGAAGAGCATACCCTTCGAATAAGTGTCTCGTAGCAGGATGGGATAGCCGGAGACTCCGCCGCTGAGCGGACGCCCCGCAGAGACCATCTCCCAGGCATCGTTGGTGAAGTACTTTACCTGCGGGATGATGAACTCACGCTCCGACTTACCAAACCAACCAAAATCATTGACGATGGCTTTCAGGTCACCGCAGTAGAGCTCGCAGACATCGGCAATCTTCTCACGGATGGCCTTCAGCAGACCTGTTGTGATGATCACGTCGCCACCCTTCTTCAGCTGTGCCTTGATCTTATCCACAATCTGCGGATCTTTCGCAGCCTGTTCAGTCAGAAGGATCTGCTGGCGGTCATTCAGGAACTGCGGGTGCATATCCATCGGCAGGCCGATCATACCGAGGTAATTCTGAAGGAAATCCTCGCCTGAGGAATGGTAAGGCTTGTAACTGACGAGTCCCACGGGATTACCCAGTTGTCCCATGAGCTTGTCCGTCTGCTGGAGCGTAACGCTGGCAAAACGGGCCATCGTCGTAGGGGTCATGGTCTTGCCGGCTTTCTGATACGGCGCCACCATCTCGTCATAGCGGAAACTATTGTCTCCCGCATCCTGCCACTTCGCCCGCATCTGTGGCGTAATCTTTACATCGTTCAGCTGCATGTAGTTCCAAAGCATGATCTCTGGTGTTTTCGAGAGCATCGTCAGGTGCAGCTGCTCGGCGTAGCGGTCCATGCTCATGTGGATGCCGCCAGCATCCACCCAACCGCCGCCATTTTTACCTGGGGCGATGTTATCGAAATACCTGACGACGTTATAGCTCAGGTAGTTCTGAAGATGTTGCGCCGAACCTGGATCACGTGTCTCAGTACCCGTCCAGATGCCGTCGAAGTACTGTGGTTCCTCTTCTAGATTGAAGCCAAGGCCATGGAAATGGTCATACCAGTTGGGATACTTGATGATCACCTTTACCTTCGGATTTACTTTCTTCGCTGGTTCGAGTACGAGTTCACGACCTGCGTCGGCCATCAGTCGCAGACGGTATTCCGTCCAGCTCTTGCCACTTTTCTCCTTAGCTGCTATCTCGTCATCGTTCTTCAGATCGATGAAGAAGAAGTCGTCAAGGATGAAGTCATCAAAGAGCTTAGCTGTATACTCGGCCACCTCCCTGACCTGCTGACGTTCCACAGGGCGTGCGTAGCTGTAGGTCTCGAAGTCAGTAGGTTCGCTGCGGGTGTAGGTGATGCCGCCGCCCACTTCAAGGCCTTTCGAGAGAAAGAACTTCTTCACTTTCGTCATCGTTTTCTCATCGACGGTGAAGGCATCGCGGTGGGTCTCCAAGTAGATCTTATCGAGATCCACCTGCGAGCTCACGGTCTCCCAAGTCTGGTTAAGGAACTTGTCGTCGGCCATCCGCGCCACATCCTGCGCACGGATATAGGTCGACACCTTGAAGTTCTGATACTTTCCTTTACCCGCTGCGGGAAGGACTGCCAATACAGCTACTGCTGCTAACATCATAAGCCTTAGTTTTCTGTTATTCATACGAAATGTTGGTAGGATAATTTACAAATTGCTGGCAGGCTAACCACCTGCCAGCAATGCGTTGCGTATTATGTATTCTGAGAAGTCCGTGAGTTTCATGTCACCCTTACGTGCCAGCGTGTCGTGCATGGCAAAGGCTGCAGTGAGGCAGTGACGGGTATGTCCGCCCGTACCCAGCTTCAGGTAATCCCACAGCAACTGCTTGTAGTCGGGATGGGCACAGTTCTCGATGATGGTCTGTGCACGCTGCATCGGGCTCTTGCCGCGCAGGTCGGCCACACCCTGCTCCGTCACGATGACATTCACGTCGTGCTCCGAACTGTCCTGGTGGGTCACGAAGGGCACCACACTGGAGATACAGCCACCCTTGGCCACAGAAGGACAGGTGAAGATGCTCAGGTAGGCGTTGCGGATAAAGTCACCCGAACCGCCGATACCGTTCATCATCTTCGTACCGCTGATGTGTGTAGAGTTGGCGTTACCGTAGATATCCACCTCGATGGCCGTGTTGATGGCGATGACGCCGAGACGACGGATGACAGCAGGGTGGTTGGAGATCTCACTCTGGCGCAGCGTCAGATGATCCTTGAAGTAGTCCATATTGTCATACACCTGCTTCAGGCACTCGTTAGAAACGGTCAGCGAACAGGCAGAGGCATCCTTCACCCGACCATGCAGCATCATGCCGACCACGGCATCCTGCAGCACCTCGGTGTAGATATTGAAGTCGGGCACGTGCTTGTCTTCTCCCAGAGCGCCGAGGATGGCGTTGGCTGTCGAACCCACACCACTCTGCAACGGCAGGAACTCCTTGGGGATACGGCCCTTGTGCAGCTCGTCAACGAGGAACTCAGCCGTCAGATAGCCGATCTTATCCGTCACAGGGTCACTGTCCTTGAAGGCACGGGCCTCGTCGGGGATGTTACACTCCACGACACCTACCACCTTATCCTTCGGAATCGAGACGTAGGGCACACCGATGCGGTCGCTCACGTTGAAGATGGGGATGGGCTTGCGGTAAGGGGGATCCAACGGCTCATAGACGTCGTGGATGAACTTCGCATTGGGGTTATGGAACGAGTTCAACTCCAGAATGACCTTCTTTGCCAGACGGGCAGCTGTAGGAGAGATACCACCGGCAGCGGTCAGATAGACATGATAGTCGTTGCCCACCTCCTCGATGTCACACACCTCGAGGATGGCCCAGTCCACCGGACCGTAGAAGCCATAGCGCAGCTCCTGTGCCATGTGACTCAGGTGCAGGTCGTTATAGGGGATCTCACCCAGGTTCACGTGCTTACGGAAGTCGGGGTTCGTCGTGTAGGGAGCACGGTACTTGATAGCCTGGGCATTAGCCAGGTCACCGTCAGTGCTCTGGCCTGTGGAGGCACCAGTGAAGATAGCCACCTTGAACTCACGGCCAGCCTCATGCTCGGCAATGGCAATCTTTGCCAACTCTTTCGTTGTAGCCTTGGCCACACCAGCGGGTGTGAAGCCACTCATGGCGATCTGGTCGCCATTCTTAATAAGTGCTGCAGCCTCGGCAGCAGTCATACGTGTATAAGCCATAATAATCTGTAAATTTACAATTTTGCTGCAAAATTACATATTATTTCAGACATAGTATCGATTTTAAGACATAATAACATACTAACAACCTAATTTTCCCTAAATTAGTTCGTTGACACTTTCATGATCACCTCATATTCTCCCGGGTCAATTTCCTCATACCGGCAAAAGACGGTGCCATAAGGTAAATCCACCTGATAGATGGTGCCATAAGTGATCTCACCCTCTCCGTACTCCGAGATAATGTGCCTCTTATAGACTTCCCAGCGTTTCTTCGCAACGACTTCCGAACTCACATAATCAATAGACGAGACTTCCCTTACAAGGCCATCCTCCTCTGTAATGGAGACTTGGGATGTCTGGCTACTTTTCTTATCCTCTGAAAAAACCTTTTCATAGACCACTCCTTCTAAGAAGATATCATCAGAGTTGGAACTATAACCGTCGCCTTCGGTAAAGCCACGACTTATTAAAGCCTGTCCGAACTTCTTTGCATCAGTGCCCAACTCCAGCCCAAGGAACTTCATGCGCTTACCACTTGCAGGAGCCTGAAGCTTAGAACCTTTGGCGGGCTGACTTGGGGTTTGGCCAGAGGCCCTCAGCAAACCTTCAAGAGTCACTGTTCCCTGGGAACTTGATGCTGCATTTGTCCTTTTGCCATTCTGAACACCCTTTTGAGAAGTTTTCGACGTCTGACCACTCTGTCTCACAGTAACAGATTCCTGTTGGGACCGTTGTTCAGAACCCTTTGAGTTTTTGCTTTTATTAATTATGTCTTGAACACCTCCAACTATCTCCACAGTCGTCTTAACGTCATCTAAAACCTGAGCCACTACAGGCTGTGAAGCAGCCGTCATCATAGCTACTGTCATTACCAAAGAATAAACTCTCGTTTTCATCATCGTTTTGATAGTTATTGTTCTTATGTTATATATAATGTATAGCCCGTTAGAGATACTCCATCAGCACGTCCCAGACGGCGATGATATGGCAGACGGAGCCTGCAAGGACGAAAAAATGGAACACAGAGTGCATGTATTTCTTCTGATGGAAGGTATAGAACACGGCACCCGTGATGTAACAGACACCCTCAGCAATAAGCCAGATGACGGCAGCCGGCGATACGGAGTCCATCAGCGGCCCGAAAGCTACGAGTACACTCAGCCCCATGCCGATGAAACAGAATGTCTCCACATTTGAATGTTCCTTCAGACGAATGAAACTGATAATCGTACCCACGATGGCACATGTCCACACAAACACGAACAGCGCCCAACCCCAATTAAGTGAAAAGTGAATAGTGAAAAGTGAGCATTTTGCTGCCGCGTTTCGTAGGGCAACAAGTGTCAAAGGCGAATACGAACCTGCGATGTGCCAATAGATGGCCGCATGGTCCCATTTGCGCAGTCGCTCCTTCCATTTCGAGTGATGCTTCATCGAATGATAGAGCGTTGATGCCACATACGAGCCGAGCATGCCGAACAGGTAGAGAATCACCCCCCATCGTGCCCAGTTATTGTCGCTCTGGAAACACCACACCAAGAAGATCACACCGAATACCACACCCAGCAGGATACCCCCGCCGTGCGACGCCGCATTCCATATTTCCTCCCGTTTTGTGTATCTGATCATCGTGGTTGAAGCTTATACCCGTTTGAAATCGGGGACAAAGGTAGTGCAAAAAATCGATTAAGCGAGCATTTTCATCAGTTTTTTTGCCATTGGCGACAAGTTTTAAGCCCATTTGTCCAAATTGTCGCTTATCGTCTCCTGTGTCGCCTATAGTTTTGAAGAAATTCGCAAAAAAAGTTGGAATGAGCCGAAAACCGTCGTAACTTTGCATCGTCAATCAGAACAAACGACATCTGAACGACAAATTCAATGACCATCGATGGTTACAAAGATCGCGAGGTACTGATGGTGACTTACGAGTTCACACAGACAACAGACGTAGAAGGCCAGATGGCCGGTATCCCCCGCGGCGGTAAGCTCACTGTCCGTGTGAAGGCTCTCAACGATGGTACCCCCGACCTGCTCGCTTGGATGTGCGAACGCAGCCTGCCGAAGAACGGCGAGATCAAGTTCCTCGAGACGAAGACCAACAAGGAGATGAAGAGCATCAAGTTCACCAACGGCTACTGCATCAACTTCGAGGAGAAGTGGGAAGACAAGCTGGGTCACTTCGAGGAGATCGAGATCACCTGTAAGCAAATCGAGTTCGGCAACGTGAAGTATGAAAACGACTGGGCATAAGATATAAGAACAGGTCTATAGACATAAGAACAAAAGAACAAAAGAATATATGTTGTTCTTCTGTCAAAAAAAAAGAAAAATAGAAACAAGTTTAACAATTAAAGAATAGAAAGGAAATAAGATATGGCAGAGAATGTAACACCAGTAGTCCTCGCAATTGATGGATTCGCAGAGAGAGAGAAGTAATGATGGTTGACTACAAGTTCGATCAGGCTATGGCGGCAAGGTGACCATCCGTGTAAAGGCACTGAATGACGGAAACAACGAGCTGATCGCCTGGATGCTCGACCCCACGAGCCCGAAGAATGTCTCAGTGAAGTTCGTGAACACCGTCGACGGCGCAGCCATGAAGGAGCTGAAGGGCACCAACTGCTACTGCATCGACTACATTGAGAAGTGGGAAGACGGCCAGCAGCACTACGAGCAGATCGAGATCGTGTGCCAGAAGCTCGAGAACGGTCCTGTCGCTTACGACAATCCCTGGAAATAGCAGCTTCTTCGATGCGCAGCATCAGGTAATTCCAAAATTTTCCGCATATTACCACAATATGCGGATTTTTTTGTGCTTCCTCTCTTGACGAAGCACTGAAAGAAAACGCCCTATCATCGCAAAGGTCATTACATCGTGAAAGGGAAGAAAGCGATGAAGTAGAAATAAAAACTAAAAAAACAAAAAATTATTTGGCGGTTTAAGAAATAATTCCTACCTTTGCCCCATGTAAGTGCTTTTTGGCATAAATTTAGTTAAGAATGACTACATCGTTAAATAATTAAAAACAAAAGATTATGAAGACTATTAAGTTTTTCGCAGCAGCACTGCTGTTGTTCGCCTTTACGGCAAATGTGAATGCTCAGCGTACGCTTGACAAGAAGCAAATTAAGATTGCCGAAAAGACGGCCAAAGAGCATGAGAAAGAGGGATGGAAAGTGAAGCCGGGCACCCTGCCCCTGGTTGAACAGGAGAAGATGGCGCTGAGCTATCAGCTTGACATCGCTAACTGGCAGATTGGATCAGCCAGCAGTATCGGCACCGTCTACGATGCCGCATTGGTATCCGCACTCGCTATCGCCAAGGCAAACTTAGCCTCAAACATCAAGACACAGCTCTCTGCAAAGATTGGTGTGGACGTGGGCAACTCGCAAACAGGTATCGATGAAGCCAATTCGAAGGCTGAGGCTGCCATGAAGTCGCAGGCCATCACCGTCAATCAGACGCTCTCCAACCCAGATATCATCTACCAGGCCTATCTGACACGCCCCAACGGCAGCATTGAGGTGACTGTGCAGATTGCCATCTCAAAGCATAAGTTAGACAAGCTGGTTGACGACATCTTCGAGAACGCGAAGTAAGATGACTGCTCGTTTATTGGTACTACTTGCCGCCTTCTTGGCACTGCCAGCCAGTGCCAAGAAGGAAGGGCGAGTGGCTAATGTTTCGGGGACGTATATGATAGAGATTCCATCATATATGTCACTCGACCAGGCAAAACATGAAGCATTGGTAAAAGCACAGAACCAGGCTATTGAAAATGAGTTTGGCTCAACAAATACCAATTATACCATCTCCTGGATTGATAATAATAGCAATAGTTCCGATGTCAGCATTCATTCCTTCAATCAAGGCGTGGTAAGGGGCGTCTGGCTGGGCGACGAAGCCGAACCCATATTCAAACAGATCATCCAAGACGGGAAGAACTGGCTGGAAGTGAAGGTGAAAGGAAAGGTGAGAGAGCTCATCACTGCCGGAATAGAGTTTGAGGCCCAACCACTATGCATCGAGCCGAGAAAGGACCGCGCGACGACGGAATTCAAGAATGGTCAGGACTTGTTCCTATACTTCCGTTCACCAGTTGACGGATATCTCACCGTGTTTCTTTTTGACAACACATCCAACGAGGTCTTTACGATGCTACCTTATCAGAGCAGCAGTTTAGGACATTACCGCATCAACCACGACGAAGATTACTTCCTGTTTGCGCCTTCCAAGGCCAAACCGGACGACGGTACAGTAGACGAACTTGTCATTACTTCTACAGAGGGGAAAACAGAGGAATTCAATTACATCTATGTCATTTTCTCCCCCAATGCTTTCTACAAAGTCAATTCGACCAAGGATCAGCAGAAAATCTCAGATGAACTGGTCCTGCCGAGTTCGCTCCCATACAAGGACTTCAACAAATGGCTGATTAAATATCAGCAGAAGGACGAGGATATGCAAGTCATGCGCATACCCATACATATTACTAACAAATAAAGAACAATCAACATGAAAAAAATCCTGTTCTCTCTGTTCATATTACAATTATTCGTAGGAAAGATTTCTGCGCAGGTCAATATGAATCTCAGTCTCGATGACTTTAACAACTCCATTCAAAGTGAGCATGAAAAATTCACAGACGAACAAATCAAAGAGTATACAGAATTCCGTGACAAGATCAATGCGGAATACGCTGATTTCATGGAGAAGCTATGGAAGGACTACCCTATCGAGGAAGGTGAGAAGAAACCTATCGAGAAACAGATAGAGCCTATCGAGTACGACGAGAAAAAAGATGAGCGGTATCTGCAAGAACAAAAGCGATTGGAGGAGGAAAAGCGTCTTGCCGAAGAGAAAAAGCAGCAGGAGGAACAGCAGAAGCAGTTAGCTGAGGAAAAGCAGAAGCAGGAAGAACAGCAGAAGCAGCTTGCTGAGGAGAAACAGAAGCAGGAAGAACAGCAGAAGCAGTTAGCCGAAGAAAAGCAGAAACAGGAAGATCAGCAGAAGCAACTGGCTGAGGAAAAGCAAAAGCAGGAAGAACAACAGAAGCAATTAGCTGAAGAAAAACAGAAGCAAGAGCAGCAGCAGAAGCAGTTAGCTGAGGAAAAGCAGAAGCAGGAAGAACAGCAGAAGCAGTTAGCTGAGGAAAAGCAGAAGCAGGAAGAACAGCAGAAGCAGTTAGCTGAGGAAAAACAGAAGCAGGATGAACAGCAGAAGCAGTTAGCTGAGGAAAAGCAGAAGCAGGAAGAACAGCAGAAGCAGCTGGCTGAGGAAAAGCAGAAGCAGGAACAGCAACAGAAAGAGTTGGCTGAGGAAAAGCAGAAGCAGGAACAGCAGCAGAAAGAGCTGGCTGAGGAAAAGCAGAAGCAGGAGCAGCAGCAGAAAGAGCTGGCTGAGGAAAAGCAGAAGCAGGAACAGCAGCAGAAAGAACTGGCTGAGGAAAAGCAGAAGCAGGAGCAACAGCAGAAACAGTTAGCTGAGGAAAAACAGAAGCATGAGCAACAGCAGAAACAGCTGGCTGAGGAAAAGCAGAAGCAGGAGCAGCAGCAGAAACAGTTAGCTGAGGAAAAACAGAAGCAGGAGCAGCAGCAGAAACAGCTGGCTGAGGAAAAGCAGAAGCAGGAGCAGCAACAGAAGCAGTTAGCTGAGGAAAAGCAGAAGCAAGAGCAGCAGCAGAAGCAGCTGGCTGAAGAAAAGCAGAAACAGGATGAACAGCAGAAACAGTTAGCTGAGGAGAAGCAGAAGCAGGAGCAGCAGCAAAAACAGCTGGCTGAGGAGAAGCAGAAACAAGAACAGCAGCAGAAGCAACTGGCTGAGGAAAAGTTGAAGCAGGATGAGCAGCAGAAGCAGTTGGCTGAGGAGAAACAGAAGCAGGATGAGCAGCAGAAGCAGCTGGCCGAATTGAAACAGCAGCAGGAGCAGGAGAAACAACGTCTGGCTGAAGAAAGGAAGAAGTTGGAGGAACAACAGCAACAGTTGGCCGCACAGATACGTCAACAGGAAGAGCAACAGAAACTTCTGGAAGATCAGCAGAAACAAGACGAACTGAAGAAACTCCTCGAGGAGAAGAAGAAGAAGGAGGAGGAACAGCAGCAGTTAGCTGAGAAAGCAAAGCTGCAGCAAGAGCAGGAGAATCGCCTCGCTGAGAAGCAAAAGCAGCAACAAGAACAGGAACGTGCCCTGGCCGACAAGCAGAAGCAGCAACAGGAACAAGAGCGCGCCCTGGCCGACAAGCAGAAGCAGCAACAGGAACAGGAACGTGCCCTGGCCGACAGGCAGAAACAGCAACAGGAACAGGAACGTGCCCTCGCTGATAAGCAGAAGCAGCAACAGGAGCAGGAGCGTATCCTTGCCGAAAATCAGAAGCAGCAGCAGGAACAGGAACGTGCCCTCGCTGAACAGCAGAAGAAACAACAGGAACAGGAACAGCTCTTAGCTGAACAACAGAAGAAACAACAAGAACAGGAGCGTATCCTTGCCGAGAATCAGAAGAAACAGCAGGATCAGGAACGTGCCCTTGCCGAGAGTCAGAAGAAACAGCAGGATCAGGAACGTGCCCTTGCTGAAAATCAGAAGAAACAGCAAGAACAGGAGCGTGCCCTTGCTGAGCAGCAGAAGCAGCAACAGGAGAAAGAACGTGCTTTCGCCGAGCAGCAGAAGCAGCAGCAAGAGAAAGAACGTGCTTTCGCCGAACAGCAGAAGCAGCAGCAAGAGAAGGAGCGTGCTTTCGCCGAGCTCCAGAAGCAGCAGCAAGAGAAGGAGCGTGCTTTCGCTGAGCAGCAGAAGCAGCAGCAGGAGAAAGAGCGCGCCCTCGCAGAACAGCTGAAGAAACAGCAGGAACAGGAACAGCTCCTGGCTGATAAGCAGAAACAGCAGCAGGAGAAAGAACGCTCTCTCGCTGAACAGCAGAAGAAGCAACAGGAACAAGAGCGTCTCTTCGCCGAGAACCAGAAACAACAGCAGGAGCAGCAGCGCCAGTTGGCTGAGCAAAAGCAGAAACAACAGGAGCAGGAACAGCTCCTAGCCGAGAAACAGAAGCAGCAGGAAGAACTGCAGCGCAAGTTGGAAGAGCAGCAAAAGCAGCAGCAGGAACTGCAACAGAAGCTGGAACAGCTTCAGAAGCAGCAGAAAGAACAGGAGAACCAACTCGCTGAGAAGAAAAAGCAACAAGAAGAACAAGAGCGTCTCTTAGCTGAACAGAAGAAGAAGCAGGAAGAGAAAGAACGTCAGCTGGCCGAGCAGAAGAAGAAACTTGAGGAGGAACGTTCGAAACCCCTCGAGGCTGTGGTCGTACCTATCAAGGAAGACAAGAAAGAGCAGCCCAAGCCCCCCGTGCCCATTCCTGAGAACGACAAAGTCCTCGCCACCAACAGCTTTGAGTACTACGGCACACCGATGGGTGTGAGATGGGGTAACATCAAGCAGTTCAAACTCAAAGGTACCACGCCAAAGGACTTTGCCAACGGCTACCGCGAACTCTCGAAGAGCGAATATAGCAACTTGGTTCACGACTGTCTGAAGTTGCGCGATGACTATGAGCTCTGTGACTGGGCCTATTACAAGATGCTTCAGGCTCTCTCCGAGGATGCCTGCGGCAAAGGCACCAACGAAGCAGTATTCCTGCAGGGATACATCTTCAACCAGTCCGGCTACCAGATGCGTTTTGCCAAGGAGGCTGGCACCAACAAGTTGCATCTGCTGACCCGAATCAATGGTACGCCCTATAACTGTGGCCGCACATCCGTCGACGGCAAGATCTTCTGTGTCATGGACGGCTCAAAGCTAAATAACCTCGAGATCTGCGAGGCTTCGGCACAGAAGGAACAGGAGATGAGCCTCGCTGTGAACAAGCTGCCCAAGCTGAAGAATGACCCGTCAGACAACCGTAAAGTTATCTCACGTTTCGTCTCGGTAGAAGCCCAGACGAGTGTCAATAAGAACATGCTCAAGTTCTTCAGCGACTATCCCTCATCCTATGACGGCAACGACATGATGTCACGCTGGGCATACTACGCCAACACGCCCATTACACCAGAAGTCAAGGAAAAGGTCTATCCGCAATTGGAACAATACGTCAAGGGCGTGTCGAAGTTCGCTGGTGCCAACAAGTTGCTCAACTGGGTTCAGATGGGACTGACATACGAATACGACGAGAAGGTATGGGGACAAGACCGGGCCTTCTTCGCTGAGGAGAGTCTCTACTACCCCTACTGCGACTGCGAGGACCGCAGCATCCTGTTCTCACACCTGATGCGAGACCTGCTCGACCTTGATGTCGTTTTGGTCTATTACCCCGGACACCTTGCCACCGCCGTATGCTTCAACGAGCCGGTGGAGGGTGACTACATCATGGTAAACGGCAGGAAGTTCACCGTGGCTGACCCCACATACTATAATGCCAATGTAGGTAAGACCATGAGCCGCATGGACAATTCACAAGCGAAAGTTATACTCTTAAAACGATAAATATCTCAAATTATGTTATTACGTACCTTATTATTAATATTAGGAACAGTCAGTAGTCTTGGTATTGCCAAAGCCCAGAGCGATATCGACACAAAGATTGCAGTAAACGATGTGAAGGATCCCAACCTCGTTGTGCTGATTATTGCCAACGAGCATTATAAAGAACAGGGATTCGAGGTGGAAGACGTACCCTTTGCCGTCCGTGATGGAGCAGTCTTCGAGGCCTATTGCAAAAAGACACTGGGTGTGAAAGATGACAACATCAACTTCATCTACGACGCCACAGGAGGCAAGATCAGGGCTGCGCTCAACAAGCTGAGCAGCCGTCTGAATGCCTATGCCGGCAATGCCAGGGCCATCGTGTACTACAGCGGTCACGGCATGCCCGACGAGGCGACCAAGGATGCCTACCTGCTGCCTGTCGACGGACTGCCTGCCGATCCGGAATCAGCCATTAAGACAAGCTGGATCTACAAGCGTTTTGAGAGCATGAACACCAAGAGCATCACCGTATTCCTCGATGCCTGCTTCAGCGGTGCAAGCCGTGAGGGAAACACCCTTTCGAAGGGTGCCCGCGGCGTAGCCATCAAGACGAAGGAGAGCCCTGTGGGCAACAATACCGTCGTCTTCTCCGCTGCCCAAGGCACTGAAACGGCCTATCCATATCAGGAGAAACAGCACGGTCTGTTCACCTACTACATTCTGGAGAAGCTGCAGCAGTCAAAGGGAAACGTGACACTTGGCGAACTCTCCGACTATGTGACACAGCAGGTGAGACTGAAATCATCGGCCAACGGCATGAAAGACCAGACTCCTATCGTCGCTGCCGCAGAGAGCAACAAGGACTGGCGCAACTGGAAGATGGCTTCCACTCCCGCCACGAAATATGTGAACACGACGGTGGCCATTCCCTCGGGCGGCGGCAGTGCTCCTGCAGCAGATAAGCCCAGTCGTCCTGCCGCCACAGCTACGGCCAGCACAGCGACATCAAAGGCGTTGCCCTCAAAGGCTGGTGTCTATGAGCTGCTGCCAGGCATCTATTATGAAATGATCCGTATCGACAAAGGCACATTCCTCATGGGGTCGAAAATTACCAATGGCCATAGTTCCTTCTACATGAACCAACCGATCCATGAGGTGGCTCTCGGCGCCTACACCATCGGCAAGACCGAAGTATCGCAGGAACTGTGGCAGGCCGTGATGGGCAGTAACCCATCAGAGAACAAGAACCCCAAGAACCCTGTGGAGAATGTGTCGTGGGAAGACTGCCAGGAGTTTATCTCCAAGCTCAACGAGAAGTGCGGCACCCGCTTCCGTCTTCCTACTGAGGCTGAATGGGAATATGCCGCCGATGCCCGTGTCAGCAGCAACTGCGACACCTACTCCGGCAAGACCCATTTAAGAAATATCGCCCACAGAGGTTCGTCTACAGCCCCCTGCGGCACCTATGAGGCCAATGCACTCGGACTGCAAGATATGACTGGCAACGTAGCCGAGTGGTGCGAAGACTACCTTGGACTCTACTCCCCTGCCCGTCAGGTGGATCCCCGCGGCCCATCGAAGGGTTACCAGCGTGTGGTCAAGGGCGGTTCGTACAAGGACGATCCGGAAATGATGCGCAACAGCTTCCGTGGTCACATGAGGGCCTACGACAAAGCCCCCACCGTGGGTCTGAGACTGGTGCATGATGCGAAATAAGAATAATAAACATCATTAATAATTAAACATCAATAACAAAATGAAAAAGCTACTTACATTAGTCACTGTCTTTATGATGGCAGTATGTGCTTCGGCACAGGATGAACAATTGACAATCTTCGTCGAGAAGTTCGTTAACAACAGTTCCCAGAAGGACATTCTTGTGCGCAACCTCCACGAGGCCATTATCTCCGGCCTCTCCGGCACTGGCCGACTCATCGTGATTGATGCTGGCAACTATGTTGGCAAGCCCCTCCCCAAGGAGCGCCGCGATCGTGTCAAGGCCCTGGGTGAGAAATTCGACTACTTCCTGGAGGGCACGCTGAACTCCGTCACATCAAAGCATGTCTCCACAAAGAACGGCTCCTACTATTCAGCCACCTCCAACTTCACACTGATCCTCACCGACCCTCACACGGGTATTGAGAAAGTGAGAAAGGTCTATTCAAGCGAGTCTACCGGCGGTACCGACGAGGAGGCCATCCTGGAGTCAGTCACCAGCGCAAGCGGCTACATGAAGAGGTTTGTTGAGGACAACTTCAAGGTGGAAGCCGTCGTTAAGGGTCTGGATGATGTTGACCTGAAGAAGAACGTCGTAAAGACCTGCTATGTCTCCATTGGTGAGGATATGGGTATAGCCAAGGGCCAGATCTTCGAGGTGTTTGCCAACATCGAGGTGCTGGGCGAGCCGGTACGCAAGAAGGTGGCTGAGCTGAAGTGCGACGAGGTGCTTAGCGGCACTATGTCACACTGCTCCGTGAAGAGCGGCGGCGACCTGATCAAGAAATATTTCGACGAAGGCATTACCCTGACGGTTATCAGCCGCGCCAGAAAGCAGAGCATTCTTTCAGGAATAGGACTGTAAGCATATGATGAAGTACAAGAGACTGTTCTCCCTTTGCATCCTGATGCTGACGGCGATGGCACTCCACGCCCAGGACAGCAGGGTGAAAGTAGAACTGCTGACCATCGACGGGCCGAAGGCTATCTTCAGTTCCGAAGGCTACGGCAGCGACAAGAAAGATGCCATTGCTAACGCTCAGATAGAGGTTCTGAAGAAGGTGCTCTATGAAGGCGTGATGGATTTCAATGGCAGCTATCCCATCGTGAAGAGCGGGCGTGACACCAACGCGTGGCTGCGCCGCTTCTTCAACGAGGATGGCAGGAACACGGTCTACAAGGCATTCCTCGGTGAGGTCGAACTGGTAGGCGACTTCGATACTTCGCCCTCTGGTGAGACTCACTGCCATTCCAACGTCGTCGTCTTCCACCAGCGGCTTCTGAAAGACGCCGAGAATCAGGGCGTCACCAAGTCTGAGGGTGCACAGGTACCTGTCAAACCCACTGCCGGAAACCGCAAGGACCCCAAGAGAACTTCGAAAACCTTTACAGACTAAGGCATGCTTTTGGAAAGCCTCCGAGGATGGATTAAGAGCAATCGGAAGACGCTGAGAGTCTCGCTATTGGTGAGCTTGGCCATCACATTGTTCAGCTATGTGGTGGCCAACTCAGCCTATCCGATGGCGGGCGAATATGCTGCGCAGAAGGAAATCAGCGACTTTAAGAAGTTCTTCGGACAGCAGATGGACAACGTCCCCGACAGCCTGCTGTTCATCAACGTCTGCTACGACAAGCAGCTCACGCCCTTTGAGGAACAGGGCATGCCTGTAGGCGACCTGGTCATCACCGACCGTGAGAAACTGTTGCAACTGCTGACCATCGCCAAGGAGGCCGACAACTACCGGTACATCTTCATGGATGTACTCTTTGAACAAGGCATTGAGACCCCGACAGACTCGGCCCTCTTCCAGACCATCGCCTCCATGGACAGGCTGGTCATTCCCATACATCAGGGCGTGACGCTGGCCGACAGCCGGCTCACCGCCAAGGCTGCCAACGCCGATTACCTCACCACGTGGAAGCAGCTGACCTGCGCCCACATCCAGTTCCTTCACGGTGACACCATCCCCTCCGTGGCACTCAAGATGTATGCCGACAGGAACCATCTCGAAGGCTTCGGCATCACGCCACACTTGGGAGGACTATGGTATACCGACAACGGCCGACTCTGCCAGAACGGGGCGACACTGTTTGTCGATGTCACAATCACAGGCAGCCTGTTCAACGAAGAGGGCCAGATGCGGGAACGTAACTACATCTACCTCGGTGCTGACCTGCTCGACCTCGACTCCATCATCCCCGTCAAAGAGCAGATTGAAGACAAAATCCTTGTCATCGGAGACTTCAAGAGCGACGTCCACAGCACATACGTCGGTGCTCAGCCAGGCTCTGCCATCTGCATCAATGCTTTTCTCATGCTGATGAAAGGGAAGCACCTTGTCAACTGGCTGGCAGTCCTGCTGTTGTTCATCGTCTATACCACCGTGGGCACTTTCTATCTACGCGGCACCTCCTTCCAGGCTCTCTTCGCACATCCGTGGCTGGGTGTGCTGATGTCATTCCTCAGCACGGCAACGCTGTTCTTAGTCATTGCCATTATCGCCTATTGGAACGGCATCGCCTTCAACATGTGGGTACCAACCACCATCTACTCGTTCATCGATACTTATGTGCAAAAACGTAACTTATATAAGAAGAAGAAAAATGAAAAGAATCTTGTCCATCATGCTCCTAAGTCTGGGGCTTAACATGGCCTATGCCGACGATTTCAAAGTGCTCCTGGTCAACGATGCCAGCCTGAAATACAAGAGCGGCAAAACCGTGAAGATCGGCGACGTGTTCAAGAGTGCCGAGGACATCAACTGGCAGAAAGAAAAACAGGCCGTCAAGGCATACAACATGACGACCAAGAAGCAGGTTATGTTTCTTGGCAAGAAGTATATCCGTAAGTCAGGCAGCGAAACCATGGTCAACCAGAAATTTCTGTCCACCCATAGTCCCGGTGATACAATCCAAGCCAAATTGGCCAGCGTCTTTGCAAATGAGTATAATCTGCTCGACTCTATCATGGTAGACACCGAAGTAAACCTCGACGAGAAGAGTTTCTTCCAGGCCACATATAACTACGGCGACGCGAAGATTACCAAGCGACTCCCCCGCGAAAAGGGCATCGTAATCATCGACAGGTCCATCTTCACCATTGGCAACCAAAAACTGGAGCCCCGCGACATCTACCTCTCCATCGATTACGTCAACGAACTGATGGTCAGCACCCCCGTCAAATACGGTATTGACTTATTCGTCATTCCCGAGAAACTCGAGTGAGCAGGATGATCAGATTTCTTCCCCGTTACATGGGCCTTTTACCCAACGCCAGTAGGCTTTCCCTTCCCATTAGCACAAATCCCCGCAGGGCATTTTCAGCCTTGCGGGGATTTGTAATTATTGGTTATATACTCGCCGATAGTGGCGGCGTTCCAAGAAACACATGAAAGTCTGCTCCAAATACCAGTAGATGGCGAGGGCAGCTTGACAAGCGGCGATGTAGAAGGCAATCAGCTTCTTGTCGGGAATCAGTTCCACCAGGTTCAACGTCAGATAGGTGTAGATAATGAGCAGGACCACCGTGTAATTCTCCTGCATCATCCGCTGGACGTTGTGGACATGATAGTCGATAATCTCATTGACGAGCTGTCGTGTCTCAGGATGGTCTTTCCCCAAGCAGGTACAGAACATATCGTAAGCCTTCTCATAGTAATAATCAGCAGGTCCACGCTTGCAGATTTCAAGACTGGCATCGAGGTTCATAAACTCCAAGAGATCGTAATCATCTTCATTATAGCCGTCAACCTGTTTGTATCTGGCATAGCCCCTTGCCTTCTTGATGAAATCACGGGCCAAAGCGAGAGTGTTATCTTTGTCTTTCATCATATACTTATCTAGGATTGATGAAAGAGGGCACCGTCAGGCGCTGAAGCCTGACACCACTTTGTGATGGGGCTTCAGCTGGACGGTTTGGGGACGGAAGCGCTCGAAGGCCTTAGTGACGTCGGAGGCTTCGATGCGCTGGAAGTCAACAGATAACGCAAAGAGGTCACCTTCGGCATTCATGGCAGAGGCGTCACCTGCATTCATGGCGGAGATGACACGGTCGGCCATAGCGGGAATGATGCCGTTGCGGACGAACTGCTCTATCCAGCGAGCGTTGCCGAAATGCTGGTCCTTCGCCTTCAAGGCCTGGTCGATGGCGCTGCGCATCTCCTTGGAGGCCTCGGGAGAGAGGGTGTAGTCATCTCGCTCGAAGAGCCGCATGGCAATCTCCATCAGCTGGGCGGCACTGTAGTCGTCGAACTGGTAGCGATAGGGGAAACGGCTGGAGAGTCCGGGGTTGGAGTTGAGCATGGCGTCCATCTCCTGGGTGTAGCCCGCGAAGACGATGAGCATATCGGGGTTGGGCTGCGTGAGGACGGTGAGCAACGAGTCGAGCACACGGGCGCCGAAGTCCTTCTTGTCGTCGTTGCTGACGCTGAGGTTGTAGGCCTCGTCGATGAAGAGCACATTGCCCTTGGCTTCCTCGAGGATGCCCTTCATGTTCTCCTCCGTCTGTCCAATATACTGTCCCACGAGACGTGTACGATCTACGGCGATGACCTCACCCTTGGAGAGGAGTCCGAGGGAGTGGTAGATTCTGCCGAGCTTGCCAGCGACAGTGGTCTTGCCTGTGCCGGGATTGCCTGTGAAGACGCAGTGGTAGACCTGTTCCTCGCTGTTACGGAGCCCCCTGCGGCTTCGCTCCTGGAAGAGTCGCGTCTGATTGGCCATCGACTGTATGCCTTGCTTCACATTGTCGAGTCCGATCATCTCACGCAATTCGCGCATGCTCTCCTCGAAAGGCGAGCCCTTGCTGGTGAGTTTGTCGAAGGGGATGTCTTCTTGCTGAAGCAGCGTGGTCTCGTCATCCGCCATGAGGGGAATGGCGCGCTGGAGGAACCTTGGTCTCACCTCCTCGGCAATGAAACGCCGGATATCGTCGCGCGACCAGCCGGCAAGTGCACCTTGTTCCCAGCCTTGGATGATGGTGCGTGCGAGGCGGTCCTTCGTGGCGGCGGAGGGTGCGAGATTGCTGACGAGAAGTTCGCGGTAGAAGACCTGCACGAGGTCGAAGGCGGTATAGGGCTCCTGCTCAATCACGCTCTTGGCGTTGAAGAGTCGTCGCAGCGAGGGGAATTGTTCCATCAGCTGGTCGGTCTCCTGTCGTGAGCCGCAGAGCCAGAGGAAGGTCTTGCCGTAAGAGCAGCGCACCTTGTTGATGACTTTCCGCATGATCACCTTGCCGCTGGCTCCAGTGAGCTCGCTGAGGTGAGTCAGGCAGAGAATCTTCATGTCACAGTCCTCAATCTCCTCGGGCAACAGCTCGTAGGGATTGGTGCGCGAGACGTCGAAGAGTGTGGCGCAGTCGATGCAGTTGAGCGTGTAGTCGGACAAGATGTTCTGCTGGAACAGTTTGAGGATTCCCGTCGATACGTCGTTGTTGCGGGTATTGATGATCAGGTTGCCTTCGGGCTGAAAGGCCTCCCCTCCGAGCTCCTTGCGGAACTCGTTGTACAGGAGCAGCAGCCGTTCCTGCATCATCTTCTGTCGGAACTGGGCCATGCCAGGCTGTCGGGCCACCATGTCCCATTCTGTTTCGATCGTCTGCATGCAGGAGGTCAGCGTGTGCTCGATGCCATAGCTCTGGCAGGCGACAGGCTTTCCAGCCTTGACATTCAGAAGATCATCGAGGGCAAAGTCGACGCGCACAAGGCTTTCGCCTGGGCCGACGACAAAAAGGATGTACCGTCCGGGCAGCCAGATGTTCAAGCTGGGAATCTCGTAGGAGGCCTTGCGCTTGGTGTGCTTCTCCTCGCAGCCGGCATCGCTGGCGCACATCGGATAGTAGGTATCGGTATAGACATAACAGGTGAAGCGGTGGTTTCTCAATTCAGCACCTGACCTCGCCCTCAAAGTAACGGCTACGGGGCCCTCGCCATACACTCCCTTCTCGCAGCCGGGCATCACCTCCACATCGATGGAGGTCACATCATCAATCCATTGTTGCTTTTCATGGTCAGATTTCATCAGTACGTCGGCCACCCTGTCGTCAATCGGTCTCGGGAAAGGGAGCCCTGACGGTTCTGCCTCATCAGGCTCATCAAAGGTGTCCGTGGTGTCCAGGTCGTCTTCATCATCGTAGTCCAGTGCATCGCCGATAAAGTCCTGGAGCAGCTTTTCAAAATCATCATCATACTGTGTCTTGTCATTCTTCATAAATAAAGAAAGATTTTTGTTTTTGTTGAAAGGTTATCGTATGCCCCTCTGGAAAAGGGCGCAAGTGGTATTTGGGCAACGGTGTAAAATCGCTGTCCAGTAAGGTTCACAGAAACTTGACTCGAAGTCTCTATCACAAAACGTTATTGTTGTTCCAAAATGTCAAAGAGCGTACGATCCCGCCGGCCTCCTATCAGCCGGTGCATAAATTTACTGAGTTTTGTGATACGTTTTCTTGATTGTTATGTTTAAAATTGACGCTGCAAAGATAAGCAAAAATCCCGATACCAACCAAATAAGTATCGGGATTTTTATTCAGAAAATATGTTATTTAACACTTCCTCGCGGGCGTAATAATATAAGGTACGCGAAATGGTCAGTCATCGGCGAGGGTGAAGTCGAGCTGCTTGCGCTCAAGGTTGGCACGGGCCACCTGAATGCGGATAGGATCGCCGAGCTGATACTTCGTGTGATGACGACGGCCTACGATGACGAAGTTCTTCTCGTCGAAGTCGTAGTAGTCGTCACCCAGGTCGCGGATGGGGATCATACCCTCGCAGTGGGTCTCGTCAATCTGGGCATAGATGCCGTAGGAAGTAAGACCGGAAATATGGGCATCGTAGGTGTTGCCGATCTTGTCGGCCATGAACTCCACCATCTTGTACTTGATCGAGTCGCGCTCTGCATTCTGCGATACCTGTTCCATGTCAGAGCAGTGCTCGCAGTACTCCTCGTACTTCTCCTTATTGGCCGAGCGTGCGCCACTCTGGTATTTTGTCAGCAGACGGTGCACCATCACGTCAGGATATCGGCGGATGGGCGAGGTGAAGTGGGTGTAGTAATCGAAGGCCAGTCCATAGTGTCCGATGTTGTGGACGCTGTATTTCGCCTTCATCATGGCCCGCAAGGCGACGGTCTCGATGGCATTCTGCTCACGAGTTCCCTCGGCATCGGCCATCAGGGCATTGAGTGATTTCGTGATGGCACCCTTCGTGCCGCTGGTCTTCACCTTATAGCCGAACTTTGAGACGAACTGACGCAAGTTCTCGAGTTTCTGGGGATCGGGTTGGTCGTGGATACGATAAGGAAGCGTCTTCGCCTTCACGCCCTTCTTCACACGGCCGACAGACTCTGCGACGGTCTTATTGGCAAGCAGCATGAACTCTTCGATGAGTTTGTTGGCATCTTTCGAGGTTTTGAAGTAAGCTTTGATGGGTTTGCCCGTCTCGTCGATGTCGAAATGGAGCTCCTCACGGTCGAACTTCACGCTGCCGTTCTTGAAGCGGGCGGCACGGAGTTTCTTGGCGAGGGCATCGAGTTTGATGAGTTCGTTGGCATATTCGCCTTTGTAGGGATTCTTTTTCGTGGCAGGAGGCGCAGGTTCACCAGTACCATCCTTAACCCCATTGTCTTCAAGTATCTGCTGCACCTCTTCATAGGCATAGCGACGGTCGCTCTTAATCACCGTATGGGCGAGGTGCCACTTTTTGATGTTCGCCTCGTCGTCGAGTTGGAAGATAACACTGTAACATAGCTTCTCCTCATTGGGTCGGAGAGAACAGATGAAGTTGCAGAGACGCTCGGGCAGCATGGGGATGGTACGGTCCACGAGGTATATACTCGTAGCTCGGTTATAGCCTTCCTTATCGATAACGGAGCCTTCCTTCACGTAGTGGGAGACATCGGCGATATGGACACCAACCTCCCAAAGAGAGCCGTTGTTCAGACCACCCCTGGCCCCTCCTGACTCAGGAGGGGAAATGCGGCGGATGGAGAGGGCATCGTCGAAGTCCTTGGCATCCTTAGGGTCGATGGTACAGGTGAAGACATCGCGGAAATCCTCACGACGGGCAATCTCCTGGGGTGTGATGCCTGGATCGATCTTCTCTGCCGCCTCCTCCACATTCTTCGGATACTTGTAAGGCAGGTTGTACTGGGCAAGGATAGCGTGCATCTCCGCATTGTTCTCACCCGTCTTTCCGAGGATATCCACCACGGATCCGATGATGTTCTTATGTTCGGCATCAGGCCATTGCACGACCTTCACCACCGCCTTGTCGTCTGTCTTACCACCTTTTAGCTTGCGCTTGGGGATGATGATATCGTGGACGAAGGTGTTATCCTGCGGGATGAGGAAGGCCCAGTCTTTGTCGACGCGTAGTTTTCCAACGATCTGATCGTGGGCACGCTTGACGATTTCGATGACCATCGCCTCCTTGATATGTTTATCACGACGGGCCATATACGACACTTTCACTCTGTCGCCGTCCATCGCCGACATCGAGTTGCGCTCTGCCACGAAGACAGGCGTACCGCCATCATCGGGCAGGAACGAGTTGCGTCCATTGGCCTTCCGACGGAACACACCCTCCTGCACCTGTGTCTTCAGGTTCAGGCGGTAGCTGTTGTCGTTGACCTTCAAGAGGAAGTCGTCCCATGCCATTTCCTCCATCACGTCGATGGCGAGCATCTTCAGCGGATGCGTGTCGAGTTTAAGAGCCCTGAATATCTGCTTGAACGAGAACGTCTCGTTCGGATTGTGCTGGAAGAGATTCTGCAGCAGTTCGCTGACCTGTTTCTTCCCTAACCGTTTTCCTCCTTTATTCTTTCCCATAGACTTATACTTTAGTTCTTTGCCGCAAAGATACAATAAATTTTTGAAATAAAAGACAATTCGAGTATTTTTTTAACGACAACTAAGACAACTATAACAACATTCGACCTAGGTCGAAAAGAAAAAGTTGTCTAAGTTGTCCAAGTTGTCGTAAAAAAATAGTACCTTTGCACCCAAATTTTGCAAAATGAAGATATTAGTTACTGGTGCGAGCGGCTTTATCGGCTCGTTTATCGTAGAGGAGGCACTCAGGCAGGGATTCGAGACGTGGGCTGCCGTCAGGAAGAGCAGTTCGAAGGAATACCTGCAGGACGAACGCATCCACTTCATCGAACTGAACCTCTCGAAGAAGGACCAGCTTGTGGAGCAACTCAGGGGACATGACTTCGACTACATGGTGCATGCAGCCGGCGTGACGAAGTGCCTAAACAAACAGGATTTCATGCGCATCAACTGCGAGGGAACGAAAAACTTAGTGGAGGCCATCCTCGAGCTCCAAATGCCCTTGAAGCGATTCGTCTACCTGAGCAGCCTCAGCATCTTTGGAGCCATCAGGGAGCAGCAGCCTTATCAGGAAATCCGCGAAACGGACACACCACTACCGAATACCGAATACGGACGCAGCAAGTTGGAGGCAGAGAAATACCTCGAGTCCATAGGCTCGTGTATACCTTATATTATATTAAGGCCGACGGGTGTGTATGGTCCCAGGGAGAAGGATTATTTCGTTATGGCGAAGAGCATCAAGCAGCACTCCGACTTCGCTGTGGGCTACAAACGTCAGGACATCACGTTCGTCTATGTGACAGACGTGGTACAAGCCGTGTTCTTAGCAATGGAAAAGGGAGAGAACGGCCGCAAATATTTCCTCTCTGACGGCGAGGTGTATCAGAGTACCACATTCAGCGACCTCATCCATGAGGAGCTGGGACGTCCGTGGTGGATTCGCATTACGGCACCTGTGTGGGTGTTGCGCATCATCACCTTCTTCGGCGAGTACACCAGTAGGTTGACAGGTAAGATCAGCGTACTGAACAATGATAAGTTCAATATTCTGAAACAGCGCAACTGGCGTTGTGACATCCAGCCTGCCATCGACGAACTCGGTTATCAGCCGACGGTGAAGTTGGAAGAGGGCGTCAAGCGATCCATCAAGTGGTACAAAGAGAACGGATGGCTTTGAAAGGCAAAAAGGTGAAAAGGTAAAAGGGTGAAGATCATTAAGGATTTATTCAAGATTGAGAAGAAGCCGAGGAAGGGGCTTTTTGCAGTGGAATGGGTCATCATGGGCTATCTGCTGCTGACAACCTTGTTGGTGCTCTTCACCTATACGAAGGCCGTCAATCCCAATGCCATGCTATGGGGGCGCTTCCATATCCTGCTGCTCACGTTGGCCATGTGGCTCGTCTACCGTCTTGTGCCCTGCCGTTTCACCCACTTCTGCCGTATCTGTGTACAGATGCTGCTCCTGGGATGGTGGTATTCCGACACCTATGAACTAAACCGTATCTTCCCCAATCTCGACCACGTGTTTGCCGGATACGAGCAATCACTCTGCAACTGTCAGCCAGCCCTGCACTTCTCGCAGGCCATCTCCCACCCTGTGTTCAGCGAACTGATGCACTTAGGCTATTCAGCCTATTTCCCGATGATCGCCCTTGTGTCGCTGTTCGCTTTCTTCTTCCGCTACAAGGAGTTCGACCGCACAGTGTTCATCATCCTCGTAGCGTTCTTCATCTACTATGTCATCTTCGTCTTCCTGCCCGTCACCGGACCGCAATACTACTATCAGGCCGTAGGACTGGACAAAATCGCAGCAGGTGTCTTCCCAAACGTGGGTCACTATTTCATGGACCATCAAGAGCCACTGCCCATGCCCGGATGGAGTGACGGTTTCTTCTATCACATGGTGGAGAATGCCCACAATGCAGGCGAGCGCCCCACGGCAGCCTTTCCCAGCAGTCATGTGGGCATAGCGACGATCCTGATGTTCCTCGCCTGGCGTCTGCGCAACCGATGGCTCCTCTGGGGTATGCTGCCCATTTATGTGCTATTGTGTCTGGCTACGGTCTATATCCAGGCCCATTACTTCGTCGATGTCATCGGCGGATGGGTGTCGGCAGTCCTCATTTACGTGGTTTTGCATTTTTTATGGGGAAAAATTTGTGCAATTAAAAAATAATGCCTACCTTTGCATCCGTAAGTAAGGATAAGGACATGTGAGTACCAGAGGATTCCGACATGGAGAAAGTCGGGATTCTTTTATTTTTGTCCGCCCGACCTAATTCGTAAATCGACAGAAGAAAATAATAATTAAATAGTAAATCATCATGGCATATATGTCACAAGAAGGCTACGACAAACTGATAGCCGAATTACAACGTTTGGAAGGTGTTGAGCGCCCGAAGGCCTCAGCCGCCATCGCCGAGGCCCGTGAGAAGGGAGACCTCAGCGAGAACTCTGAGTATGATGCCGCCAAGGAGGCACAGGCCAATCTGGAAGACAAGATCAACCGTCTGAAAATGACCATCTCCGAGGCGAAGGTAGTAGACACGTCGCGTCTGAGTACAGATGCCGTGCAGATCCTGTCGAAGGTGGAGATGACCAATCTCGTCAACAAGGCGAAGATGACCTACACCATCGTCAGCGAGAGCGAGGCCAACCTGCGCGAGGGCAAGATCTCCATCAAGACCCCTATCGCCCAGGGACTGCTGAACCACAAGGTGGGTGACGAGGTGGAGGTGAAGATTCCCCGTGGAAGCATCAAACTGAGAATTGACAAGATAACAGTAGGATAATATGGACATTTTTTCTAAGATTGCTGCTGGTGAGATTCCCAGCTACAAGTGCGCAGAGAACGAGGAGTTCTACGCTTTCCTCGACATCAATCCGCTGGTGAAGGGTCACACCCTCGTGATTCCCCGCCGCGAAGTGGACTACTTCTTCGATATGGACGATGACGAGCTGGCCCGTTATCAGACTTTCGCCAAACGTGTGGCCAAAGCCATCAAGGCAGCCTTCCCCTGTAAGAAGGTGGCACAGATCGTGCTGGGCCTTGAAGTGCCCCACGCCCATATCCACCTGATTCCCATGCAGTCGGAACAGGATGCAGACTTCCGTCGTGAGAAGCTCAAACTGTCGGAAGAAGAATTCAAGGAAATCGCCGCTAAAATAAGAGATGAGTTTGTCTGATTAGACAAACTCATCTCCATATTTCATCTGCACCTCACTGGCATACTTCCTCACTAACGATGAAGAGTCGCCTTTCTTACAAATGAACAGCACGTTGTCGTGTTCCACCACGATATAACCTTCCAGTCCGCTGATAACGCCCAGACGTCCCTTCGGCAGACAGATGATGTTGTTATGACAATCCTCCATCTCTACCTCAGAGTTGAGAACCACATTATCGTCTTCCACTTTACTCATCGCCTCATAGATGGCATGCCACGTGCCTAAGTCAGCCCAGCCGAAGTCGCACTTCATCACATATACATCACGGCTCTGTTCCAGAATGGCATAGTCGAGCGACAGGTTCGGGTAACGCGGATAGTTCTCTTCGACATAAGCCAACTCCTCCTCATAGGTATAGCTCTTTCGATTGAGTCTCAAGTTACGCAGCACAACGGGGAAGATGGCCTCAAAACTCAGAATCAGATGGCGGGCGTTGGAAATGAAGATACCCGTATTCCAATAAAACTCGCCACTCTCCATAAACATCGTGGCAAAGTCGCGCTCTGGCTTCTCCGTGAACGATTTCACCTTGTAGACGTCCGGCTTGCAACTCATATCGCCCAGCTGGATATAACCATAGCCGGGTTCCGGACGCGTAGGCTTCACACCTATCGCCAGCAGCACATCGTTCTCCGAGACGTAGCCAATGCCCACATTCATACTTTGAAAGAAACGTTCTTCGTCGATGACCATCTGATCAGAGGGCGAAACGATGATGTTGGCTTCGGAATTCCGTTTCAAGATGCGCATGTTTGCCCATGCCACACTCGGAGCCGTGTTTCTGTGAATGGGTTCCACGAGAATATTCTCATCCGTCAGAAAGGGCAGCTGCTCTTTTACCTGCGGCAGGTATTCCCTACACGTACATATATATATATTCTCTGGGGGTAGAATTTTGCAGAAACGGTCCACCGTGGTCTGGAGCATGGTCCTCCCTGTACCAAAGAGATCCATAAACTGTTTCGGATAGGCGTTCCTGCTCGCTGGCCATAGACGACGCCCCCTTCCTCCCGCGAGAATCACGCAGAAAGTTCTATTGTCCTTGATGTCCATGAAATAGATTAAGTAACATATTCGGTGCAAAGATAGTAAAAAAAACAATAGGATGATAGAATAAAAGCATTAAAAAATAAAAAAATGTGATGGTGGAAGCAAATTTTTCACTTTTCACTCTTCACTTTTCACTTTTTTATTGTACCTTTGCACCCGCAAAGAGGCCCAGATGGCGGAATCGGTAGACGCGCTGGTCTCAAACACCAGTGGGGCAACCCGTGCCGGTTCGACCCCGGCTCTGGGTACTTTGGTCTCAAAGTGAGGGGAATCTTCGGATTCCCCATTTTTGTTCCCGCGTACTTGTGTTGGTTTCTTGAAAGATAAGGTCAGCCTAAGCGCAATAGCCATTAAAGACAAAACAGGTGTTCGGCAGTTTGTTTTCAATGGATAACTGGTTCAGCTGGGCGACGGCATAGTTGGGTGTATACTCGGCACGACAGACAAAAACGGTCACGTCAGCATATCGGCCGATGGGCAGGGTGTCTGTCACCAACCCCACTGGCGCAGTGTCAAGAATCACGTAATCGTACGCTTTCTTGAGTATGGCCATCACTTGTCCGAAACTTTCACGAGCAAGCAGTTCAGCAGGATTGGGAGGTATCGGCCCAGCCTGCAAAAGGTCGAGATTCCGGTCTGTTCCCGATGGCACAATCTGGTTGAATACATCAGCTTCAGTAATCTCTTCCATTCCTAAGAGATTTGTCAAGCCCTTGTCTCTGTCTTCCAACATGAACAGCTGGCCGAGGGCTGGCCTACGGAGATCCATCCCGCAGAGGACGACACGCTTGCCAAGGAGTGCACAACTCATGGCAAGGTTGGCGGCACAGAAAGACTTGCCCTCACCCGATGTCGACGAGGTGAACAGAATGGTGTTCTTCTCACCCTTCAGCATGAAGTGGATATTGGTCCGCATCAGTCGGAATGCCTCCGTGATCGGCTCATTGATGCCCGACCGTATCACGATGCCAGCCTTCTGCTTGACGTCGTCACCCGCCAACGGCACTTCGGCGATGATAGGACGCTCGGTCATCTCCTCCAGATCCTTGCGGTTCTCAATCTTATACTTGAGAAAACCTAACAGATAGAAAATGGCGAACGGGCAGCCGATGCCGACACCCAAGGCAATGCCGTAGGCTTTCCACAGGTTGGGCCGTATCTGGCCTTCAACCAGCGGCTCGTCGATGAGTTTGCCATGATTGGATGTCGATGACAGGGCAATGGAGTTCTCCTCGCGTCTCTGCAAAAGTAGTTTGAACAAACGGTTCCTGACAGACTGCTGGCGTCCTACATCCGTCAGGGCTTTCTCAGCGACAGGCGTACCATAGACCTTCCCCCTGAAATTCGAATATTGTGACACAAGTCGCTCCTGCTCTGTTGCCGATGAGTGCTTGGCTTGTTGAAGGGCTGCCAGGATGGCGACGCTCATCTCATCGGCCTCCGCTGTGAGTGTCTTAACCTGTGGAGACTCCTCTGAGGCAGACTGCAGCAGACGTTTCCGTTTCTGCACAATCTCGTTGTATCTACCAATCATCTTCTCCGATACGGAATTATGCATACCCATGTTCGAAGGGATAATCTCATATTTGTTCTCTGGTTTGCTGACATATTCGCCCAGATAGTCGAGCATCATTCCTTGTGCCTGGGCCTCGGTCAGTTCCGACCCGTATCTGTCGGCCTGCACTATCGAACGTGCACCGTCGGTAAGGTTGGTCAATCCGCCCTGTTGCTTGATTTCACTGATGGAATCGTCGGTCAGCCTGAGTTCCTTGCCCAGACGGGCTATCCGCTCATTGATAAAGGCCTCTGTGCGCAGGGCTATCTCGTTCTTGTCGACGTTGGCCTGATGGTTATAACTGATGGCAATCTGGTTGATAATGTCCAATCCCCGCCGTTTAAGATGGTCAATATATGTCAGTTCGACGATGCTCGACATCTTGAGAAAATAACTTGTGAACCAGCGGTAAGAGTCACTTTCCTTTTCCAGTTTCGCCACCCCCAGTCGGCCCAGACAGTCCAACGCTGTCGCAAGGGGCGGCTCAATACTGATCAGCCACTCCTGCACTGCCGTCAACGGTTCCCCGTTGGGGTTCCTGGTGAGTGTCACCATGCCGAAGGGCGTTTCTATCACTTCCGGCAGAGCCTTGATCTGACGCTTGAATGTCCAGACGCTTTCACCGTTACAGTCCAATACGCCTTTCACTAAAATGGTGCTATCCTGATCGCTCTTGCGCTTCAACAGCATGTCTATCGTACAGAAATCCTCGTATGCTATCTTGTCAATGCTGTCCAGATGAAAGCGGTCCAGATCTGCACTGACGGGCTGCGTGGCATACACCTGGCGTTTCCTACGACCTTCTTTCACACGATAGTCTGTATAGAGCTTCAGACTCGTCACCACGTCACGCATCAGAGTACTCGACCAGAGCATCTCAATCTCGTTGTCCACGCCCTCTGTGCGTTTCACCTCGCCTAAGTTGCTGACATACCGCAGCATCATTGTTGAACCGCGATGCCCATAATTGTCGCTCTGATGAATCATCAGTCTGCCAGAGAATTTGTAGACAGGAGTTACGTAGTGGGTATACAACAGGGCTGCACACAGACATATCACCACTGACAGCAGGAACCACTGCCAGCGATGCGCCACCATCTTTATCAGATGGGCAAAGCCTAGGCTGTTGCGCACTTTCATTTTAGCTTTTGTCTAAAGTGCAGGCAAAATTACTTAAAATCTTTGATTTAATCCACTAGTGTCTCTTATAATATTTTAAAATCAAAAATAAGTATCTCATGCACAACGTTTTAACCCAACTTTAACGCCACAAACTTGATTTCATTTGCTAATCAGCGATTTGCACATTCTCGCTATGGTGACTGTGTTCTACAGATTTTGATTTTTCGGAACGGCATTTTCTTGTAGTTCAACATGGAGTAGATGTCAG
>JAFVGS010000025.1 GCA_017474845.1 Prevotella sp.
CGAGCACCCAATTCATCATCTTTTTCATTGTAGTTTTTTATCTGATTGATATTTTGTGGTGAGAGGTGAGAGGTGAAAAACCACCTCTCCCCTCTTATTCTGCGGGCTGCGACTGCTGGAATCCACTGACGAGGCCCTGCACATACTGTAGCAGCTGGCGCACCACGATGGCGCTCTGCTGCATGGGCTCGGCAGCGTGGTCGATGATGTTGATGCCATACTGCACCGACTCGGGGTCGAGCAGCTCGGTAAAGGCCACATAGCCGTTCTCGTCGGCGAAGTTGAAGGAGGGCATCGACCACCAGTCAACACCGAACTTGGTGGTCATCAGGCGCATGGAGATTTCCTGGTTCACGCCCTTGCAGGTCATCTCACACTTGACAAGCTCATTCAGTTTCTGCGTATATTGGTCGATGGTCTTCTGGTCAGCATAGTTGCGGCGGGCTGTGGCTGCCTCGCGTGCCACCTGCAGGGCCTCCTGCATGTCGCTGATGCTGACGGTGGTCGTCAGGTCGTCGAGCAGCGTCAGCTTGCCCTCGTCAAGAGTGCGGGAAGTCATAATAGCTCCTATCACGTCGAGGATAGAGGCCGACGACGTGAACTGCGACAGGTCGAGGCGGTAGATGCCTCTCGTGCCGTCGCCGCTCTCCTTCAGTGCCAGGTCGAGCATCTTGCGGCCGTTCTGGCTCCAGCTGAGTGCCACGTCGCCCTTGTTGTTCACCTTGTCGCTGACAACAGAGAAGTCGAGTGTGGTCTGGTCGGCCTTGGCACCGAGGGCTGTCACGCCGGCGAAGTCGCTGGTGATGGTTCCGGCGACCGTCCAGGTGTCACGGTCGAGCTGTGCATACTCGTGCCCGTCGGCCACGCTGACCTGGTTCTTGAAGCTGCCGCTGAAGCCGTCGTGCCACTGTCCGCTGAGCCTGTCGGCGATGGAGAACTGGAACTCCGAGGGTATCAGCACCACGAGGGCCATGCCCGGCTGCTGGCTCATGGCGTGCTCGAACTTGTAGGTTGTGCTGCCGCCCGACTTCAGCGTCAGCCTGTACAGCCCTGCCTCCACCTGCTGCGTCGTGGGATTCCAGGCATTTAGGATGACCTCGAAGTCGTCGGCCGCCTCCACGTCAAAGCCATCGTTATTTGCATTCATCGTGAAGCGGTAGTTGAAGTCGGTCAGGTCAACCGTGCCATACGAATAGTACCCCATCTCTGCCAGCTCACTCCCTTCTTCCACAGGCTTGATGCTCTGCTGCGTCTTCTGCATGAAGGTAGCGAGGACGGCTTTCTCAAACCCGGGGTTGTTGAGGACATACTGGTTGAAGTACTGGTTCAGCGTGTTGGCAGCATTCCACGACGAGAAGTTCAGGTTCTCTGCCAGGTCTTTCAGCGTGGCTCGTGTGTGGGCCACGAACTCCTTGCGGTTGTTCTTGGCCTGCTCGATGGAGCCTGAGTTGTCACTGTTGTCGTTAGAGCACGACGTGAAAACACTTGCGCCGCAGATACAGAGGGTGGCGACGAGCACCCAATTCATCATCTTTTTCATTGCTTGTAAATTTAAATTAATGATATTATTATTGAAACTTTCCTTTCATACTCTCTGTTGTCATTCCAGCGGTATCTCCGGATGCTAATTCATTTATACCTTATTTATTGTTATAGCGTATGAACTCTGCGGGGCCGGTGGTGAAGAGGTTGCCGTAGTGGTCGGCGTTCACTATTTTGGCGTGGGAGCCGAGGGTGTGCTGCGGCAGTCTCGGCGGATAAAGTCTCTCTCGGAGGTTGCGGGGGGAATTGCGGGGGAGCGATCACCAGCCGAACAGGTCGGCGTGGGTTCCCGTCTCAAGGAATAGCAGCGTCAGTTCACGGTCGTGCTGCTCCCAGGTCATCAGCCAGTTCGGCTGGATGTGGCATTCCCACTGCCCCTTACGGTCGCCTTTCAGCGGATGGGGCAGATATTCCTTGGGGAGCGAGCCATTCTGGGCAAGCAGGCGCATTGCATTAAAGATGAGATGCATGTCATAGCCTCGCTTCTCGCAACGCTTCAACTGCTTGTCGAACCGGTTGGTAGTCTTGATTCTGTACTTCATAGAGCGACGCCAAGCTTCTCAAACAAATCCTCTACAGAGTCATATTCGGTCACCCGACCGTGCTTGACATCATCCATAGCAGCCTTGTAGTCGGCCGTCTTGGTGATGTCATCAACTCTCTGTGAGGTTTTCTGCACCTTCACCGATGTTACGCCCATCAGCATCTTGCAAGCCTGTTTCACTTTCGCCACGAGGCTCTCGTCCTCCACTTGTAATACGATTGTTGCCATATCTTTCCTTGTTTTATACGATTCTTCGCCTGCAAAGATACGACTATTTCCCCGAATATCCAAGGATATCCGAGATTTAACATTTGTTGAATCTCTCTCGCGACTCGGCAGACCTCAAACGAGTTTGGGTCTGCTCTCGCTGCTCGGAGATTTTTATCCGTTTGCGGTAAGTCAAGGGAGTACAGAGTCCCTTGCCCCACCCAATCTATAAAATGGATGTGGCAGCGAGGCGGGCTGCCACATCCATGTTTTGGTTCAAGGAAAATCAAAGACAGAATCTGTCCCCCTGATTCGCGCGGTCAATTAGCGTCTCTCCTGCTACTGTAACCAGCGGCTTCGGAACTGCAATGCCTTCGCGACGCAAGCGCGAGCCTTCTCCGGCGGCAAGGATGGCGAATGTCATATGCTCTTTAACAACTCGTTACACATTTTCTCGTGTTTGTGATGCATATACCCGCAGAGCACTGACATGAAGACTATCTCGAAGACGAAGTAGAGCCAAGGCAAGTCGACGAGGCAGCATAGATAGAGGGCTATGGATCGCGTGTTGAAGGTGAGGATATTGGTAAGGGGCATCAGTGGGAGCGAGCGGCGGCGGAATTCGTCGCAGAATGACTCTGGCGCGTTGCCGGCCTTTCCGTATCTGTGGTGGAGTCTTTGCATTAGGCGCTGGAAGGCTGGAGTAGCCTTCTCCTGCTGACGGGTGTAGTTGACGTATGTCTTGAGGAAGGCTTTCTCTATCAAGTGATAACGCCAAGGCATTGCATTGTACAACTGCTGCTGATGGGTCCAGGTTGAAAGTTCTGCTCCCGACTCTCCTTTGAGAAAAAACAGGTGTATCTGCCGGTAATAGTCGGCCAGTCGGCACTGCCCGCTGTGGCAGACAAAACCGCTGAAGAGGCATAAGGCAAAAAGCGTCAGGCCGTAAATGATGGCATTATGTTCTGTATCTGCAATATGCAACCACAGGAACTCAATGCTGTGATACTGATAGCAGCGCCACACCAACGCGCAATAGACGGGTATGAAGATCATGATGCTGGCGGCCCCGTCGAGAATACGCCCCAGCTGAGTCTTCTTACCTGTCATACGAGCCAGTTGACCATCGGCACTGTCGTAGAAGTTGGACCACATCATGAGCAGGATTCCGATGATGTTGAGCATTAGGCCCGCACTGCCTTCCATGCGCCATGATCCATGTGCGAAGAAGAAGGCTGACGTAATGCCTATGATGATGCTGAGCATGGTAACCACATTAGGGTGAACGCCCAACCGCTGAAAAAACTTGGCCCACAGGTAGCCTATCGGACGGGTGAACACGCGGTCGAGCCACTCCTCGGTGTCGTTGGATTTATAGGTATGTTGTACGTCTTGTTTCATATTTTCTTAAAATGTCATTCTGAACGTATAGCGTATGCCCCACTTTTCGCTGGTAGGCAGGTCGAGGTAGGTCAGTCGGCGGACATACTCAATCTGTAGAATTTTGAAGATGTTGTGGATGCCGATGACCAGTTCGGCGTAGGGCTTGTGGGTGTCCATCACATGACAACCCTCCGGGAAGTACATCAACCGCGAACTGCCTGCATTCTGCGGCAGATAAGGATTGTTCTTGTCCGACAATCCGCCCCACAGCATGTTGATGGCAATGAACTCGCGGCATTTCAGCCGACGGACAAGGGGTATGCGGTTGAAGAGTTTGCCGTTCATGTCCCATGATAGCAGTAGCGAGGCATAGCGGTCGTTGAGGAACTCCATGTTGTTGATGAGGTTGAACATTTCATCCTCAATGACAAACGACTGGTTGGCCATGGGCAGGATGAGAAGCAGGTAGGGCACTTGGTTCCACTGTATGCCGCCTTTCAACCGTACATCAACCTTACCCCAGCTGTTCAGCCAAAAGCGCTTGTATATCTTTGCCTCGGTGAAGTTGGTGGTGTAGTCTGCCCCTAAGACATTGCGCATGCCCCAGGTGTGGCTGAGCGTAAAAACGGGAGCATCGCGGTTGACCGACACACGGCGTTCCTTGCTATTAACGAAGGTCTCGCCCTTGGCATAGCGCAACTCGGCTTTCAACTCGGTGGTGCGCAGGAACTCGCGATGGTGATCCATGCCCTGGTAGTCGATACGTGGTTTGTCGAGCGTGCGGAACGACATCTTGCCGCAAGCCTCATACTCCTCGGCTTTCAGCTCCAGGCTGGTGCGCAGTCCACCATACCACTCGTAATCGAAGCCTATGCGCTGCCTGTTGTAGAGTATCATCTTGTCAATGCCCGTCCACTTCCATGCCAGCAGGAAGTTGTCCTTGTCTGTGGGCAGGAACTTGTCGCTGGGAGAACAGACATCATAGGTACTGCCTACGTACAGCGTACGTTTGGGGTACTCCCACGGCAAGTATTCCTTGGCATTCAGCGAGTAGGTCAGTTCTGCGTTGTAGTAGTTCTTGTGGCTGCCCCATCCATGGGCGTAATAGGCTGAGGCAAACAAGTGCTTATTGAGGTTGGCAGTGGTCAGTGCGCTGAGACGTGAGCGCATACCGTCGAACTCATTATGCGTCAGGATGGTGTTCACAGGCGACAGGTCTATCTTGTTGGGATTGCCTGTCTCAATGCTGTTCTCTATGAGGGCTTTGAGACCGAACATAAAGTACTTAAAACCTTTAAGATCCTTGATATGCTGCAAGAATGTGTCCATCGAACTCTCGCTCTTGGTGAGTTCTACCTGCCGGTACTGGTTCCAGAACTGTTCGGAGCGCAACTCGGCGTAGGCATCCTTGACCTCCGTCTGTTTGCCCTTATAGAGTTCCTTGGGTTGTTCGCTGAAGTCATAGTCGGTAAGCCGGGTGGTTCGGATAACGATGTCTTTCTTCAGGAACTTAGCAAACTTCATCTCCGTAATCATGTCGTCGCGTGTCAGCACCCACTCACCGTTCTCCAACTTCGAGAACTCCTGTTCCACGCGTAGGTTCTCGACGAAGTTTACATCGCTCTTCTTGGGCAGTGTCAGTTCGCAGCGGCGCACATGATAAGTAGAATCCTTCAAGATATAGAGGTCGCCACGGAAACCAAAGTCCTGCTGATTATTGGGCAGGAAGTGCAAGTGAATGACGGTGTCACGGTCAATCTTCAGTGTGTCTTCTATGTAGAAGCGATAAAAGCCAATGGCGTTCTTACCGATGGGCGACGTGAACGGGTATTGCAGCAGACGTATCTGGTCGTCGTACAGGTTGACATCGGTGAAGACGTCCTTCATGACGACGTTGATGATGTCGCCCGTCTGGAAGAGGTCGTTAACACCTGTTGACTGCTGACCAATGATGTAGGTCTTCTCGGCATGAGGTTCGCGACGGTAGACTTTCCTTTTCACTGTCTCGTCGACGCTCACGGGCAGTATTAGCTTGTTGTTGTATTGGCATCGCTCCACTTGGTCCAGCAGCCACGGATGCTTGCTGAAGGGCTTTTGTTCCAGTTGCTCCGGTGTCAGGTCGTTCAGACCCAGTGTCAGTTTCTCGTAGAGGTTATATTGGTAGTAGTCGTGTGTCTTGAGGTCAGTCTGTTTCTTGGCGGCAATCACCTTGCGCATCAGTTCCACCGCTGGGTTGTCCTTGCGACTGTAACGGTGTCGTTTCGACTTCACGGTGACTTCCTCCAACTGTTGCTTGTCAGGCTTTAGGGTTATCTTCTGGTTATCCCTGGTCTTAGCGCTGATGCGGATGATACGCTCCTTGTAACCTATAGAACTCACGGTCAGGTTCCATCCCTCATGGCGGGTGATGGAGAATCGCCCGTCGGCATCGGCAACTTTGGCTACGTTGTGTCCTTTATAAATGAGGCTCGCCATCGGTATGACTTCACCTGTCTCGGCATCGACGACCACACCCGTTATCTGCTGCTGCGCCTGCAAAGGCTGGCACAACAGCAGGAACAAGAGTGAAATGATATACTTAGTCCAATTCTTCATCTGCCTCATAGCCTCCCATTTCGCGAATGGCATTCTTCAACATCGTGTGCTGCTTGTACAGATGGTTCACGGCCTCCTCGCCCTGTGTGTAGTCGTGCATCGGTGACTTCAGGAAGAACGAGAGGAAACGCTGGATGCCATAACGGCCAGCGCGCTGGGCAAGGTCGATGAGCAGACAGAGGTCGAGGCAGACAGGGGCTGCCAGAATGCTGTCGCGGCAGAGGAAATTGATTTTTATCTGCATCGGATAGTTCATCCATCCACGGATGTCGATGTTATCCCACGATTCCTTGCGGTCGTTGCGGGGCGGGTAGTAGTTGATGCGCACCTTGTGGTAGTAGTCGCTGTACAGTTCGGGTTGGTCATCAGCCTTCAGTATGGTCTCTAGCGTAGAGAGTTTCGACACCTCTTTCGTGCGGAAGTTCTGAGGCTCGTCGAGAACCAGGCCGTCGCGATTGCCGAGTATATTGGTGGAAAACCAGCCTTCAAGACCTAAGCATCGCGTACCGATAATAGGAGCAAAGCCACTCTTCACTAAGGTCTGCCCTGTCTTGAAGTCCTTGCCAGCGATGGGCATCTTCGTTTCTGTTGCCAGTTCCCACATCGCAGGAATATCAACAGTAGTATTGGGAGCGCCCATGATGAACGGACATCCTTCAGAGAGTGCCGCATAGGCATAGCACATGGAGGGGGCAATATGCTCACGGTCATCAGCCCTCATGGCCACTTCCAAGTCTGTCAGATGATGGTGCACCCGCTCATCCACAGGCACGTAGATCTCGGTAGATGCAGCCCACAACACCACGACGCGCTCGCACCCCTTTTCGCTCTTGAACTGCCTAATGTCCTCGCGCAACTGTTCTACCATGTCCCAACGGTTGCTGCACTTCTTTACATTGTCGCCGTCTAACCGTTTAGCGTAGTTCTTGTCAAAAGCTGCTTTCATGGGGATTATCTGCTCCATTTCCTCATGCACAGGATCAATGTCCTCGCGCTTCAGCACGTCGGCATAGACGGCTGCCTGATAGGCATTTTGTGGATAGACATCCCAGCAGCCAAACACGATGTCGTCGAGCAATGCCATTGGTACGATGTCCTTATAATGGAGGTAGCGTTTTTCAGTTCCACGTCCTACACGTATCTTTTCGTATTGTGTCATGGAACCGATGGGCTTGCCGAGTCCCCGGCGAGCCATCATCACACCTGCCATAAAAGTTGTTGCCACTGCGCCGTTGCCGACAATCAGAATTCCCAGTTTACCCGTTGCGGGCTTTACATTTACTTGCTTCATTATTATTTGTTTTTATATCTTTTTTATGTAACACCTCCTTCGTTTAACAAACTCCGGTTTCAGAGGTTTCCACTGCGAAAGTTCGCGCACGTTGTCCTCTAACTGCGGCCCTGTCTCTGCCCATTTGAATCCCAATTGATTATAGATAGGTATCAGGTCATCGAAGAATAGGGCGTTCACCCCCATCCCCTGATAGTCGGGACGCACACCCACGAGCAACATTTCCACAGTGTCCTCGTGTCGCCATTTCAGTGCCTTGAGCAGATGCCACCATCCTGTAGGCCACAGTCGGCCCCCCGTCTTCTGCAAGGCCTGCGTCAGGCTACCGATAGTGACAGCTGCCCCCACCACTTCATGTTGCTCATTGATGACGATAGGAACCATCTTCGGGTCGAGAATTGGCAGATAGCGGTCGAGGTAGGCCGCTATTTGAGCCTCCGAAAGAGCCGCGAATCCGAAGATTGGGCGATAAGCCTCGTTGAACAGTCTCATAACCTGTTCGGCATAATGCCGTTTGTCTATGCCGGGGGTGTCCAACTTTATCACGCACAATCCCATTTGTTCGCGCACATACTGTGCCGTTCTTGCATAACGGGCAGGTGTCTTGTCAGGAATGTTTATACGTATTTGCACCCAGTCCACTTCTTTTCGAAATCCCAGTGCCTCCATGTGACGTGGATAGTAGTCGTGATTGTAGATGGTGCTCATCGTTCCTGTCAGGTGGAAATCATCTATGAGCATCCCCTCTTTATCGAAATCAGTAACGCCCATCGGTCCATGAAGAGTATCCATGCCAAAGGTGCGTCCCCACCGCTCCACGGTCTCAATCAGTGCCCGTGAGACATCGGGGTCATCAATAAACTCTATCTGTCCGAAGCTCACAACCCGTTGCTGCCACCGCTCGTTGGCTCTGTGGTTCACAATGCCCACAATACGCCCAAGGGGTACTTCGTTGCGATAGGCCACAAATGGCTGGATATGACAAAACTCAGACTCAGGATTACTGCGGCGGTCGAATAATATGCGGACGTCACGGTCTAAGTCTGGTACCCACTGCGGACAATCCTCGTAGATATATTTCGGAAGACAGACAAAGTAATCCTGCTCCTTGCGACAACTTACCTTTCGGACATCTATATTCGGCATAACACGTTTGTTTGATTTACTATCCTTGTCCTATTTTTAATAGTATTTCTCTTGATATACATAGAAAAACGTGATGCCGTTCTGCTCGTTGAACTCGATTTTGTTCTCATGAGCAAGCCAACCGATAGCAGTACATACAGACTCTGTGTCGAGTCGTGTTTCACGCTGCAGATCCTCAAATGAGAGAGAACCTTTGTCACTGAGGGTTCGCCAGACGATTCCGGCAAAGTTTCCAATTTCTTCTTTGTTCATATCACTGTCCTGTTGATTGTTTGTATTCAAGAATCTTGTTCTGTAGGTCGGCATAGGCATCGGTATGCTTGTCGCACGACTGCTGGTAGAGAAGCTGGGCTTCGAGGAGGTCGGACATCTTGCAGGTGCCGGCACGGTAGTAATCGCGGTGGAGGCGGAGGTTCTCTTCCGACTGCTCGATGCTGCGCTGGGCTATGTCGAGTTGCTGACGGGCTTCCACTACGCTGTTCCAGGCGTTCTGCATACGGATGGTGAGCAGTTGGGCGTTGTCGGCGAGTTGGTCTTGCGCCTGCTGGTAGGCGATTTTCTTGCGTTTTATGGCATGTGAGCCGCCCCACCAGTCGGAGATAGGGACGCTGACAGTGGCGAAGAGCATAGCGAAGGAGTGGTCGTTTTCGAGCAATGTGTGGTAGTTGTAGCCTACCCCCACGGCGACGGTGGGGAGATTCTTGCCAATCTCCATCTTACGTTGTAAGTTGGCAGCCTCGACCTGTTTGCCAAGCAACTGGTACTCAGATGTTGAAAACAATGCCTGCTGATGGTCTTGTTTCAAAGGCACAGGAATCACAGCATCTGCATGGTGGCTGAGTGTAAAAGACGTGTCACGCAATCCACAGTACTGGGCAAGCAACAGACGGACGATGCTGATGCCGTTCTGGAGTTTTAGTCGCTGGCTTTCCACCTCGTTCTGTCGCAACTGCACTTGCAGCAGGTCATTGCGGAGAGCAATGCCGGCACTGACAGCCGCATCGACATCCTTGTGAATGTCTGCTAGCATGGTTTCGACAGCAGCGACGGTTTTCATCTTCTCCTGAAGTGAGACGATTTGCCAGAAATACTGCTCGGCAATTTTCTCCACTTCATTCTCCGACAGTTGCAGTTGCAGACGGCTGACGTCTTCGCCGACCTTTGCCAAGCGGTTGCCGTTGACAATCAGGCCACCTGCAAAGACGGGCTGCATGGCAGTGATACCGGCTACAGTGCCGTGCTTCATCAGTGAGAGGCTGACTGGATTCTGCAAAGCGGCCAAAGCCTCGGCTGGGAACATCTGGGCCAGTCCTGCCCCCATCTCAGGGGAAATCATCTCCGAAGGGTAGAGTGTTTTCTCTGCCGTGCCTTTGTTGGCATTAAACCACAAGCCCGTGGCGCTGACGTTGGGGAAGTATTTGGTGAAAGCCTCCTTGCGCTGCTGCTGGGCGGCATCTATCTCTTGTCTAGCATTGCGCATGGCGATATTGTTGTGTAGGGCAGAGTCGAGTATCTGCTCCAGACTATAGGTTTGCTGGGCAGACAAGCCACCACAGCAAACCATTACTGTTATAAGAAAGAGCGTTCTTTTCATTCGTTTACAGATTTTTTATATATAGTATGCTTATTGATGGTATAATAGGCCACTGGGATGACGGTGAGAATGAAGAGCATGGTGATGAGCGTGCCAAAGAAGATGACGGAGCCCATAGGCACCCACAACTGACTGCCGCCTGTCACCATAGGCAGAACGCCCATAGAAGCGGCTGCCGAGGTAAGGAAAATGGGGCGCATACGTCGCTGGGCGGCATGCAGACAGGCATCGTACATTGTCTGCCCTTCTTCCAAGAGTTCGTTGGTATAATCGAGCATGATGATGCTGTTGCGCACCAGTATACCCAGAAGACTGATGACACCCATGACGCAGGTGCAGCCGAAGTCACAATCCATCAGTTTCACGCCGATGGCGGTGCCAGGCAGACACAGGGCAAAGCAGAATAGCAGCAGGGTGGCCGTGTGGGCATTTCGGTAGTGGAACAGAAGGATGAAGAAATTAATCATAATGGAAATGGCAAGTGCCCGCATCACCTTTGGCATATTGTCGTCCGACTCCTCGAAGTCGCCGCCGTATGTGACATTTACGTCAGCGGGCAGGAACTCGGGCCCGCGACTGGCAATCATCCGCTCCACCTTTTCCTTCTCCACCATGCCATTGGGTCTTTCGGTGCGGTCGAACTCGGCACTGACGGTGACGCAACGCACACCGTTGCGATGGGGAATACTGCCAAGTTCCCATTCTGGCACAATGTCTGCCACCTGGCGCAGAGGCACGTTGTCGATGCCGCCCACTACGGGAATCTGCTCGCTGGACAGATCGGTAGCCGATGAAGCGTCTGCACGCGTGCTCTTGATGACCACTGGCACCTCGTCGTCGTCTTCATAGACACTTGCTACCGGCATACCGCTGCCGTAGCGCAAGGCCAATGTCGATTCTATGCCGATGTTGGTCAGGCCGAGACGAGTGGAATAGTCCTCTCGCAGCGCAATGTGGTTTGTGGGGCGCGGCTCGTTCAGGTTCGAGCGCACCATCTTCAGTTCCGGCCACTGGCGCAGCACCGTCTGAATGGAGTCGGCAGCCAAGCGCAGGTGATCCAGATTGCTGCCCGTCAGCCGCACCTCCAACGGTGAGACAGCCTCGGAATAGGACATCTGCTTGAAGCGCACGTATGCCTCGGGGAAGTAGTCTGCGTAAAGGTCCTGAAACTCGTCAAGCATATCGACCGTGTCGTCGTTGCTGGGCGTGTTGACGATGAACTGCGCAAAGTTTGTACCACCCATCTGTGGAGCGTAGGAGAACTGGAAACGCGGTGAGCCACTGCCGTGGAACGAGGCCACCGACAGCACGCGCGAATCGCGGCGCATCATGCGCTCCAGAGAGTCGGCTATCATCGACGTCTTTTCTAGCGACGTGCCCGACGGCAGGTATATCTCTACGGCAAACTGGTTGCGCTCGGCAATGGGCATGAGCTTCTGCGGGATGCTGCCCATCAGCAGGATGCCCAGCAGCACACTGCCGATGCCCAGGGTAAGCGTGGTCTTCGTGTGACGGAAACACCAGCCAATGACCTTATTGTACGACCGCTGCAGAAGGTCGAGCATCGACGGTGTGGTGTGCTTTTTCCACGTCAGCCGTCCTGTCTGCATCTGTATGTTCTCGTCATGCTCCTTCTCGCGTGGTTTCAGCGGGTTCTTGATGAACGTGTATTGCAGGTAGGGCACCAACAGTTCTGCCACCAACAGCGACGTGAACAGTACGATGCTGATGGCCCACGGGAACGACTCCAGGAAGTCGAGCGGCATTCCCGTCACGGTGAACAAGATGGGGAAGAACGTCACAGAGATGGCCAGCGTGGCAGAGAAGATGCTGCGGAAGAAGTGTCGGGCACTGTCAATGCTGGCCTCCCGCCTCAGACGGTCGTATTCCTCTCGCGGCAGGTCTTGCGGCAGCAGTCCCAGTTTCTCCAGGTAGGAGTCAATGATGACGATGCAGTTGTCCACCACCATGCCTAATGACAGGATTAGTACACAGAGCGTGATACAGTTCAACTCCAGTCCACAGGCCATGAACAGACCTAAGGAAATGAATATGGTAATAGGGATGGTGCCAGCTGAAACCAGTGCCACACGCATCGGCAGCAGAAGCATCACCACGATGATGACCGCAACGACGGCAATGGCCAGTTCGCTGAGGAACTTCATCACGGCATCGTCCACCACCTTCGACTGGTCGGTAATGTTATACAGTGTGATGTCCCGTGGCAGGGTCTCCTGGAATTCGGCTATCTGCTCCTTCACCGCCTCACCCATCGCCACGATGTCCTTGCCCTTCTTCATCTCCACCGACAGCAGCAGACACTTATGGCCGTTGTTCGTGATGTACGAGTCGGGCGATGGATATTCGCGCCTCACCTCTGCCACGTCCTTCAGCCGCACCACGTTGCCCGCTGGCGTGGAGAGCACTATCATCTCCTCGATGTCGCGAACGCTGGCCTCCGAGCGGTTCACATAGATGGGTTGCTCGCTCACCTCGTCGCGGATGCGCCCCGCCGTAGTAGAAAAACCCTTCGAGAAGAGTGTCATGGCCAGCGTCTGGTCACTCAGGCCGTACTTCGCCAGACGGTTGTTGTCGAGGATGATGCTCACCTGGTCCTTCTGCATACCCGTCACGGTCATGCGCCCCACGCTCTCCACCGTGCGCAGACGGTCTTTCAACTGATCCATATAGTCCGACAGTTGGCGGTAGGTCTTGTCGTCGCTCTCCATCGTGACGAGCAGGGCCGACGAGTCGCCGAAGTCGTCCAGCACCACCACGGCCACGACCCCTCGCGGCAGTTGATCCTTGAACTCGTTCACGCCGTGCTTGAATTTCGCCCAGAACTCCTCCTTGTCCTCAATCTCGTCGTTCAGTTGCACCTGCACCACGCTCATGCCACTCATCGACGTCGAGGTAGTCTTCTCCTTGCGCACATCCTTGTACGTGAAGATGTAGTCCTCCAACGGCTTCGTCACCTCCTGCTCCACCTGCTCTGCCGTCGCCCCCGGACACACTGCCACCACGATGCCCTGCCGCACGGTGCAGTCGGGAAACTCGTTCTTGTTGATAAACTTCAGCGCATACGCGCC
>JAFVGS010000065.1 GCA_017474845.1 Prevotella sp.
TTCGTCCTCCAGCTGCACAACGCCAGCGAGACAAACACCGTCTGCGACTATGTACTGGAGTGCAAGGACGGCAGCAACCCCAACGGCGCCATCCTGATGATGGACGGCGCACATCTGAGCAACGGCAAAGACGGTCGCAAGTTCAAGCTGAAAGGCGGCGAGACCATAGAGAAAACCCTTCAGGTATCGCAGGGCGACCGCAGCATCGTTGACTACATGAACCTGAAACTGGTGCTGAAGTCAGCGACAGACACAGCCACCGTCAGCGCCCCTGTAGAACTGAGCATTCACTTCATCCCCGCCTCAACTCCCGTCGAACTGTCCGTAAACAGCACCTCCCTCATCGGCCGTGACTATAATGCCGGCGGCCTCCAGGTGACGCTCCGCCAGCTGGACCGCAGCGACAAAGACCTCACAGGCGTGCGTGTACAGTATCGCCGCAAGGGCACCATGTCGTGGACGCTTCACAAAGAATGGCAGGTGGAGCGCCCCGGCAAGACACTTCCCTCAGGTGTATCCCCCCTTCCCGACACAGAACAGATCTCCACTCTCGTGAAATTCCCCGAGGACGGCATCTATGAGCTTCGTGCCCAGACCTTCGGCCTGTACGGCACAAAAGAGCTGACCTTCGAGACCCCTTCCGTCGATATCACCCAGGACATCCGCGGCCCCAAGATTCTCGGCTCCTCCACGCCTCAGGGCACAGCCACCTACCTCGACCGCAACAACATCAGCGTTCGCTTCAACGAGCCCATCTACGACGTAGCCCTCAGCCAGAGCGACAACTTCACCATCACCGGCGACCTCTGCAACACCGCCGCCAGCGGCGTGAAGACCACCAATCCTGACGTGACGCTTCAGCTGGCAGGCAACGAGATCAGCACCCAATCCGCATTCCAGTTCAACAACAGCGACATCGCCATCGACCTGTGGCTGTACCGCCAGTCCGACGGCGACATCGTCAGCATCGGCACCGACGCCAACCAGCTGTCCCTTTCCACGAACAGCGGCAAGGCAGAATTCCGCCTCGGGAACGCAGACGAAGTCATCGCATCGGCAGTAGAACTGCCATCCAACAAGTGGCTGTACATTGCACTGAGTTACCGGCAGGACCCAGCCAACGAGCGCGGCCTGCTCAGCGCCCTCTACGCCGATGCTGACACCCCCGACCCCGTCAGCATCCTGAAAGACACCCCTGTTCCCTCCCTCCCGATCAAAGGCAAGCTCACCGTTGGCGGCACAGGCACAGTAGGGCGCATGCGCGACCTGACACTGTGGAACACCTCCAAGGATGTGCACCAGCTCTACAGAGAGCGTGAGCTGTCCAAGGCCCCCTATACCCCCGGGCTCGTAGGCTACTGGCGCATGAATGAAGGTCACGGCACCACACTCAATGACAAGGCCCGCTCCCGCAATATGGAGATGAAAGGCGAAAGCTGGTACATCAACAATGAGAACCGTGCCGTCCGCCTCGCCTCAGAAGACTCCCTGGCCGTGGACATCTCGACGTTCTCCCCCCGCAGCACCGACAGCTACGCCCTGGAACTCTGGTTCCGCGCCGTCCGGCAGGAAGGCAACAGCAACGCTTCTCTCATCGAAGTCCCCAACTGCCTGCGTGTAGGCTTCGACGACAGCCGCCTGACACTGAAAACCTACAAGCGCTCCAACAGCGAAGAAAATGCCGAAACCGTCACTCTTCAATCAGCCGAGGTTCTTAGCGAACGTAACTACGCTGACAACGAGTGGCACCACCTGGCACTCAACGTTCGCCGCGGCGTTTCAGCCGTCGCCTATATCGATGGTGCAGCCGTGAAGACACTGGCAGAATCAAGCATACCTGCACCGGCAAGCCCTGAGCTCTATGTTGGCAAAGGCCTAACCGGTGGCATTGACGACGTGCGCATCTGGAGCGCCTCGCTTGATGCCAAGGCCATTGCCGAACGCCGCTACGAACGTCTTGACAGCACCTACTCCGGTCTGATCGGCTACTTCCCCTTCGAAGACATCCACCGCACCCCGACCGGCACAGTGACGAGCAACTTCTCCATGAGGAACTTCGGCGACACCTCGGCCTCGCATCTTACAGCCTCCGGCATCAGTGCGGAGCATCATGCGAGCGCCACCGCTCCTGCCCTGCTGCCCGTGTCTCAGCGCATGCGTCTTCACGAGACGGAATATGCCTTCACTGCCTCCGAGCGCGAGATATACTTCTCCCTTCCTGATGCCATCCTTCCTAAGATGGACGGCAGCGACTTCACCTTCCGCCTGTCCAACATAAAGGACAAGTACGGCAACGTCTCAGAACCCGTAGAATGGACTCTTCACTGCGACTTCTCCACGCTGAGCCTGACACTCGATGAGACAGAGATAGTCAA
>JAFVGS010000026.1 GCA_017474845.1 Prevotella sp.
TCTCCAAATCTTTCATCATAGGATTGACTCTTATATCCGTGGCAAAGTTAATAAATTATTGAAAAACAAGCAAATACAAAGCCTATTTTCTAATGGCGGCCATTAGAAATACCTCAAGACAGCCCTAACGACCGATTTGGGTTTATCATATTATATACTATAGTGACAGGTATGGCCTTGATGGCAAGTTGCTATCTGCTATTCCGTCGGGGCAACGCCTTTGCCCCAGAAATTATGCCGCCAGTGCGACTGCGCCGCTGGGCTGCTGTATTATTTGCTTCCATAACTTTGAGTCGCGCGTGGTATATGTCGATTATTTTTCTCAAGTCGGCCGATAGTGTGAAGATAGTCGATCTTATAGGTGGGATTTTACTTGAGCCATAGCAATTCTTGCTTGAAGCCATCCATCATTTCCTTGAAGGACTTGCCACCACCATTCTCAATTTCCACCTCTGCCTCATCGATACGAGCGTTCAGTTCTTCCATAGTGTATGGCTGAGTATCATCGGAAATATCCTCAAACAGCTTCTGGTCTGCATCTTCCATACCATGAATGTATCGGATAAGGCCAGTCTTATCTTTACTGCTAAGATTATTTATCATATTGAGCAGGCCGCTATCTCGCAGTTCTGCACTCATCCCATAGGTCAAAGCAGCAGGCTCCTCTACAGAATTCTTTTGTTCTTTTCCCATCGTCATCCGTTTTATAATTTTGGCGCAAAGTTACGCAATAATTTCTAACCGTACAAGCTTTTTGCAAAAAAGTGCGGACAGCCAATAGTAATCCCATTTACATGATGAGGACAAGACCAACTCGTGTACTCTCATTTCTTATGACTTTGGTTTGAAATTTAATTAAAAATATGTTGGATTACTTCCACTTCCACTAAATCTATCGAAATTGATTTATATAAAGGCATTTCCATAAGTGGAAGTAAAATAATTCACTTCCACTTTTCTTCCCTGTTTTGGGGGTGGTAGGGACGCCTACTAATGGTGTTGGATATGCCTTCTATAAGGGGTAGATAGGCCAAGTCATAGTCATGCTAATGCCTTGTTTACCAACGAACTAAGCGTCAGTACAAGTCGTACAAAGCGGCAGTACGAGTTGTACAAAGCATCAGAACGAGAGCAAGTAGGCATCATCGTGGAAGTTTGCAGGCAGTAAAGTCGGAGAAAGGTGGCATGGGAGTCAGAGAAACCAGGCAGCAAACCGCAAAATTCTCTCGAGAATTTGAAGGTTTAGTTAGGGTAAAGTCCAAGTTTACCCTAACTAAAGTCGGACTTTAGTGCCTGTAAAGTCAAAGACCGCAGTCACAAAAATGGAAGTTAGGTGGAAGTGAAAAAATTTACTTCCACCTTTGGAAAATCCTTTAAACAAATATAGATTGATAATAATAGTGGAAGTGGAAGTAAAATAATGAAAAAGTTATGGAAATATTTGGCAATTGACTAAAAATGTTGTAACTTTGCGGCTTGAAAGCCGCGATGCTGCTCACGCTCGGCCATCGATGCGAGCATCATGGCACTCGCTTAATCGCAGCATTGCACGCAAATTAATAATACGATTATGACAGAGATAACCAGACAGACAGTGACATTGATCAACCAGCGCGACGGACAGGAGCGCTACACGCGGTATTCACTCGGCGATGTGGTGGAGATGATTCGCAAGGGTAAGTTGAAAAGCGGAAAACTCATTGAAGAACAGACCGAGCGGCCCCGCATCTGCTTCGCATCGGCCATCAAGAACGAGAAAGGCAAGCGGTGGACCTATTTATATAATGGTATGATCCTCTTAGAGATCAACAACCTGCCTGATCGCAAGACGGCAGAGGAGATACGCAATGAGGCGGCACTCATCGACTACACCCTGCTGGCCTTCGTGGGGGCCGACGGACGGAGCGTCAAGCTCGTCTGTCAGGCTGCCGAGCGCAACAACTGGCAGAATCCCGAGGGCTACTGGCAGTCGGAAGTCGAGAAATTCAATCTGAACGCCTACGCGAAGTTCCACTATCTCTACTCCACCCAGTTGGCCATCCGTGTGGAGAACATCGCCCCGTCGCTCCGCACCAGTTGTGAGATGAGTCACGACGAGGATGTGTATTTCAATCCCGACTGCGCCATCATGATGGTGTCGCCTGATGACCAGACGGCAGAACGGCTGTCGAGGACGGTGAGTCGTGAGAGGAGACATGAGTCAGGAGTTGGGAGTCAGGAGTCAGGAGTGATCCCGGGACTCTCCACCGAGGCCAGCCGCCGCCATGAGTATCAGGCCTGCAAGGCCGATGCCTTGGAGGAGTGTCGCTTGGACAAGGAAGAGGACTTTGTTCCTCATTGCTTAGAGGTACTCGCCCAGAACTGCCACGAGAGTGGCATCGAGGAGGCCTTCGCTGTGAAGATGACCCTCTTCGACGGACGGCTGAACGAGGATGCGGAGTATGTGCAGACGGTGTTCGACTCGCAGTACTCCAAGACGTTGAAGGCCACCTGGCCGCTGAAGCACGTCAAGCCCTCGCAGCTGCTGACCTACAAGACCGAGGCCTTCCTCAACTCGCGCTACGAACTACGGAAGAACGTGATGACGGGCGTCGCCCAGTACCGCTCCAAGGATTCCTTCGACTACCGATTCAGCGACCTGACGAAGGAGGCGATGAACACGATGTCGATCCGTGCGCTGAAAGCCGGCCTCGACTCGTGGGACAAGGACATCAAGCGCTATGTCGAGTCGACGATGATACCTGAGTACGACCCCGTGAACGAGTGGTTGGAGCAACTGCCGAAGTGGGACGGCCGAGACAGAGTGACACCGTTAGCCGAGCGCATCAAGACCAAAAACGAGCATTGGACGGACGACTTCCACAAGTGGCTGCTCTCGATGGTGGCCCACTGGAAGGGCATCGACCGCAACCACGGCAACGCCATCGTGCCGATGCTCATCGGTCCGCAGGGCTGCGGCAAGACGACCTTCTGCGGCATCCTGCTGCCCGAAGAACTGCGCGACTACTATAACGACAAGATCGACTTCAAGAACGAGACCGCCATCAACCTCGGACTGACCTCGTTCGCGCTGATCAACGTCGATGAGTTCGACATGCTGTCGAAGAGTCAACAGCCGCTGTTGAAGCATCTGATTTCAAAAAGCGACGTGAAGATGCGTCCGCCTTACGGCAAGGCCTACGAGCAGCGCCGCCGATATGCTTCGTTCATCGCCACGACGAACAATCTCCGGCCGTTGCCAGACGACAAGAGCGGTTCGCGCCGTTTCGTCTGCATCGTCGTCGAGAACCAGATCGACACCCTCACGCCGATTGACTATCCGCAGCTCTATGCCCAGCTCGTGGCGGAGATTGCCAGAGGCGACCGCTATTGGTTTGATGAAGACGAGAACCTGCGCATCATTGAGGAGAACCGCAAGTTTGAACGTGTGGGCAGCATCGAGAAGATGATCAGCCTGACATTCCGACCTGCCGACGGCAACGACAAGTCGAAACTGAAAAGTGTTGATGAAATTGTGGAGATACTGAACAAGTCCTTCCCCAATTTCCACCTGACCAAGAACATCAATAGGGATGTCGGCAAGGCCCTAAATCATCTGGGATATGTCCCCCACAAAACCAACGCCTGTCAGAAGTATTGTGTAGAGATCCTAGAATAGTTGAAATAATTCAAACGTCCGACTCGCAAAATATGCAAAATTTGTTTTAAAATATGCAAAAAGTGCAATGTGGAGCGTTTTGAGCTTGTCGGTTTGGGGGAAATTATTTATCTTTGTAAGCCAAAAACCCAAAATGACGAAGGAACTGTAAATATATGAAACATCAAGAAGAAGATAACAATACCCTGCGCTCACCGGAAGAGATCGCTGACCACCTGCGAGTGACTTATGTTCCCACCTATCTGTTGGCTACGGCTGGAGGGTTGTTGCTGGCAGCATTCATCGTATGGGGCATATTGGGCAGTGTAAGTGACAAGGTATATTTCTCCGGAGTGGTATTTCCTGTGGAGGGCACTTCCGATGTCACACTGCCCAATAAAGGCATTGTGCGCAGCATACTTGTACACAATGGTGACAGCGTGCATGAGGGGCAGCCCATAGCGATGGTATCCATTGGAAACAGCCATAGTTTCCTGACCAGTACGGTCAGCGGTCTGGTGATTCATTCTAAGACCGACAATGAGCCATTCGAGGCTTTCGATCCTATCATCAGCGTGGTTAACGCCGGTACTGGCAACCAGGAGTCACAACGCGCCCAGCTCATCGCATACGCCGACAATGATGCCCAGCGCGATTTGCGCATAGGCATGGAGGCTCAGGTATGGCCTGCCGACGAGAAACGTGACGAGATAGGCTATGTGAGAGGCCGCATTACTCAGGTGGTGCGCTATCCTGCCAATGCTGCTGAAGTGCGGCAGACGCTGAAATCCGACATCCTGGTCCGGCAGCTGTTAGGCGATGGCGGAGGAGCGGTCTATGAAGTGATCATCGACTTGCAGCGAGACCCGGCAGACCCCGCGCGCTATGACTGGTCGTTCGGAGAACCAGACGGTGTGAGCATGGACTTCGGTACCTACTGCTCTGTGCTCACAGAAACCCGCCGTTTCAGCATGTTCCAGTACCTGTTCGAGACAGCCCGGACGCGTTTCCGAAATATCAAACTGAAATTTGAGTGAAAAGGTGAAAAGGTGAAAAGGTGAAAAAGTGAAAAGGTGAAAAAGGAAGAGGTGAGACATAAGCCGAAGCTGTCGCTGATATCAGCTATCAGCTATTTCCTAAAGGGCAACATGATATTTGCCCTCAACGGTATTGTGTTCAGTCTCATCGATTCTGTGGCATCCATATTCCCGCCCCTGTTCCAGCAGGTATATACCGACAATATCATCACACAAAAGAGCCCGGAATGGTTTACCCCGCTGATGGTGCTCTATGTCATGCTGTTCCTGATCGAACTGATCGTATGGATTACATTCTCTGTCTTACGCCGTAAAAGCCAGGTGAAAATCAGCATTTCCACTTCGGCGAACTACCTGTGGACGGTGCTGCGCCTGCCGATGACCCGACTCAGCCAGTTCAGTCCCGGTGAGCTGGCGGCACGCTATACGACCATTTCAAAAACCATCAGGCTGATGGACTACTCCATGCCCGTCATCAGTTCGGTTTTCTTTCCGATTATGTGCTGTTCACTTCTCATACTCTTTAGCTGGAAGCTGGGCTTGCTGGCACTCTTCTCCGTCCTGCTGCTCGTCTATGTGATGCGTGCCACTGCCAATATGCAGAAGAAAATCGCCATGCGCCTGGAGGTGACGGAGACACGGCTGCAGAACGTCACGATGACGGGTATAGGCAATCTGGAGACCATCAAGGCCTTAGGTAGCGAGCGATATTTCTTTGCGCAGTGGGAGAAAACCTATGCACAGGCCATGAATGCCCGCGCCGCCACCACCACAAACTCTGTATATATCAGCGCCTTGCCCGTTTTGGTACTGGAGCTGACCAACGCTGTCATATTATGCCTGGGCACGTGGTTTATTATGCAAGGCGAGATGACGCCGGGTATGCTGCTGGCCTCTCAAGGATTGTTCAACAAGACCCTTTACCCCATTAACAGGTCCATTCGCAGCGTACAGACCCTATTGAGGCTTAACTCGTCTATCCAGCGCGTCAAGGATGTGACCGACTGTAACCAGAACGCCACACTCCGCCTCCTTGAAGACGATGAACTGCCCGACATGGCGAAACTGACGGGCGAAATAGAACTGCGCGACGTCACCTTCGGCTACGACCGCAAGCTGCCCCCTATCCTCTCGCACTTCTCGCTGAAGATCAAGGCGGGTGAGCGTATTGCTCTGGTAGGTCCCTCAGGCTGTGGCAAGAGCACGCTACTGAGTCTCGTGTCAGGACTGTACGAGCCCTGGGAAGGCGAAGTGCTGTTCGACGGCAAGCCGCTCAAGGACATCGAACGTATGACGTTTGTCAACTCGGTAGCGGTCATCAATCAGGACGTGGTGCTCTTCGAGGGCACCATCGCTGACAATGTCAAGATGTGGGACGAATCGATAGAAGACTTCGCCATGATGATGGCCTGCAACGATGCGCAGATACATCACGAGATCATGGAACGCCCAGGCGCCTATAAGGGAACTGTCATGGAACGCGGCAAGAACTTCAGCGGCGGACAGCGCCAGCGCATCGAGATAGCCACCGCACTGGCCAAGGAACCCACCATCCTGCTGATGGACGAAGGAACCTCGGCCCTCGACCCAAAGACGGAGGCAAAGGTCATGGAGAACCTCTATGGTCAGGGTATGACAATGATTATGATTGCCCACCGGTTAGAGACCATTGCCAAGTGCGATCAGATTTATGTAGTAGAACAGGGGCGCATCACCCAGCAGGGCACACACGACGAGTTGCGGCAGATGGACGGCCTGTATAGCCATCTCCTAAAATACGCCTGACACCATGGAAACGAATATCTTCCTTCAGCAGTTGACCCAGCGCATGGATGGCGACCGCAAGGCCATGACGAAGACGCTGAACATTCTGCGTTCCATGATAGACCGCAAGTTGTGGAAGCAGATGGAGCAGAACGTGGAGCTGCCATCAGATCTTGAGCAAATAGAGGAACTATTCGAGAAATACAACATCTTCTTCCGCCACATCACCCTGAGCGACGGCTGGTGGGCGCGCTGTACGGGCTACATGTTAGGATTCATGGCCGATGACGACTCGCCTGTCATACTCGTGCCAGGCTTCACGGACTATACGTTCACCGACCCGAAGACTGGTGACAGCATGAGGGTGAGCAAAAATGCCCACCTGCTGAAGAAGGAGGCAGTGATTGCCTGTCAGCCTTTTTCCGACGGCGAACTGACTGTCAAGGAAATCATTCGCTATGCCGCGAACTGTCTCTGCATCTATGACTGGATATACACGATAGTGGCTGGCATCAGTGTCACGTTGCTTACCATGTTCACGCCATACGTTTGCAAACTGATCTTTTCAGAGATCATTCCCTCGGGCAATATCGTTCAGATTGTTCCCATTGCCACCCTACTTGCCAGCGCTGCCATCGGTCTGACGATGGTGCAAGTAGCACGCAATCTGGTGGTAGTACGTATCAAAGACAAGGTGGAGTATGCGCTACAGATAGCTATCATGTCGCGCCTGCTGCTGTTGCCCGCCACGTTTGCCAAGAAGTTCTCGCCTGGCGACCTCTCCAACCGTGTACTGTCATTGTCACGCATCAGTTCTAACCTGACGGCCGATTTCCTATCGTCCCTACTGACCTTCCTGTTCTCAGCCGTCATGTTCATACAGTTCTTCATCTACGGTGGTCCGCTGCTCTATACCGGTATCCTGGTGATTGCATTACAAGTTTTGTCTATCTTGATTGAGTTCTACTATGTAAATAAAGTACAGTTGAGCGTGAATGCCAGTGTATCGCACCTCATAGGCCTGATGTTCAGCTTGTTCTCAGGCATTCAGAAAATCAAGACCACAGGAGCAGAGTTCCGGGCTATCTATCAATGGGCCAAGGCTTACGCCCCCTCGGAGGCGTATAGCAGCCGCCAGCCTTTGCCCAGTTTCTTTATGACCGCTATCAGTTATTGCCTCAGGTTTCTGCCCATGATTGTAACTATGTGGGCGGCCTGGCACTACGGTCTGGGACTCTCCGACTATATCGCCTATTGTGCCGTCCTGGGTATTGTCTGCAACACTGTTGTACAGTTGCAGGGTATCGTCAATATATTGGCACGTCAGTTGCCGGAGATCCAACTCTGCCGTCCCCTCATGTCTGCCATACCGGAAGTCAAGGTCGGCCGACAGGTGGTGAAGCGCATAACTGGTCAGATTGACATTCGTGGTCTGAAGTTCCGCTATGCCGACGACATGCCGTTGCTCTTCGACGGTCTCAACCTGACCATCAACAGCGGCGACTACGTGGCACTCGTTGGAACCTCGGGCTGTGGCAAGAGCACGCTGATGCGCCTCATGCTCGGACTGGAACACCCTCTTGCTGGTTCCATATTCTACGACCAGTACGACCTGGATGACATCAACCTGCGCAGTCTGCGGCAGTTCTGCATCGGCGTCTGCATGCAGGACGGCCAGCTCATTGAGGGCACCATCCGCGACAACATCATCTTCAATGACCCGCAGCTGACCGACGATGATGCCTGGGAAGCAGCTCGCATGGCCGCGCTCGACGGTGACATCCGCCAGTTCCCCTTAGGCATGGACACGCCCATTACCGTCGACGGCAAAGGCGTGTCGGGCGGACAACGGCAGCGAATACTGATAGCCCGTGCACTGGTCAGAAAACCCAAGGTGCTCTTCCTTGACGAGGCCACATCGGCTCTCGACAACATCAGCCAGCACATCGTCGTTGAGAACCTCGCCAAACTGAAATGTACGCGTATCGTCATTGCTCACCGCCTGAGCACTATCCAGCAATGTAACCGC
>JAFVGS010000027.1 GCA_017474845.1 Prevotella sp.
GGATTAGGCATGATGCCACCAAAGTCCGTCACTGTCTTCCCAGCCTCATTGAGCATCGTCACAATACGGTCATACAGTCCCGTGCGCTTCAGCGAACCGCCACCGTATGCCAGCATCACACGCTTTCCATATTTCTGTAACTCCTTCTTCAGCGAGTCTTCAAAACATCCCTGTCCGAAATGGATTCGAACAGGAAATTCATAGTCAAATCTTTTCATCTTCTTTCCGTTTACAAATTATGCTCCTTCAACCATTCACCCATGAGGTCGGCAATCTCAGCATTGTTCTTCTCCTGGAACATGAAGTGGCTGTTGCCGAAGATCTGTTTTTCGGGTAGGTAGATGACCATGGCGTCGCCTCCGTCGGCATTATACTGCTTGGCGAAGTCGCGGCACTGCTGGAGCACCATCTTCCAGAACCCTGTGGATTGGATGTCATCGGGACCATTCTCAATGTAGTCACCAAAGAGGAACAGCATGGGAATCTTCGCAGCCACGAATTTCTTGTAGGTGTCGCTGCCCACCTCGGGAGCGAAGCCAGGCTCCACGGCGATGATGGCAGCCATGTTGTCCGTGTCCGTCGCCCAACCCACGCGACCGCCCTGCGAGTGGGTCACGTAGATGCTCTTCCTGCCCGTCATCGTCTGCACATCCTTCAGCACCGCGGTGAGTGCCTTGCCGAACAAAGGTTCGTCATAGTTGCCCGTGTTCGGAGTCATCTGACAAAAGAACTCCTCTAATGCCTCGTCGCCCTCGGGGAACTGAGAGCCTTCGTAACGCTCAGGAGCCACACGACCTATGCGGAAGTGGGTGTACCAAGCCTGTTCGCCCACCTTGAATTTACCATTAGCTACATCGCCCGGGTCGTTGACAATCTGCTCCGTAGCACCTGCTGCACCACGTCGCGGCTGGTCAACGAGGAACACCGAGTAGCCTTTCTTCAGGAATATATCGCTCCATCCCTCGCGCCCGTCGGGAGTCGATTGCCAGCCTGTCCGCGTCTGTCCGTAGCCATGAAGGAATACCATTGGCGTGCCACTGCCACCAGCCGGAATCTGATACATCGTGTTGGCATGATCCACGTGTGTCGTCGTGCCCTTGCGCTCTTGGTCGAGCCAGTTCTGTGTCGGGTCATACTCGCCCGGAATGGCCTCCGTCACCCGTCCGCCCGACGAGAACACACCCTGCTTCTCAATCACCAAGCCCTGCGGCTTCTTCTGTTCTGCCTGACCCGTGCAGGCTACGATGGCGACGGCTGCTACAGCCAGTGCGCCGAAAAGATTCAGTTTCTTCATTGTGATTTATTCTTTTGGTAGTTTGTCATACTCTTCTTTGCTCAACATCTCGAACCACTCCACACCCGGTTTGTCGGGATTCGTATTCGCTGCCAAGTGCGCGAAGCGCGAATTGGGGGCGGCACCGTGCCAGTGACGGACACCGGGGGAACACATCGCCACGTCGCCGGGATGCAGCACCTCCACGGGTTGACCTTCAATCTGGTGATAGCCGATGCCATCGGTCACAATGAGCACCTGACCGCCAGCGTGCGAGTGCCAGGCATTGATGACACCCGGCTCAAACACGACATAGTGCAATCCTGGGCATCCCGCCACGTTGTCTCCGTCCAAAGTGTTAGCCAGACGAATCGGACCGTTGAAAGTCGGCAGCGTCATCGTCGTGTCTGGGGCAGTGAACATCAGACTGTCAATAGCCCGCTGATGTGCATACTCCACCATATCCAATCCATTGTAGTACTCGTCCGAAACAGAATTGTCGCTGTCATCAGATGCCTCTGTGAGTTTCCAAGTCGAATCGTAGATTACCACCTGCGAAAACCAATTGTCTTTTGTGGCACCATGCCAGTGGCGTACCCCTGCGGGAATCTGCAGCACATCGCCCCGACGGAGAATCTGTGCGGGTTTGCCTTCCTCTTGATAAAGTCCCACACCGTCGGTCACCAACACCACCATTCCGCCGTGCCTATGCCAACTGCTGTGTGCCCCCGGCCCGAACGTTACAACATTCGTCTGTGGGAAGTTGAACACAGAATCGACGTTAATTAGCGGTTTCAGATAAGCCTCGCCCGTAAATGCGGAATTATCTATCCGATCACCGATGGGAAACGAAATCTGCTCCTTGGTTATTCCTTCCGTTGCTACTTGCTTCTGTTCACTACAAGCCGCCAGCCCTACCAGCATCACGGCCCATAAAATTAAGTTCTTTTTCATAGGCTTAGAATCCAATTTCGGTGAGCCATTTGTCAATTTTCGGGTGTTTCTGTTCCATATCCTTGCCGCCCATTTCTTTCGTCACGATGCAGATTCCGTCCAGATGGTTGCTCTGAGGCGTGGCACTCACTATGTCACGCAGCGTGGATGACGGACCGCTGTATGCCGTGCAGAACGGGATGACGGTCTTGCCACTCAGATCGTACTGTTCCAGAAATGTATAGACGGGCATCGGAGCCGTGTACCACCATACGGGGACGCAGACAAATATCACGTCATACTGTGCCATGTTCTCCACCTTTCCTTTGATGGCAGGACGCTCGCCTGCTTCTTTCTCGGCCTTGGCATCCTCGGTGCAGGCGTTATACTCCTTGGGATATGCCTTTTCGCGAATGATTTCAAACTCTTCGGCTCCTACCTTTTGAGCAATGTAGTGTGCCGCCTCGCGTGTGTTGCCGCTCCATGAGAAGTAGGCAACCAAGACTTTCTTTCCCTTCATGTCGATTGTTTCTTCTTTCGTTGTTTCACTCTCATCGGCCACCTTGGCCTCTTTCTTTGAACCCGTACAGGCACTCAGTCCCATCACGGCCAGCAGCATCATGGCTGCGATTGTTATTACCTTTTTCATACTCTATACCTGCTTATACAAGTCCTCAATGTTGCGCCAGCCCATAAACATCTTGGTGGTGTCGCCGTCGTGGTGGTCGAAGAGGAGGCTGTGTCCTGTGTCGAGCGTCTTGATATTCTCCATGTCGTCTGCGCTCAGCGTGAAGTCGTCGAGCATGATGTTCTGTGCCATACGCTCCTGCTTGGTTGAACGGGGAATGATGATAACGCCTCGCTGCAGCAACCAGCGCAAAGCCACTTGCGCGATGCTCTTGCCGTACTTGCGGCCAATACCTGCCAGCAGTTCGTTCTGAAAGAATCCGTTACGGCCCTCGGCCAGAGGTCCCCATGCCATGATGCGGCAGTCCAAATCGTTCATATACTCCAGCGGCTTCTGTTGCTGACAGAACACGTGTGTCTCCACCTGGTTCACCATCGGCTTGATGTCCACGTTCATAGCCAGGTCGATGAGGTGGTCGGGATAGAAGTTGGCCACACCGATGCTGCGCAGCTTGCCCGCACGGTAGGCTTCTTCCAACGCCCGCCATGCTCCGTAGCGGTCGCAGTAGGGCTGATGCAGTAGCATCAGGTCTATGTAGTCGGTCTGTAGTTTGCGCAGGCTCTCGTCTATCGATGCCTTGGCCTTCTCATAACCGTAGTTGCCGAACCAGACCTTCGACACGAGGAAGATGTCCTCACGTCTGATGCCGCTCTTGCGGACGGCATTGCCCACCTCGGTCTCGTTGATATACGACTGAGCCGTGTCAATCATGCGGTAACCTGTGCTCAGTGCCTCGCTCACCAGTCGCTCCGTGTCTGCAGGAGCCACCATTGCGCCGTCCTATCTGTGGAATCTCGACGCCGTTGTAAAACTTTATAGTATTCATATTTATTATTGTTATTGTCGTTAGATATTAATCTTCGATTTTCCAATTCAGCATGAACTGCTCTGCCTGTTTGTAGTCCATGTTGAAGAAGCGCTGCTCCTTGTTCAGCGAACGGATGGCCTGCATGTCGGCATCTGAGAGGGCGAAGTCGAAAATCTGGGCATTCTCCATGATGTGCTGCGGATTGCGCGAGCCGGGGATGACGGAGAGACCTTCCTGCAGATGCCAGCGGAGGATGACCTGCGCGGGCGACTTGTGGTGACGCTCGGCAATCTTCACGATGACGGGGTCTTTCAGCAATGCACCTTGACTCATGGCCCCACCCAACGGGAACCAGCACTCTACCTGCAAGCCATACTCAGCCGCCTTCTTGCGGATGTCGAGGCGCTGGGCGTAAGGGTGACACTCTATCTGAAGGGCAACGGGCTTGATCTCTGCCTTCTCCATGATGAGGTTGAACACAGAATCGTTGGCATCGAAGTTGGAGATACCCAGCGCACGAACCTTTCCAGCACGGACGGCCTTCTCCATATCCTTCCACGCCCCGACGAAATCACCCATTGGCTGATGCACGTAGAGCAGGTCGATGTAGTCCGTCTGCAATCGCTCCAGCATCTTATCAATAGCCTCGCTAGTCTTTCCCTCTCCATACTCACTGGGCCAGAGTTTGCTTGTAATCCAAAGGTCCTGACGGGGAATGCCGCTCTCCTTGACAGCCTCACCCACACCGCGCTCGTCCTGATAGGCATGAGCCGTGTCAATATGACGATAGCCCATGCGCAGGGCAGCCAGCACACTTGCCTTAGCCTGTTCGTTAGTCATCTGATAGGTGCCGATGCCGAACTGTGGCATCCTTATATTCTCGCCCAAAGTCAGTGCAGGCTCGAATCGCGGGTCGGGCTCAGCCAACTTCGTGAAGATGAGTGCCGACAGTCCCCAGCCCTTCGGCTGACGGATATACACCTCGCTCACCATGAACGGGAAACGCACCTGATGGCCGCCCACCTCAGAGGTCAGATGAATGTTGCTATACACTGTGCCGACGTTCTTGTCCGTAAACTTCACCTCCTGCGAATGGATGTCAGCGTGTTTGTACCAGATCATGCCACCACGAATGATATCCACTTCCTGTTGCTTGCCCCAGCCGCCACCCATGTGGACGAACTGCGCATTGTCCAAGAACAACTCCGCCAGACGGTC
>JAFVGS010000028.1 GCA_017474845.1 Prevotella sp.
AGACCGTTGGCAGAGGCTATCGCGATGTGGAGAGATTCCGCATTGCTGTACTCTTCTTCTATGGCGGCTTGACGTTGCATAAAGACTTCCTTGTGTTAAAATAGTTAAGTTAACTCACACTAAATCCTGTAGAACCGAAAAAATATGTTCTTATGTTCTTCTGTCTAAAAAAAATTCGTATCTTTGTGCCCAAATTTCCTAATCAACTGCAATTATGAACAAAAACAGACTTTTCCTTGTGCTGGCGTCGCTGCTCGTGTTCGCCTTACTGCCTGTCCAGGCCACCAAGGTCCTGGGGCTCCGTGTCATCGACAAGAACTACCTCATGGTACACTTCCGCGACGGCGAGGTGCACTATCGCGACAACGGTACAGGCCCCAGTGCCTATCTCGGACATTCCTTCTCCGAGGGCGATGACACGCTGGTGGTCTTTGGCGAACGGCTGAAGACGACAGAGGCGCAGAAAGCGGAGCTGTGGTTTATAGAGGAAAGTGGAATGAGATTCCAGCCCGTGAAGGTGTGGCGGAAGTCGAAGCCGATGAATATTGATCATACGCTTACTGGCGAATGCGACCACTGGCTGTTCCTTCAGTTGCCACAAGAGATGAAGCAGGGGCGTACGTATACGATTATTATACCAGAGGGTATTGGGGTTGATCAGACCACCCCTAACCCCTCCTACTCAGGAGGGGATACGAGGCAGACAGTCAGTGTCACATACGACATCTGGAACACCCCGTCTGAGGCCGTCCATGTGAACATCATCGGCTATATGCCCTCAGAGGCCCTCCATGCCGCAGACCTTTACCAGTGGCTGGGCGACGGCGGACAGCGCGACTACTCCTCGTGGGTGGGGCGTAAAGTATACCTCTATAATGTCAATACAAAGAAGAAGCAGAGTGCCGGTGTGGTGAAGTTCTGGAAGAAGGCTTCCGATGCCGAGCAGGAGGCAGGCAAGAAGAACCTCGTGGGCACCGATGTCTGGAACATCGACTTCCGTGGTACGGCTCCTGGACGCTATCGTCTCGTGGTGGAGGATGTAGGCTGCTCGATGGACTTCGACATAGCCAATGATGTCTATTACCAGCCCTATCGCTATTCCGTGCGTGGCTACTACTACATGCGTCTCGGCGAGCCCAAGGATCCTGAGCATGTGTGGCCCGTGCCTCGTCAGCCGCAGTTCATCCCAGAGACCGATCCCAAGGGCCTCACCGTGTATAAAACCGATTTCCATCCCTTCATGCAAGAGTGGAAGGACTTGCATACGGACGTGTGGGACGAGCCTCACTTCAAACCCGCTCTTGCTTCACGTTTCTGGCAGCATCGTCTGCCCGGCAACCCCGTGAATATCGAGGTGAAGGGTGGTCATTCGGACGCCTTCGACTGGGACCGCCATCTGGCCCATGTCAGCAATATCTACGACATGCTGCTGCCCTACATCCTCTCCGGTGGACGACTTTCTGACGATAACCTCGGCATTCGTGAGAGTGGCAACGGCATCCCCGACATCATCGACGAGGCCCGCAACGAGGTGGACTTCTTCCTCTCCATCCGCGATGGCGAGGGCTATTCTCAGGGAGTCACCAACCCCGACCTCAGCTGGACGGTGATGTATCAGGCAGGCTGTACCACGATGGCTGCCTGGGCCAATGCCGCCAACTGTGCCATCACCGCAGAGGCGTTCAGGATAATGGAAAATGAAAAATGGAAATTGGATCATTCCATTGACTCGCTGAAGCGCTACTATACTGCCGAGGCCATCAAGGCCTTCCGCTATGCCTCCAAGCAGGAGTGGAACCAGCTCGACGACCTGCAGGACATCGGCTCGATGCAGATGCGTGGCCGTGATTTCCGTCAGCTGGCCGCCGCCTTCCTCTATAATGTCACGGGCGACACCGAGTGGGAGGACATTTTCGTACGGGATTCGGAGATCAAGGGTCCGCAGTCGCAGGTGTTCAGCAAGCGTGATCACGGCTTCTTCGGTGTGGGCGTGATGCATGCCGAGAACCAGAACGTCGTGCCCTTCTGCCAGATCTGGGCAGCAGCGGCCTATCTCACCTGTCCGCAGACGCGCCACTATGCCGAGCTCTATCAGAACCTCAAGTCGAGCATCAATGCACAGGCTGAGAGTTATAACATCGGCCACATGGCCAAGCGACCCTCGCGACGCAGTGCCAATGACAGCCGCTGGCAGGTGTCGCAGAACCTGCAGCTCGTGATGCTCGCCCATTACATCGCCGACAAGGCCCGCAAGCGTGAACTCGAACATGTGATGCTTACGGAAGCCAGCTGGAGCCTCGGACGTAACCCCGGCAACATCGTTGAAATGACAGGTCTGGGTGAGCGTCATATTACCGACTGCTACACCACCGGCCGCAACGACGGCGCCCCAGAGTGCCATCCCGGACAGACGCCCTTCAATGGCACCGAAACATGGTCGCCAAGTCATAACGGCGGCGATGCCCGTGTCTTCCTGAAGTACTGCTATCCGGCCTGGACTGTTGAGAATGGTATTCAGACTACCACTTGGCCCCGTCAGGAGTCCTACTTCAACCAGCGTTACTTCTGGGTGAACGGTGAGTTCACGCCCCGTGAGACTATGCGCGGCAAGATGGCCCTCCTCGGTTATCTCTATGCCATCCGGTAGACATGAGAACAATAATAACCATAACATAATTTTTGTATGATGAAGACCAACAAACAAAACCTGTGGCGCCGCATTGCTGGCGCAACGCTATTCTTTATCCAAGTGTCGGTAGTGGCTGCCTTTGGACAGGAGTCAGGAGTCAGGAGTCAGGAGATCGAAAGCCCTGACGGTAGGATGACGGTGACGGTTAGTGTCGCCAACGGCTGTCCGAAGTATGAGGTGAAGCTCGACGGACAGGTGTTTATCCAGCCTTCGCCCTTGGGACTGAAGATGAACTTTGAGGATCTGACGCAGGGCTTGACGCTGAAGGGCTGCGACGTGAGCAAATTTGAGGACGAGTACTGTCTGAAGACCACGAAGCAGAGTCATGTGAAGGTGGTGGCCACTGAAGGCGTCTGCCATTTCGAGAAGGACGGCCGGGAGGCGATGGACGTGATCTTCCGCGTGACGAGTCGCGATGTGGCTTATAGATATAAGGTCTATCCGAAGAAGGTGCGTGGCGGCGAGACGTTGTCGGGTGTCGTGGAGAGCGAGGCCAGTGGGTTTGTGCTGCCCGAGGGTACGACGACGTTCCTTTGTCCGCAGATGAAGCCGATGACGGGCTTTGCACGGACGGCCCCGAGCTATGAGACGATCTATACCCCTGACGACACGATGGGTAAGAACGGCTGGGGATTCGGATATACGTTCCCCTGTCTGTTCAAGACGCCTATGGGGTGGGTGCTTCTCTCTGAGACGGGCACGGACGGCGGATATGTAGGATGTAGGCTTGTTTGTGAGGGAGATAAAGAAGTTAAAGGACAGTTGTATCAGATCGGATTCCCGTTGGCGGAGGAGATGAACGGCACGGGAGCCGTGACGCCGTTGGTGGCACTGCCTGCAGAGACCCCATGGCGTACGATTACCGTTGGTACGACCCTTGCACCGATTGTGGAGACGACGATTGCGAATGACTTGGTGAAGCCGAAGTATAAGGCCTCTAAGGACTATACCTACGGCAAGGGCTCGTGGTCGTGGATCATCGGCATGGATCCCAGTTGTAACTTTGACGAACAGAAGCGATATGTTGATTTCTCTGCTGCCATGGGATTCCGCTCAGTGCTTGTGGATGCACTCTGGGATACGCAGATAGGTTATGAGAAGATGGAGGAGCTGGCGCGTTATGGACGGGAGAAGGGCGTAGGCCTGTTCCTGTGGTATAACTCGAACGGTACGTGGAACGATGCTCCGCAGGGACCTCGCGGCAAGATGGACAAGGCCGGGCCACGAAGGAAGGAGATGGCATGGATGCAGAAAAACGGCATCTTAGGCATCAAGGTAGACTTCTTCGGCGGCGACAAGCAGCAGATGATGCAGTTGTATGAGGATATCCTGACGGACGCCAATGACTTTGGCATTCAGGTGATCTTCCACGGTTGTACGCTGCCCAGAGGCTGGGAGCGGATGTATCCGAACTTCGTGGCTGCCGAGGCGGTGCTGGCATCAGAGAACCTGCACTTCGGACAGGGTGCCTGCGATGCGGAGGCGTTTAATGCCTGTCTGCATCCGTTCATCCGTAATACCGTGGGATCGATGGACTTCGGCGGCTCGACGCTGAACAAGCGATACAGCGCCGATAACCAGCACGGTACTGTCCGTAAGACCAGCGACGTGTTTGCGATGGCGACGGCCGTGCTCTTCCAGAGCAGCGTGCAGCACTTTGCAATGGCACCCAATAATCTGGAGGATGCGCCGGCTTGGGCTGTACAGTTTATGAAGGATGTGCCCACGACGTGGGATGAGACGAAGTTTATAGACGGCTATCCCGGGAAGTATGTGATTATGGCAAGACGAAGCGGGGATAAGTGGTATGTCGCTGGGGTTACTGCGGATTCAACTCCTCTCAAAGAGAAGTTGAATAATGGACAATGGATAATGGATAATGGACAATTGTTTGAGGATTCGGATGCCATTGTGATGGTGGCTGATGCTCAGCAGCCGCTATTGAAAACGCATGTGGAGACGGGCGACGTGGAGGGTGTGCTCGAAGGCGGTCTTGCTGTCTATAAGGCTATCCCGTATGCAGCACCTCCCGTGGGAAGCCTGAGATGGAAGGCACCGCAGCCTGCCAAGGCTTGGGAGGGTGTGAGGAAGTGTGACACGTTTGGTCCGCTGCCTCCGCAGCCCACAAGACCCGGACGTACGGCAGATATGATGAGTGAAGACTGTCTGTACCTTGGCATCGCCACACCTGCTAAGTCGGCGAACGATAAGTTGCCCGTGATGGTGTGGATCCATGGTGGCGGCTTCCAGACGGAGCACTATGGTGGTGACCTGTGGAGCCTGCTTGCCCAGCGTGGCGTGGTCATTGTCAGCGTGGAATACCGTACGGGTGCCCTCGGATTCATGGCTCATCCCGAGTTGGCGAAGGAGGCAGACGGTCATACCGGCAACTATGGTATCTTAGACCAGATCTACGCTCTGCAATGGGTACAGCGTAATATCGCTAGTTTCGGCGGAGACCCCTCGAAGGTGACCATCTTCGGCGAGAGTGCAGGTGCCATCAGCTGCAGTATCCTCTGTGCCTCGCCGCTAGCGAAGGGATTGCTCCATGGCTGTATCAGTCAGAGTGGTGGTTCGTTCGCTCCCTGGAGTGATGCGCCGCGCAGCATCGGTCTGGATGCTTCTCAGAAGGGTGCCGAGCAGCAGGGACTGGCCTTCCAGAAGCATCTGAAGAAGAAGTCACTGAAGGAACTGCGCGCGATGGATGCGATGGCGCTCTGCGACGGCAATGTAGGTTTCAGCGGCTTCTGGCCCTGCGTAGACGGCTATGTGATCTGCGACGACCAGTACCGGATGTATGAGCGTGGGGAGTATAATGATGTACCTGTGATTGTGATGACGAACTCTGATGAGGGTGCGCTGTTCACACCGCCCACGGTGAAGGCTGAGGACTATCAGAAGAGTGCCAGCCGCATGTTCGGCGACATGGTCGACGAGGCACTGAAAGTGTATCCTGGCAATACCGACGAGGAGGCCTGGCACGGCAATGGCGATGCCTTCCGCGACCTCGGTTTTGCATGGCCGTCGTATGCCTGGGTGAAACTGCAGTCGCAGACGGGCAAGAGTCCGGCATATGCTGCCTATCTCGACCAGCCGTCGAAGATGAGTTTCTCGCAGAATCCGCTCCGTCGGGGTGTGGCCCATGCCGACGATATCATGTATCTGAACGGTATGTTCCTGAACCAGCCGGAGAAGTTCCCTGCCGAGGCTGCGGTGTCGGAGATCATGCAGCAGTACTGGGTGAACTTCGCCAAAACGGGTAATCCCAATGGTAAGGGGCTACCTTACTGGCCGTCGTTCGACGAGACGAAGCCCACGACGATGCAGTTCCGTAACGGTGCCTCGCTTATCATGCGTCCGAACCGTGAGCAAATCGATTTCATCGATCGTTTCATGAAGGCGAAGCGGGAGGCAACCGAAAGGGGAAGGAAATGATGATTGCGTGAATATTTATGCAAGGGGTAGCCGGATGATGAACCGGCTACCTTTTTCGTAGGTGGTGTCGAGGGTGATGTCGCCGCCCATCAGACGGATGTATTGGCGGGAAACATAGAGTCCCATGCCGAGGCCTTCGGTGAAGGGATCCGACTTGTAGAAGTGGTCGAAGATGTGCGGACGGTCCTTTTCGGAGATACCGGGACCCTGGTCTTCGATGGCGAAGTTGATGGCGGCAGGTGTCTCGTAGACTGAGAGCTTGGTGGGACTGTTATCAGGGGCGAACTTCTTCGCGTTGAAGAGCAGCTCGTGTATAATATAATATAGGTGTATGTCTTGGACGCGCAGTAGGGTATCGTCGTCGACGGAGGTCTCGAAGATGAAGTTGCCGCCGTCGTAGGGCGGGAATATTGTAAAGGCCTGGATGGCTCTGCGTGCTATCTCGTTGCAGCTCACGATGTCATGATACTCTAGTTCCTGGGCAGTCTCGAGCCAGGAGGCGTCGTAGAGCATATACGCCATTCGTCGCAGTGAGAAGGCATTCTGTTCCATAGTGACCGTAATGTGTTTTTTCTCCTCTGGCGACAGGTTTTCGTGGTCGTTGAGGATGACCTGGAGGAAGCCGTGGATAATGTTCAATGGTGTCCGTATCTGGTGAGACATATCCTGCAGGAAGGCCACCTTTTGCTGACGTGCCGCCTGTGCCAGGTCATTAGCGCGCTGCAACTCGTGGTTGCGCTCCTCGGCCTTCTCGTGGGCCTGTTGCAGACGGGTGATTTGTTCTGCCAGCGACTTCTGCATGGTGGAGAAACTGTTTTGTAGTTGGCCCACGAGGTCTGTCCTGGGTGTGCGGGCCATGGGCTCAGTGAAATGTCCGGAGGCGATACGGTGCGACTGGCTGACGAGCTGGTTCAGGGGTGCCACGAAACGAGTAATAGTGCGCATGAAGAACAGGAGCAGTAGAATCAGTCCGACGATCAGCGCGGTGAAGATGATAAAGCCCAGACGGTTGTAATTGCCTAGGATGTCACGCTCGGGACAGATGAGGGCGATGTGCCATCCCGTCTGCTGTAGAGGCTGGAAGAATACATAGCAGGGTTCTCCGCCGATGTTCAGACGCATGTGGTCGTCGAAGCCAGAGAGTATCTTCTGCCCTAATACCTCCATTTCTGCCCGCTCGCCAGGGGCTGAGGCGCTGAAGATAGTGTGCTTCACCAGCTTCTCCGGATCGGGGTGAACGTAGTATCTGCCGTCGTGCCCCAACATGACGCTGTAGGAGTGAGGGTAGGGCTTCTCTCCGGAGATGGCCTTTGAGAGCCATGTCAGCGACAGGTCGGTGGAGATGACACCGATGAAGCGGCCTTTCTTGTCTTTGAGGGGCATGGAATAGGATACGATCATGTCCTCGTTGGAGAGGGTGCCGGCATTATAGTCGTCGAAGGGGTCTATCCAGCAGGGCTTTCCCTGGTCCTTGGCAGTCTTGTACCACACCTTCGAATAATAGTCATAATCACCCTCGCGCTGGGTGACGACGCTGTTGCCCTTTCTGACACTGTAGGCCGAGAAACGCCCCACGGCGGGAGGGTAGAAGTCGGGTTCCATGGTGATGGAACAGCCGTCGATGTCGGATCCGAATGTCACGATACGGTGTGTGTATGCCAGAAGGCTGTCGGGAGTCTGATCCTGGTTGACGATCCACTTGACATTCTCCGTGACGGCCTCAATATCTGAGAGATAACCTGCGACGCGGAGAGCGGTCTTGTCGAGTACCTTCCCGGCGCGCTCCATGGCCTCTTGCTTTACCAGCTGACGGGAGCGGTTGTAGAGCAGTCCTACCGAGACGACGAAGAGCACGACGACAAAAGAGATGATGGTGACACCGAGTTTCAGTGAGAGGGAGTGACGGTGGAATCCGATCTGACTCATGGCTTACCTCCTTCCTTTACCGATACCAGCAACAGACGGTCGAGCAGCTCTGTGACGATGTCTGTCTCTGTGTGTATCTTTTGGGCCAGCTGTTTGGCTTCCTGATGGTCCATGTGGTGAAAGTCCTTATGTGCTTCGCTGACAATGTCCTTGATGTTGATGGCGGGCTGCAGCAGCTGGTCTGAGAGGTTTATCAGGAAGGCGTTCATCGCGCGTTCCGCCTGCTGGGCCTGTTCGGAGGCTTCCTGAAGAACAGCGTTGCTGTCTTCCAGTTGGTCGTTCATCTGTCGGATGTCGTCTATGCGGCTGGAGATGGACTGCTGCATGGCCTTGAAGCTTCGTTGCAGCGAGCCGATCTCATCAACACGTTTCGTGTCGGGCACATAGTCGTCATAGTGACCCTCAGAGAGTCGACGGGCTGTCTGTGCCAGGAGAATGAGAGGCTTGACGGACTTGCTGATAAAGAAGATACAGAACAGGAGCAGGGCAATCAGTCCGACGAAGGCTATCAGAAGTACGGTGGCCAGCAGCCTGGTGCTTGTACCCATGATTTCACTTTCCGGGCAGACAATGGCAGCTATCCATCCTTTATAGCGGAACGGCTTGTAGAAGACATAGCTCGGCACGTCGTCGATGTCCACTTCCTTATAGCCGCTCTCTCCAGACATCATCGATTCGAGCAGCATCTCCATCTTCGTGTCGCGTTTGGGACCGTTGATCAGTTCGAACACGTTACGCCTGTTCATCTTCGTTGAGTCGGGATGTACGATATACCCTCCTTGGCGGCCGATGATCGAACAGTAGGAGCGGGGGAAAGGCTTCGTGTTGTTGATGAAGCCCGAAAGCCAGTTGAGTGGGATGTCCAGGCCTAAAATGCCAACCACTTTCCCTTCGCTGTCGTGGACGGGGAGGCTGTAGGTGGCGGGCTTCACGCTGTATTCGCCTTGCTCATAAGGTCTCACCCAGTTGGCTTCGCCGTTTTCCATAGGAATGGTGTACCAGCTCTGCTCTAAATAGGATGTCTCGTCGTAGTGGTCGCTCTCAAGAATCTCTGACTGCTGTGTCGGGGAACCGCCGTCGATTGCTTTGCGGTAGGTATAGATAATGAACTCCCGATGGAAATAGGCAGTGTCCATGGCGATGGCGCAGCCGATAAGCGCAGGGTTATCTTCTACCATCTTCCTGCAGTCGCGGCTCAGGGCCTTAGGATCATCTAGATGACGCTCCATGTTCCATCCCACCATCCTTCCTGTCACCTCCACATTCCTCAGAACATTGTCGATACTAAGTCCCATACAATCGAGCGTCTCACTGGCCTTCGCCAATGCTTCTTCCTTCACGGCCTGGTGAGAGAAGTGATACATGACCGACAGCGTGGCAACAATCAGGATAGCTACAAACGTGACGACCCAGAGGCTCAGACGGACGGACATCCTGTTGCGTATTATCTTCAGTATCTTGGACATGCTGCTATTTGATCTTTGGCAGTTCTATGATCATTCGACAACCGTTATTGTAGGTCTCGTCGATGAATACATCTCCACCGAGGTTGTGGATATGGCGTCTGGCCAGCGCAAGTCCGAGTCCGAGGCCTTCGGAGAGGTCGTTTACCTTCGTGAACATCTCGAACATGCGTTCGCATTCCTTCTTGGGGATGCCGGGGCCTTCGTCCTGTACGATGAAGCGAATCTTCGACAAGTATTCCGTTACCCTGAGCCATGCATAGCCGCCCGTGGAATGGTTGGCGGCATTGATGAGCAGTTCGCGGACGCTCAGCATCAGGTAGTGGTGGTTGGCACTGATAGAGAAATCATCGGGAAGATCGACGGTGAGTCTGAAGTCGATGTCGGGATAGTTCTCCCTGGCTTTGGCGATGCTCTCCTGAGCCACCTCCAGACATGACACCTCCTCGTTCTTGCTTGCATAGAGTTCCTGAGTGACACCCCTGGCGGAACAGTCGGCGAGCATGAGCACCATCCGGTTGAGTAACACAGCATTGTGGCGCATCATGTCGGTAATTTTTTTGGCCTCTTCGTCTGGCATGAGGCCCTTGCTCTCTTTCAGGATCTGCGCGAAGCCCATGATGATGTTCAAGGGTGTGCGGATCTGATGTGACACGTTCTGGATGAACAGCGTCTTCTGCTGGCTGGAGGCTTTCGCCAGTTCGCTGGTATGCACCAGTTCCTCGTTACGGCGCGAGGCCTCTTCGTTCATCTGTCGGATCTCGTTCACGTGATTGTTGAGTGAATCCTGCATCGCGGCGAAACTGTTCTGCAGACGTCCCACGACGTCGTTAGTCGGACTTCGTGGTATCTGTTGGTCGTAGTGTCCTTGGGCAATGCGATGCAGGTTGCCTGTCAGTTTGTTCAGCGGATGGATGGCATGGGCCACGGTGACACTGCTGAACAGCATAACGAGCAGGAGACCGATGAAAAAAAGCGGCGCGATAATATAGTTCATCCGGTTGTAACACCTGAGGATGCTTCTCTCCGGACTGACGAGAGCGAGGCTCCAGTTGGTGCCGGGCACTGCCTGATAGCTGACGAGGCACTGCTCTCCGTTGCTCCTGACGCTCATGCTGCCTGTCTTGCCTGTGGTCATCTCATGTCCCAGGGCGAAGATGTCAGCATTCTCGCGGGGGTTGGCGTCGCTGTAGATGGTGTTGGTGAAGAGTTGCGCCGTATCGGGATGGAGGAAGTAGCGGCCTTCATCGCCTGTCATCATGAAGTAGGAACCCTCGTAGGGCGTCTCTGAGGTGATAACTTTCGAGAGGCGTATCAGTGAGAGGTCGGTGGAGATGACACCCACGAATTGCTTCTCGTCGTTGTACAGAGGCTTGCTGTAAGAGGCGATCATGCCGTCGAGGGTGAGGGATAGGGAGTCACTCTCGTCGTAATAGACCACCCAGCAGGGCTTTCCCTGGAGGTGTGGCGTCTTATACCATACCTTCTCGAAATACTCATAGGGTTCTTCGATGACGGTGGTGATGGTGTCTGATTCCCGGACGGTGTAGGCCGAGAAGTTCCTGCCGTATTTTGGGAAGATGTTAGGCTCGGTGCTGATGGAACAGCCGTCGATATGTCCGTTGAGCACGACGATACTGCGCGAGATGGCCAGGAGGGAATCTGGCTGCAGATTGGCCGTTGCTTCCCAGTCGTTGACGTCGGTGGCCGTCTCCACGATGTCCATAAAGCGTGTGATATGCTGCATGGTGGTGTTCACCACGCTGGCAGCATGTTCAGTGGCTTCTTTCTTCACCTTCTCCCTCGAATGGATGAAGAGGAAACCTATGGAAAGGGCAAAGATGGGTATGGCCATGAGCAGGATGCCCAGGCTGAGCTTCCAGGATAGCGATTGGCGGATATGTCGTATTATATTATTATCCATTTGTCCATTCCTTGATTCGTTATCCATTGTCCTTGATCTTCTCCGACTCGGCGATGAGTTGGTTCAGCAGTGCCGTTACCTTCTCGCCCCGTAGTTGTATGCCATCCACCAGTTGGCAAGTCTCCTCTTCCGTCAGCTGGTTGTCTGACTGGCTGATGGTCAGCACACGTTGGCGGATGCCGTCCACAGGTGACATCATCTGGTCTGACATGTTATAGAGGAAGTTCGTTTTCATGCGTTCTGCTGCCTGGGCCTGCTCGTAGGTCGTCTGCAGCTCCTCACCGCGCTGTTTGAGTGTCGCCATCAGCTGGCTCATCTCTCCCATACGGGTGGCAAGTGACTGCTGCATCTCACGGAAGTGGTTCTGCAGGCGTCCCACTTCGTCTTGTCTTCTGCTGTACTGGATGGATTCCTGATAGTCCCCCTCTGCTATACGCTGTGCCGACCTCTCCAGTGTCCTCAGAGGCAACAGCTGGCGGCGGATGTAGAAACGGCACGACAGGAAAAGCAGCAGCAGTCCGATGACGGCGATGATGAGTACGGTATAAAGCAGATGGTTGTAGTCACCGAAGATGTCTTCCTCAGGATAGACGATGCCGGCACTCCATCCGAGTCTCGACATGGCGCGCCCCGTCACTTCGGCACGCTCAAAGGGCCTGTAGAACACGTAGTAGTCCTCGCCGTTGAGATTAAAGTACTTATAGCCTGTCTCTCCATTCAACATGGCTTGTGCGGCTTCTGCCATCGAGGGGTGGCCGTCTTTGACGAATTCGAGGATGTTCTTGTTCAGTGCCGTGCTGTCTGGATGGACGATGACCGTGCCGTCGTTCTTCAGCAGCGTGCAGAAGGAATTGGGTGAGGGCTTGGCGTCGAGCAGGATTTTGGAGATGAGTGTCAGCGATACGTCAACATCCATCACGCCCACTTTCCGCATCTTGTCGAAGAGGGGAAGACGGAAGGTAGTGATAGCTGTGACGTTCTTCTCCTCGGGGTCGATCCATCCGGTGAAGATGGAGTCGGCAGCAGTACTGTCATTATCCCAGGTGATGGAGCAATCGGTGATGTAGGGTGTCGTCTCCACCAGCTTGCGGGTGTAAACCTCCAACTTTTCGGGCTGGTGGATATGGGGCAGCATCTTCCAGTAGATATTGCCGGAGGACTGCTCCACTTTCAGCAGGATATTGTCGATGCGCTGTATGGTTGCCTCCAGTGTCTGGCTGGCATCCTGAAGGGCTTCTTCCTTAACGGCCTTCCGCGAAAAAACAAAGATGATCAGCAAAGCCACCAACAGGAGTGTTGCCAGCGCCACGATGACTGCCAGACTCAGTCTGAAAGACAAGGTCCTGGTGATTAACCTCGGTAGTTTAGCCATATCTGCGGCAAATATACGAAAAAACTTTGATAATTGCGTCATAAAATCGGAAAAATTATTAAAAATAGGTATAATATACCAACTTTTTTCGTATATTTGCACCCATAAAACCATAACTTGGTCAAAAATGAACCTATTTCCCATTATTGATGCGCATAGTCATCTGTGGCTTCGGCAGGACACCCAGTGGGACGGAAAACCGATCCGTACCCTCACCAACGGGCGCTCTCTCTTCCTTGACGATGAGGTACAGATGCTGCCCCCTTTTATGATCGACGGACGGAATACTGCCGAGGTCTTCCTCTCGAACATGGACTACGCCCAAGTGTCGGCAGCCGTTGTCGTACAGGAGTTCATCGACGGCATCCAGAATGACTACCTCGCAGAGGTTAAGCAACAGTATCCGGACCGTTTTTTTGTCTTTGGCATGGTCGACTATCTCCATGATGGGTTCTATGATCATGCGCAGGCTTTGTTGGATCAGGGCTTCAAAGGTCTTGCCATTCCTGGGCATAGACTCTTGGGGCGTTCGCTCACCGATGACGAGATGATGCGGATGTTCAGACTCATGGAGTCCCAAGGTTCCCTGCTCTCCATCACCTTGGCCGATGGCGACCGTCAGGTGGAGGAGTTGCAGGAGGTCATCAGTGAGTGTCCGCAGCTGAAGATTGCCATAGGCCACTTAGGCATGGCCAATCCGCCCGTCACCCCTCCATGGGAGAACGATAGCTGGCGGCACCAGATTCTCTTGGCGCGTCATGAGAATGTCTATGTCGAGACGGGTGGTATCACGTGGCTCTACAATTCTGAGTTCTACCCTTTCCCATCCGCAGTGCGGGCCATCAGGGAGGCTGCTGAGCTCGTGGGTATGGAGAAACTGATGTGGGGCAGCGACTATCCCCGCACCATCACCGCCATCACCTACCGCATGTCGTATGATTTCCTCGTGAAGTCCAGCGAACTCTCTGAGGACGAGAAACGTCAGCTGTTAGGTCTCAATGCCCAGCGTCTCTATGGCTTTGAGGACCTCAAGCCTCTTCCATATATCAAGAATATGAGTGAATGAAAGTGAAAAGAGCCTGTAATCTGTGGTTAATTGATAAAAATTAGATAAACGTGAAAGCAATTCAGATTTTAGAGCCGTCGGTGATGAAGGTCATCGATATGGCAGCGCCCCAGGCGGGCGATGATGAGGTGCTCCTGAAGATGGAGTATGTAGGTTTTTGTGGCAGTGACCTGAGCACCTTCCGTGGTGGCAATCCGATGGTGCGCATGCCAGTAGTGCCTGGCCATGAGGTGGGAGCTACGATCGTCAGCGTCGGCAAGAATGTGCCTGAGGGTTTGAAGTCTGGCATGACCGTGACCGTCAACCCCTACACGAATTGTGGCAAGTGTGCCTCCTGCCGCAATGGCCGTGTGAACGCTTGTCAGCATAATGAGACCCTCGGCGTACAGCGCTGGGGAGCCATGTGCGAGTATATCGCCCTGCCTTGGGAGAAAGTAATTCCCGCAGGACTGCTCACACCCCGTACCTGTGCCCTCATCGAACCTATGAGTGTGGGCTTCCATGCTGTCAGCCGTGCACAGGTGACAGATATAGACGTGGTGGTTGTCATTGGCTGTGGTATGGTGGGAATGGGTGCCGTTGTACGCTCTGCCCAGCGTGGCGCTACCGTCGTGGCTGCCGATATCGATGACGAGAAACTTGCCATCGCCCGTGAGATGGGTGCCAGTTATACCATTAATACCTTGAAGGATGATGTCCATGCCCGTCTGTTGGAGATGACCTCCGGCTATGGCCCTGATGTGGTGATCGAGGCCGTGGGCAGTCCTGCGACCTATCAGATGGCCGTCGATGAGGTAGCCTTCACAGGACGTGTCATCTGCATCGGCTATGCGAAGACGGAGGTATCGTTCCAGACGAAGTATTTCGTGCAGAAGGAACTCGACATCCGTGGATCGCGCAATGCCCAGCCTTCCGACTTCCGAGCCGTCATCCACTACCTCGAGCGTGGCACATGTCCCGTAGACCGTCTCATCACCCGTGAGGTCAGTCCCGAGGAGGCTCCGGAGGCCTTGCAGTGGTGGCATGAGAACCCAGGTAAGGTGTTCCGTATTTTAGTTAATTTCAAATAAACCAACACTTATGAAGAGGTATCTGTTCCTATTCGCCGCCTGCCTCACGACTGTCGCAGGGCTGGCACAGCCAGACGTGAAGATAGAGTTCTTCACGCCAAGTATCGTTCACATCGTGAAGGGTCAGCCTACGAAAAGCCTGGTGATTACCGCCAAGCCTGAGCAGGTGGAGGTCATACACCAGGGCAACACTTGGAAAAGCAGTGAACTCATTGTCAAGTATGATCCTGCCATGATGAGTTTTACGTTCTGCACCGCTAAAGGCCGTGTGCTTCTGCGTGAACAGGGGTGGAGCACCATCCGGCAGAACCTGGAAGAGTTCAAGGTGAGCCAGACATTCCTCCTCGACAAGGATGAGGCCATCTACGGCCTCGGCACCATCCAGAACGGTAAGATGAATCGTCGTGGGGAGCACAAGCGCATGGAACAGTCTAACCTCGAGGATTTCCAGAATGTCTTGCAGTCCGTGAAAGGCTGGGGTCTCTACTGGGAGAACTATTCACCCACGCAGTTTGATGACGATGCCAACGGCATGACCTTCACTTCCGAGGCAGGCAGTGGCATCGACTATTACTTCATGTACGGCGGCTCTGCCGATGGCGTCATTGCACAGATGCGTCACCTTTCTGGCGATGTGCCTATGTTCCCCCTTTGGACCTATGGCTTCTGGCAGTCGAAGGAACGCTATAAGAGTGCTTCTGAGACGGAGAGCATTGTCGACCAGTACCGTGCCCTACAGGTGCCCCTCGACGGTATCATTCAGGATTGGCAGTACTGGGGCTCCAACTACCTGTGGAACGCGATGGACTTTCTCTCTGAGGAGTTCACCACGGGTCCGCAATTGATACAGAACGTCCATGCAAAGCACGCCCATTTCATGATCTCCATCTGGGCGAGCTTCGGCCCGCAAACACAGCAGTTCCGTGAACTCAATGAGAAAGGTCTACTGCTACCCATCGAGACATGGCCGCAGAGTGGACTCTCCCATATATGGCCCCCCCGCATGGACTACCCCTCAGGCGTGAAGGTCTATGATGCTTTCAGTCCCGTGGCCCGTGACATCTATTGGAAACATCTGAAGCGACTCTATGACTACGGCACCGATGCCTGGTGGATGGACTCTACGGACCCCGACTTTTTCAATCCCCGTGAGTCTGACTATGCTCATCAAGTCACTGGCGGCACCTGGCGTCAACTGCGTAATGCCTTCCCCTTGGAAACAGTGAGGGGTGTATATAACTCCCAGCGCAGAGTCGGGGAGGAAAAGCGGGTCTTCATCATGACACGCTCTGCCTTTGCTGGCCAGCAGCACTACGGCTCAAACATGTGGAGCGGCGATGTCAATTCCTCATGGGACATGCTTCGCAAACAGGTACCCGCAGGACTGAGCTTCTCGCTGACGGGCGATCCTAACTTCAACACCGATATCGGCGGTTTCTTCTGCAACGCTTACAACACCCATGGCCCTGGTTCTGCCCCCAAGAACCCGCAGTTTCAGGAGCTCTACGTGCGCTGGATGCAGTACGGGCTCTTCTGTCCTGTATTCCGCAGCCATGGTGCTGATGCCCCCCGTGAGATCTGGCAGTTTGGCAAGAAGGGTGAACCCGTCTATGATGCGATAGAAAAGCAAATTCGCCTGCGTTACAGACTGATACCGTATTTATACAGTACTGCCTGGCAGGTGACTTCCAACAACGAGAGCTATCTCCGTCCGCTGTTCAGCGACTTTGTCCAAGATCGTCGTGTGTGGGACATCGCTGATGAGTTCATGTTCGGACGCAGCATCCTCGCCGCTCCCATCCTCGACCCTCAGTACACGGAGGAGAAGATTGTCCGCACGGATGCCATGACGGGGTGGGATAGGAAAAAGGAGTCAAGAGACAGTAGTCAGGAGACAGTCGTGGATTGGAATGAAACGAAGACTACCACGAAATATTTGCCGAAGGGTGCGACATGGTACGACTTCTGGACGGGGAAGTCCTATAAGGGTGGACAGACCGTCACCCTTGATACCACTCTCGACCGTGTGCCGATGTTCGTCCGTGCAGGCAGCATCCTCCCTCTCGGCCCTGAGATGCAGTATGTAGGTGAAAAGTCTTGGGACAACCTCGAACTGCGCCTATATCCTGGAGCAGACGGCACCTTCACACTCTATGAAGACGAAGGCGACAACTACAATTACGAGAAAGGCTACTATGCCACCATCACCTTCCAGTGGAATGATAAGTCCCGCCAACTCACTATTGGTACTCGTCAGGGTGGTTATAAGGGCATGATACTCGACCGTAAGTTCACCATCGTTCTCCCTGATGGCACCTCACGCACCGTTTCCCACGACGGCAACGAGCAGATCATCCAGCTGTAATAATTCTCAAATTCTCAAATTCTTGATATAAGAACTCATCACTATGAACAAAAGATCATTCCTGAGGCTTTTTGCCTTACTTTTCACTTTTCACTTCTCACTTCTCACTTCCTTCGCTGAGGACTACGAGACTCTCAACACCGAGCCCATCAAGAATCCCATGCTTTGGGCAGACGTCCCTGATCCTGACGTGATCCGAGTGGGCGACACGTTCTATCTCGTCTCCACCACCATGCACCTTATGCCTGGAGCACCCGTTATGGCCTCGAAGGACCTGAAGAATTGGGAGACCGTCGGCTATATCTTCGATCGTCTCACTGATTCGCCGAAGTATGACTTGCAGGAAGGTACCGTCTATGGCCGCGGACAGTGGGCCACCTCGCTGAAGTATCATAATGGTAAGTTCTATGCCCTCCTGGCTCCCAACGAGCAGGGTGCCATGGGCGACACATATATCTTCTCCGCAGAAAAGGCCGAAGGCCCCTGGGAACTTGTCTCCCGCATGCGCCACTTCCACGACTGTTCGCTGTTCTTCGACGATGATGGACGTGTCTACGTCATCTATGGCACGGGCGAACTGATGGAGCTCAAGCCCGACCTCTCCGACGTCATCGAGGGTACTCACATGAAGATCTTCGAACGTGAGGAAGACGAGAAAGGCCTTCTTGAGGGCTCGCGCGTCATTAAGAAAGACGGCAAATACTATCTGCTGATGATTTCCCACGTCTATGCCCCTGGCAAGCACCGCCGTGAGGTGTGTTACCGTGCCGACGACATCCACGGCCCCTATGAGAAGCAGGTCATCCTCGAGAGTGAGTTCGGTGGTTTCTCGTACGAAGCTCAGGGCACTATCGTCGACAGCCCCTCCGGCGACTGGTACGGCATCATCTTCCAGGACCGTGGCGGTGTGGGTCGTGTGCTCACCGTCATGCCCTGCCGTTGGATCAACGGCTGGCCGATGCTTGGCGATGAGAATGGTAAGGTGCCCGACACCGTACGTCCTTTCGTCAGTGGACAGCCAAAGGCAGCTATCGTGAAGAGCGATGATTTCTCTGATCCGAAACTTGGTCTCCACTGGCAGTGGAACCACAATCCCATCGATGCCGCCTGGAGTCTCACTGAGCGCCCAGGCTTCCTCCGCTTGAAGACCAATCGTGTGGTCAACACCCTCTACCTCGCCCCCAACACACTCACCCAGCGCATGGAGGGTCCTCAGTGCTCGGGCTCTGTCGTCATCGACTGTGCGAAGATGAAGGATGGTGATTGTGCCGGTATGGCTGCTTTCAATAGTGATACGGGCGCTCTGGTTATCAAGAAGAAAGGCAAGAAGTTCTCCCTCCAAATGGTGGAAATGACCTGTCAGCTCTCTGAGCGTGAAAAGGCTGTGACCAGCTTCGAAGAGAAGGTCATCGAGGAGATTCCTCTCACTTCGTCGAAGATATGGCTACGCATTGATGCCGACTTCCGCCCTGGAACCGGCACGGGTATGCGACGCTTTGGTGGTGCAGACTGCGCTAACTTCTCCTATAGTCTCGATGGCAACACGTGGGCGAAGATCGGCACAGGGGACTATCGCCTCGGCTTTGACTGGCGCCGCTTCTTCATGGGCACCAAGTTTGGCATCTTCTGCTACGCTACAAAAAAGGCAGGTGGATATGTCGATATCGACGAGTTTTGCTATGAAAGAGCCGAAAAATAGCGATTGAATAGTTAAATATCTATAAATAATAGTGCTTTCTAAACGAAAAGCGTGCAACTTACAAAAGAATTTTGTACCTTTGCGCACTTTTTCAGAGTAACAAAATATTTATGAGGCAATTAAAGATTCAAAAAAGCATTACCAACCGTTCGAGTGAGGCCCTTGATAAGTACCTCGTAGAGATTGGTCGTCAGCCCCTCGTAACCATCGAGGAGGAAATCGAACTGGCGCAGGCTATCCGCAAGGGTGGTCCTGAGGGCGAAAAAGCAAAGGAGCGTCTGGTCACGGCCAACCTCCGTTTCGTCGTCTCAGTGGCCAAGCAGTACCAGCACCAGGGTTTGACGCTTACCGACCTTATCGACGAGGGCAACATCGGACTGGTGAAGGCTGCTGAGAAATTTGACGAGACGCGTGGATTCAAATTCATCTCTTATGCTGTCTGGTGGATCCGTCAGAGTATCCTCCAGGCCATCGCCGAGCAGAGCCGCATCGTGCGACTCCCTCTCAACCAGAGCGGCGCACTGAGCAAGATCAATCAGGAGATCAACCGTTTCGAACAGATTCACCAGCGCCGCCCCTCAGTGACTGAGCTGGCGGAACTGACACAGATTGATGAAGCAAAGATTGAACAGACGGCGAAGGCCGACAGCCACCACATGAGCATCGATGCTCCCTTCGGTGAGGACGATGACAACTCGATGGCCGATCTCCTGAGTTCTGGCGATGACAGTCGTACTGACAAACAGGTAGACTATGAGTCATTGACCAGCGACCTGGAGAACGTACTGCGCAGCGTGCTCAAAGACCGTGAGCTGAAGATTGTGCGTGAGTGCTTTGGCATTGGCTGCCAGGAGCGCGGACTTGAGGAGATTGGCGCAGAGATGGGGCTTACCCGTGAGCGCGTCCGTCAGATCCGTGAGAAGAGTATCACCAAGCTCCACGACTCCGGCCACGCCCGCATCCTGATGAAATACTTAGGCTAAGTCATTAAAAAAGGCTCGCAATTTGCGAGCCTTTTTTAATGACTTATTCATTGTCTGGAGCCTGCCCAATCAGATCCATAAACTCATCAAGCTTCGGCGTGATGATGATCTGCGTGCGGCGGTTGCGCTGCTTGCCTGCCTCCGTTGTATTGGGGGCGATGGGGTTGTACTCACCACGACCACCGGCGGTCAGACGCTTAGGATCCACACCGTAGTCGTTCTGCAGGGCCTGCACCACACTCGAGGCACGGAGGGTAGAGAGATCCCAGTTGTTGCGGATGTTCGGCTTCGAGATGGGCACATTGTCCGTGTTACCTTCGATGAGCACGTCGTAGTCCTTGTAGTCCTTGATGATCTTCGCGATCTTCGACAGTGTCTCGGCGGCACGGGCGTTGATCTCATACGAGCCGCTCTTGTAGAGCATGTTGTCGGCCAGCGAGATGTAGACGACACCCTTCAGCACCTGCACGTCCACTTCTTTCAACTCCTCCTTCGAAAGCGAGCGGGTGAGGTTGTTCGTCAGCACCATGTTCAGCGAGTCGCTCTTCGACTTCACCTCCACTAAGTGACGGATGTACTGGTTCGACTCGTTAATCTGGTCCACGAGTTTCTCAATCGAGATGTTGTTCTGTGAGGCATTTGTCAGGCTCTTGTCGAGTGCCTCCTGCATCTTGGCATACTTGTCCTCAGAGTTCTTGAGCAGCTGCTGCATACCGCGCTGCTGTTCCTCCAAGGCGCTGATGCGGGCATTCTTTGCAGCCAGGTCTTCCTTGGCAGCCTGCAGGCTCTCGGTGAGCGACTTGTTCTCTGTCTGGCAGTTCTCCAGATCTTTCTTGCTGGCGCAGCTGGACAGTATCAGTCCACATGCCACAGCCATCATCATTACACTTTTCTTCATAACTTGTAGTCGATTTTAATTGGTGAATTCTTTCCGATATATTATTGATTCCGGTGCAAAGGTAATGCAAATCGTGGAAAACACAAAATAAATTAGATTTTATTATTATTTCGTGGTGTTTTATCTTTTTTCCCAATATTCTTCTTTACTTTCTATAACTTTTTGTACTTTTGCAGATAAAATTAATAAACGAAAGGAAAAGATGTCTGTAAAAGAGTTTTGTGGCTTTATATCCAGGTGGATGGGTGTGCTGGTGCTGGTGGCGGCTGTAGCGGCGATGATACTGCCTGAGGCGTTTGTGTGGATTGACACATGGACCATCAATCCGATATTGGGACTGATCATGTTCGGTATGGGTCTGACGCTTTCGCCGCAGGATTTCAAGGTGGTGCTGAGCCGTCCAAAGGACGTGTTGTTGGGTTGTCTTGCGCAGTTTGTGGTGATGCCGCTATTGGCCTGGCTGTTGTGTCAGGTGTTTGCCCTTCCTGAGGAACTGGCCTTAGGCGTGATCCTTGTGGGCTGCTGTCCTGGCGGTACAGCCTCGAACGTGATTACCTATCTGGCGAAAGGCGACCTGGCGCTCTCGGTGGGGATGACGGCGATGTCGACGCTGTTGGCACCCGTGATGACGCCGTTACTGGTTTGGCTCTTGGCAGGGACGATGGTCGACGTGGACACGATGGGCATGCTGCTGAGCATCGTCTATGTGGTGATAGCCCCCATCGTGGCAGGTCTGTTCTGTCAGCGTTATCTGCCTGAACTGACGAAACACCTCGTGCCTTATCTGCCAGCCTTCTCGACGCTGATGATCACCTTAGTGGTGGTGATTGTGGTGTCTCACAACGCCACAAAGCTGATGGTGGGTGGCCTACTGGTGGTCTTGGTGGTGATGCTGCATAATCTCCTGGGACTCTTGGTGGGATATCTCGTGGGGCGTGGTTTGCACCTGTCGAGACCCAAATGTGTGGCGCTGAGTGTCGAAGTGGGTATGCAGAACTCCGGACTGGCATCGTCGTTGGCAGTACTCCACTTTGCGGCCTATCCGCTGGCAACGATCCCTGGGGCTGTGTTCAGCGTCTGGCACAACATCAGCGGTGCCTTGGCGGCGAGGTTCTACTCACGGGGGCAGTAAAATAAAAGAAACGGGGTTCGCAATGGCGAGCCCCGTTCTCTTTATTTGTAGTTGCGGACGCGGACGTCGATGCCGCTTCCTGCAAGAGCCATGGATATCTTGTGCACTGGGGTGTCGTTGTAGTGATAGGGAAAGAGCACCCTGGGCTTAATGATCTTTGCAGCGTTGACTACCTGGTCGACGGTCATCGTGTAGGGCTGGTTACAAGGCAGGAATGCCACGTCGATATCCTTGATGTCTGCCATCTCGGGGATATCCTCCGTGTCGCCGGCGATGTAGATGCGGAATCCGTCGAGGGTGAGGATATAGCCGTTGTCACGTCCTTTGGGGTGGAACTCCTCGCGTCCGGGGGTCGTGTTGTAGGCTGGCACTGCCTCGATGATGATGTCTGCGGCATATTTGCGCTGTTCGCCGTTCTGCATGACAAGACCGTTGCGGAAGTGTCCATAGACGGCCTGGTTCACGTAGATGCTCGTGGCCGGTGTGCGGATCTCGTGGATGGCGGCACGGTCGAAGTGGTCTTTATGCTCGTGGGTGACGAGGATGATGTTGGCCTTGGGGAAGGTGGCATAGTCGGTCTCGGGCTTGAGCCACATACCCACGGGATCTACTTGGATCTCGACGCCGTTGTAGTTGATTTCCATGCTGGCGTGCTTGATGCAGGTAATGGTGATTTTCTTACCACTCTTGGTAGTGAACTCGTCAGTCTTCAGCTGGGCTGAAGCGGTGAGTGCAAAAAGGAATGTGAATAGCAAGGCAATGGACCTTAAAGAAGATTTTTTCATTTTGTTTGAGTATTTAATGATTAATGTTCAATGTTCAATGCTCAATCTGCTTGAAGGGTAGTGTGAGGACGAAACGGGCGCCGAGGATATAGTTGGTGTCGAGGGTGAGGATACCGCCCAGCTGTTCGGCGAGCTTGCGGCTCAGAGGGAGTCCGAGCCCGATGCCCTGCTTGAAGGAGTCGAGCTTGACGAAGCGCTCGAAGATGTTTTCCGCCTGATCTGCGGGAATGCCGCAGCCAGTGTCCTCGACGGTGAGGATGAGTGTCTGTGCGACGGTCCTGGCCTTGAGGGTGACGCTGCCCTTTTCAGTGTTCTTGAGGGCATTGTCGGTGAGGGCACTCAGGATGCGGTAGAGCATGTTCCTGTTGGTGGCGAAACTGAACTCAGGATCGAGTTCACTGTCGACGCGGAGGGTCACCTGCGGCTGGACATTGTCTTCATAGTCGGCGACGACGCTCTCGAGCAGTTGGTTCACCTTGACGATATCATCTTTGACCACGTTGGTGGAACTCTCTATGAGCGAGAGGCCGATGATCTCGTCGATGAGGTTTGTGATCTGCAGGGCACTCTTCTGCATCATTGTGGCCATGTGCTGCCGCTCCTCGTCGCTCTCGGTAAGGGTGGGGTCGGCGATGACCTGCGAGAAGCCGCTGATGATGTTCAGGGGCGTGCGCACCTCGTGGCTGACATTCTGGATGAAGCTTGTCTTCATCTTGTCCGACTCGAGGGCGTGCTGGTAGGCGGCATGGAGCTGCTTCAGATGACGGCGGCGGGAGTTGAAGAGGTAAGCCAGCAAACCCACGAGTACACCCAGCAGACAGACGATGATGCTGAGGGTGATGAGGCGGATGCGGGCGGCTTTACGTTCTGCGTCGTAGACGATCAGCTCGTCGCGGATGCCCTCCATGCTGTTGGAGAGCACCACATTGTTCACGGAGTCATTGGCCTCGAAGGCTTTCCGCTGGGCGTTGAACGCCTCTTCCCACCGTCCTGCCTTCTGGTAGATCTGTGTGATGGCGTCGTAGCCGTCTTCGTTGAACTCCTTCTCTGCAAGAGCGACGGCCTCGTCTGTCTTGCCTTGAGAGGCAAGGAAATACACTTCGACCATGCGCCCGTGGACGGAGGTCTTGCCCATCTTCTCGCCGGCCTTGTAACGCTTGTAGCCTTCGAGGAACCGGGGCATGTCGCCGTCGTTGAAGTAGGCCAGGGTGCGACGCGTCTCAATATCGAACACGCGTTCCGGGGCGTACTTCTCTGCAATCTCCTTGGCTCGTGCGAGCAGTTCAAGAGCCTCCTGCGGATTGTCGCCCATCTCCACATTGACAATGTTCATATAGATGGGTGGCATGTTCTCCCAGTAGCCTTCCTGTTCCATCAGCTCAATCACCTTCTCGAAATTCTGTTTGGCGGCATCGCGGTTACCGCAGATACGGTTGATGTGGCCCTGCATATTGTAGGCCATATACATCTCCTTGTCGATTTTCTTTTCGCGGAGTTCTGCCGAGAGCTGACGGGCGAGTTTGTAGGCCTCATAGATCTTCTGACGGTTCATGAGGAACACGATCTCGTTGCAGCGCTGGTTGTAGTAGCCGTGTACGTCCTGCTTGTCGAGCAGATACTTCTCCAGAGCCTTGACGGCAGGGAAGAACTTGGCGGAGTCACCCTCGTTGAAAGTACGGGTCATAGCTTCGCGCAGGGCCTTGTATTCAGGCTCTTCCTTATAGTCTTGCGCCTGGGTGGAGGCATGCATGAAGACCGTCAGTATCAGGGTCAATAGCAGAACTCTTGTCATAACCGTTTGATTTCAGTTCCAATCTTTGGTGCAAAAATACGAAATAAATCTGAAAAAGAAAACTTTTTATGGAAAAAATTGGTGTTAATATAAAAAATATGTATCTTTGCCGCATGGATATACAGCCGATAGCACATTTTGAATCACCTTTGAAGTCAAAGTTCGGTATTCCGCGGCAGAGCGGACTGGTGGAGGAACTGACGGGCAGAATCGTCTTTGAAAAGCCCTTCCGCCAGCTGGAAGCCGTCCGTGGCCTGGAGTCGTTCGACTATCTCTGGCTCATCTGGGAGTTTTCTGCGAACCGCAATTGTGGTTCACGGAAAACTGTTCGTCCACCCAGACTTGGCGGCAATAAACGGATGGGGGTCTTTGCGACGCGCTCGCCCTTCCGTCCCAATCCCCTGGGACTCTCGTGCGTGAAAATAGATAAGGTGGAGGACGACCCGCATTTGGGTCCTGTCATCTATGTCCGTGGGGCAGACCTCATGGACGGCACGCCCGTCTACGACATCAAACCCTACGTGGCCTATGCCGATGCCCATCCTGGGGCAAGGAGCGGTTTTGTGGACGAGAAGCAGTGGGAGCCGCTGCACGTGGAGATTCCAGACAAACTGGCGGTGAAGGTTCCGGCTCAGCATCTCGAGGCCCTGAAGGCGACACTGGCACAGGATCCTCGGCCTGCCTTCCACGAAGATCCGGAACGTACTTATGGCATGCCCTTCCTCGATATGGACGTGCGCTTCCGTGTGAAAGACGGCGTGCTAACGGTTGTGGATTGTGCGGGCGCGCCAAAGGTAGCTTCGCGTCTCGTTGACGATGACACCGTTGAGGCACAACAGTGACACGAGGTTCGGGATAGCCATCAGTGCGTTCATACAGTCGGCGAGGTTCCACACCACGGCGAGGTTCATCACCGCCCCGATAAAGACGGCGACAATGTAGAGCACCCGATAACCTAATACCCAACGTTTCCCTTTCAGGTATTCCACGGCCCGCTCACCGTAGTAGCACCACCCGAGGATGGTGGAGAAGGCGAAGGTGAGCAGTCCGAAGGTGAGCAGCGGACGTCCGATGACGGGGATCTTCGAGAAGGCGTCCTTCGTCAGTGTGGCGCCGTTGGAGAAGTCAATGTCGGGGTAGGCGAGCACGCTGCTCACGATCACTAGTCCCGTGAGGGCGCAGATGACAACGGTGTCCCAGAATGTACCACTCGACGAGACGAGTGCCTGTCGCACGGGGTTGCGTGTCTGTGCCGCAGCGGCCACGATGGGCGCCGAACCCATACCGCTCTCGTTGGAGAACAGTCCTCGGGCGATACCGAAGCGAGCCGCCATCATCACTGTCGAGCCGATGAATCCGCCACCTGCCGCCTCAGGCGAGAATGCCGCCTTCACGATGAGGCAGAGAGCTGGCCAGACGTAGGCCGCGTTGACGATGAGGATATAGAGACAGCCCAACACGTAGAGCGCTGCCATCAGGGGCACGAGCATCGAACACACGCGGGCGATACTCTTCACGCCGCCAAGTACGACGGCCGCTGTCATCACACAGATAAAGGCGCCTGAGATGTATGGGGATATGCCGTACGACTCGCTGGCGACGGTGGCGATGGCGTTGGCCTGCACCGTGTTGCCGATGCCGAAGGCGGCGATGGCGGTGAAGAGGGCGAAGAGGACGGCGAGCCACTTCCAGCCCAAACCTTTTTCCAGGGCGTACATCGGCCCGCCGAGCATCTTGCCGCTTTTCGTCTTCTGGCGGTACTTGATGGCGAGCAGTCCCTCAGCATACTTCGTCGAGATGCCGAACACACCCGTGAGCCAACACCACAGCACCGCTCCCGGACCTCCTAAGGCGATGGCTGTCGCCACACCGATGATGTTTCCCGTACCGATGGTGGCGGCAAGGGCCGTGGCGAGCGAGGCGAACTGCGACACGTCGCCCTCGGCATTGCGGTCGCGCTTAAACGACAGCCTGACGGCCTTGAAGATATGGCGCTGTGGGAATCGTAGGCGGATGGTCAGGAACAAGTGTGTCCCTAACAGCAGGATGATCATCGGCCATCCCCACAGGAAGTCACTGATTGCAGAGAGTATTTCGTTCATTTCTTAAAAATAATCGTTACTTTCTTGAATCCCATTGTCTTCATGAGGCTCGTGATCTGTTCACGGGCGTTGTCCTCGGCGGCGGCGAGGTTCTCCTTTGTCAGTCCGTGCGCAAGCATATTCTTGTGTGCCAGACGGAAAAGCGCCTCACGGTCTTCGGGCTTCCACGTACCCGTCTCGAAGAATGGCTTCGTGCGTGCCTCGTCAATGAAGTCGCGGTCGAGGAGCGCCACTGGCGGCAGCGAGAGACTCACGCTGTCGCCTTCGGCCGTGAGCCATCCCGGCTCCACCTGGTGCATGTTGATACCCAGTCGTAGTGTTCCGTAGTAGATGCGGGCCAGCTCGTCGTCAGAGAAGAAACCCTTGCGCACGGTGTCTGCCAGCTCCTCGAGAGAGACGCTCAGAAATTCCCACTCACCGATGTCCTTGATGCTCTGTATCTGTGTGGGCGAGGCGTCGATGGCGTTATCGGCACCTATCTCTATATAGTCACCCTTCGTGCAGCTCCGTAGCCACAATGCGCCAGCAATCACCAGCACCACGCCGAGAAGGATAAGACCCATTTTGAATGATTTTCCCATAATTCACTCTTTCGCTTTTTCACCTTTTCACTTTTTCATTCTTCACTTCTAATGAGGCTTGGAATATCCGTTGCGTCGAAGTGCTTGCGGAAGGCAATGGTCACCTGGTGCTCCTCATAGCCCATCGCCGTGAGTATGGGCACGAGCACCTTTGCTGCGTTGGCCTGAGCCGTCTCGAGGATGCCCAGCTCGGGGATGCTCTCGATGATCGCGGCACGTCCCTGCTGCTCGTAGGCCGACATCTCTGCATCGCTGAAGTTCGCACGCGCCAAGGCGACATACTGCTTCACGTGTTGCTGGTCGATCTTAGAACTCGTCATCGTCACCTGCGGGTCTGGCAGGATGATGGTGATGTGGTCGCCCCGTCGCTCTATGTTGCGCTCTGTGATCTGGCTGAAGTCGATCCATGCCTTCAGCTTTGCGTCGATGGGGATGGCGATCTTACGGTCACCCAAGGGCAGTTTGATGTTGAACTGTCGCTGCAACAGTGTTCCCTTCAGGCGCAGCACGTCGTCGTGGGTCACGATCTTGTGCACGCGATACTCGGCCGTGTAGAGCTTCGAACACTTCTGTATCTGCGTGATGAGCATCGGCAGAGTGTCCACGCCGTGGTAGTCTTCCGCCACGTTGCTCCCGTCTCCCGACTCCTTGACGACCGTACCCTGGCACATCAGCACGCCGATGATGATGACGGCTGCTGCCAGCAGAAAGATAAAGAATTTCTTCATATGTAACAATGCTCTTTGAATCTTGTTTGCAAAGGTACAAAATATTAGGGAGATAACCAAATTTATTTGGATTTTTGTTTTCATAAAATGCAATGTCTTTTCCTGATTTTCTCACGCCTCTGACTTTACTTAGCCTAAACTCCGACTTTACTGCTTGTAAACTTAGACTTTACTTAGCCTAAACTCAACACTATGTAGACAAGTAGACAGGTAGACAAGTAGACAAAAAGTTATTTTAAATAATCAAAAATAGACAACAATAGATAATAATATTAATATATAATATACATATTATATATTAATATTATATATTATTATAGTTTTTCTTATCCTTTCATTTTCAACTTTTGTCTACTTGTCTACCTGTCTACTTGTCTACAGTTTGTACAATGTTTAGGGCCCGCATCTCTGCGAGCCCTAAGCAATCACTAACTAATCAAATAACCCAATAACAAAACCAAACTTATGAAAAAACTAACTATAACTAACTTATGTATGAATCTGATGCAAAGTTACGCCATATTTCGGCCCATTGCAAACTTTCTCGCTTATATTTCTCCAACTTGTAGCGACAAGCGCCCTCCAAAGCGACAAATCGAGCAAAGTCCCTCAAAACTTGACCTGTCAAGACGTTCATTTTACTTCATTCTAAGGTAACGGAGGAATAGTATACGTTGCTTTTTGAACTAGCGAGACCATTAGAAATACCATATTTGAAGGTAGACTTATGTTAAAAATCCGTCTCGCAAACAAAAAAGTCGCTCAAAAGCTTGCAAAATCCAAATCCTTTTTATAGCTTGAACTTAATTAATTATTAATCAAAATTTAGTATTCATATGTTTCAAATCAAATTTATTGATAATTTGGCCTTTAATATTGGTAAACTATGTGCAGAGGGCCGTATGGGATATCCTACAGCCGTATTCTTGAGACAGGGCCAACTTGATGGAGCTTGTGGTGTGTATAGCCTCTTGATGCTACTTATACTACATAAAAGAATCAATAGGGAAGACCTGATATTCGAAACATGCAGTAATGATCCTCCATACGTCAAGCGGTTGAAGAAACAAATCCTTTACCCAATTAAAGGGCTCTATCCCAAAGGCACTAGTTTTAGTGAACTGCGTGAAAAACTTTTGAGAGTTTTCGACAACCAAATACATATAAAAATATATGATGTTTTTGATAACGAAAAGAAAGAGGAAGAGACAAAAATTCTGCGTTCAAAAATAAAGGAACATTTGGATGCCGGATTGCCAGTTCTGTTTAGATACTCACTGCCAAACATCTCCGTTGGACATGCTGTTGTTGCTATCGGATATACTATTTGTGAGAACATCCTCCGTCTTTATTGTCTAGATCCCAGTGGCACTATTCCATGGTTCTCTATTTGGAACAATATCATAGACATGAAAATGAACTGTGGTAACGAGGAATGGCCAGATTATAACTATAAGTCAGAAAGTAAGATAAATATTGACGAGATTCTTTTGATTGAGGAGAATGAAGTAAAGGATTCAAGTTTGCCCTTTTAAATTTTGTAGTTTGAGAAATTCTTATTAAATTTGCAACATGAAGTACAACGTGATTATTACATTATTAATGGTTTTGTTCGTGGGAAATATGGCTGATGCCCAATCATTCCGCGACAATAACAACAGGCTGCTTGGCACGGTAGAGTCAGACGGCACAGTTCGCAATGCCAATAATATGAAGCTTGGTAAGATATTCGATGATGGCGCCATCAGAGATAATAACAATCGTAGAGTTGGCACTATCGAGAAGGATGGCACTATCAGAAACAATAATAACATGCGACTGGGAACTGTTAGTTCTGATGGCGTCGTTCGCGACAACAACAATATGCGTCTTGGTACTATCAGCCCCGATGGCGCAGTGAGAAACAACAATAATATGAGAATTGGAACCGCCAGTGGCATCAATCCAAAATATGCCGCTGTGTTGTTCTTCTTCGATCTATTATAATTCAATTAGTAATTCTAAAATAATTATGGTACAATACAAAAAAGGCATATCATTAAAAGCCGCTTTAGAAGATTTTGATCCAAAAGCATCATTAGAAGATCAATTTAAAGAGCTGGCAAAGTTTTTTCTTTATGGTGGGTATATTCATGTAATTAGTGAGAATGTCGATCGCCGTATTTATATAAGAGAGGTGGAGTTCTATTATTATAATGAACTAAATAAGCATGATGAAAATAATGACGAAAAAGTTTATCATCGTATTAATAGTCATTATTACACGAACGTTCCTAATAATCCCAATCTTCCAATAGGAGTAGATACCCATTATCTTAAGATAGGTTCATTATATCTTCATTCATCAGGTGTGGACATAACATTCGAGAAACCGAATTATCGCGCATCTGCACTTATCCGTGCATTTGCCATCGAGGAAAATGGTGAGATTCAGAAAATCTACAGAAAAGGGCATTATGATTGTGAAAAAGATGAAAGATCAACCTATATTTATGAATACCTTTTTGAAGGTCTGTCTATTTGGGGAGATTCTGGATTCTCAATTAATTGGGAGCCAAATGCTAATTGGATAGATGTATCTGAAGTCACAAGTGACATACGAATAAATATGGGTGATAATAAAAAATGGAGATATATCTGGAAAGAAAACAAATAAGCCCATGATTACTGATAATCAAACCAATAAAGTATATTTCTCGTCTTTGCTACCCGAGACGTGTCCGAAGCTTTGGAGTGAACTCCAAAAAGTTCTTCGCGAAAATAATGTGGATACAGCCTTACTGAACTGTACCAACGATATTTGGTGCAGGGATTTCATGCCCATACAGATAGCACCTGACAAAATGGTCTTTTACGAATATAATCCAGATTATCTGCAGAAAACAAAGAAATACATCACCAACACCAAGATGTTGGCCTCATTGTTCCCTAGAGTGATGCATAAGGTCGATATTAAGTATTTGTACCTGAAAATTGACGGAGGAAATGTAGTCAAATGCGGCGATACCATTGTCATGACCGAGAAGGTCTTCCATGAAAATAGTGCATACAGTCGTGAAGTTATAGAAGAGTATCTTCGATTTGCTTTTGAGTGTGACTTCTTGTTCCTGCCCTGGGACAAAAGTGAGAAATATGGTCATAGTGACGGCATTATCCATTATTTGGGCGATAACAAGGTATTGCTCACAAACTACGATGATTTCGATTCTGATTATTATCATCAATTTAAAGCCATTCTTGAACAGAAGTTTGAAGTGATACCGCTTCACTATCCTGTCAAAATGAAACACAAAGATAATTGGTGTTACGTCAACTATCTGCAAATTGGCAATCTGGTTATAGTTCCCCAATTAGGCATTCCAGAAGACGAGATGGCCATCGATCAGATTCAGAAGGTCCTTCCAGATGCGAAAGTGGTGGGTATATCCGCAACAGAGGCGGTAAGGGATGGCGGTGCTCTTAATTGCCTGTCTTGGAATATCGATGCTTGTAAAGCACAATTAGTTTCTGATAATCCTTATGACAAGGACAACTATCTTGAACTTATTGAAGAGGCAGAAATTGAACCTGACGTATTTTCTCCATATTTTGCTTGGCTGGAAAACCGAGAGAACTTACCGACTACTGCTTATATGAATCAGCTATTACGCTATATAGATAATTCTCGGAAAATTACAGAATTGACTCTGGATGCAGGTAAACAGGCTTTACATATTCCTGAATTGACATTGTGTCAAAAGTATGCGACAAAAGAAGATATCAAAGACTTAGAACACCAAATTTCATGCACTGACCTACTCTTAAATGCGATTTTGCATGATAGTTTACAAATAGAAGATGCAAACAAGTTTTCAAGGTCAAACGTACTTGAAAATACAGGGTTAAAAGATATAGAGCAAAATAGCTCGCAATATCACGATAACATTTTTTATGAAGAAGAATTCGGCAGGTTTTTTATAGAAACCATATCGCCATCTATTCCTGATGATTCTCATATAGAAATCATAATGCCACCTATTGATCCACCTATTGACGATGTTCCTTTTTAGACACAGAGGGGTCAGGATCTGTGTCCTATTCCTCCAAATTATAGCGTAAGCCATCAGTAAACCCCGTCTTGTGAGATTCTATAAGATACTCCGAAAAAGTTGTAGAGATTCTTAGAGATGTCGGAGGAATCTCCAGGATTCTTGGAAAAAGTCTGAGAGTCTTGGAGGATTTTCAAAGGATGTCAG
>JAFVGS010000029.1 GCA_017474845.1 Prevotella sp.
TCAACCTCTTTGAAGACCGCGACGAGGACACGCGCCAGGTGGACATGCTCCACAAGCGCATCTCCAAGCTGCAGCCCTTCGACCGCGCGATCGTCCTGCTCTGGCTCGAGAACCTCCCCTACGAGGAGATCGGACAGATCGCCAACATCGCTCGCCTCAACCGCGAGATGATCAAGGCCAAGCTCGCTGACTAAAAGGTGCATTTTAGTCAAGGCTTTCAGGCAGACTAATCGCACGTACATTATTATTATAAGAGCGCCGCATATCTCCTGCGGTGCTCTTTTTGTTAATGAGACATGAATATTTAACCCTTCTGTGCACGGCATGAGCACAATGTTTCGATGGAAAAGGTGTCTTCAGTTGCAACAGGAAGCTACAGCCTAAGTAATTGTGGCAATACTATCGGAGTAAGCGGAAATACTTTTGGAGTATTTGAAATTTCATTCGGAGTATTGCATTTTAGTGTCAGTAAATAACAATTTTCTCATAGAAATATTTGTTTTATCGACGGAAAAGTTGTACTTTTGCAGTAGTTTTATTAGAAGCATAGGACTAATATATTAATATGTACGACCAACAGCAAGTCTTTTCAGATTCACTTTACATAATGGTCTTTGGCGGGTCAATGGTATTTGCGCTCATTGCCTGCATCTATTTGTTGTTCCGTCGTAGCAATGCTATTGCGCCTGAAGTCACGCCACCTCTGCGGCTGCGTCGCTGGGTGGCTGTTTTCTTTGTGGTTATTGTGGTGAGCCATATGTCGTGGTATATTTTAGTAAAGTACGGCCATCACTTTGGCGATTCCCTGATGTGTATCATCGTGGCAGCTGCCCTCGACTGTATGGTGCTGATACCCCTTATCATGGGTATGCTTCAGGCGATGTTGCAAGACCGTCGTCGCCCGCTCTGGCCCTTCATCTTAGCCTCGTTGCCAGTTGCAGCCTTATTTGCAGCGACTGCTTATCGTAATGACATAGCCCTTTTGCCCTGGATACAATGCTATTTCATGTTGATGACCGTTGTAATGTTCATATATATGGCCTTTGCAGTCAGGCAGTATAGCCTGTGGCTTCGTAACAACTATGCTGACCTGGAGAACAAAGAGGTGTGGCAGAGCTTTATGGTGCTGGCCACCTGTCTACTGGTTCTTAGTTTCTACATATACTCCAGTAATGGCATGACCTTCGAGTATGCCGTTCAGGTGTTCGACTACTTTTTTATCGCTATCCTGCTCTGGCGAGTGGAGACGTTGCAGACGCTGAAGAACAATGACGACAGTGATGATATCACTGAGGCGACGGGCCTGGAGGAGGTGATGGCCTTACAATCCAGTGCGCCCCAAGCCACCATTCCTGACAACATCGGACAGTTGCTGGAGCACTATTGCGAGGGAGGACAGCTCTACTTGCGCCAAGACATCACGCTCAGTCAGCTCAGCAAGGCCATCGGAACCAACCGCTATTATCTCAGCCAGCACTTCACGCAGCATGACACGACCTACAATGCCTATATCAACGGCCTGCGCATCCAGCACTTTGTCCGACTCTATCGTGATGCTGTCGCCACCAATCGTTCCTTCACCGCTCAGCAACTGGCCCAGGAGTGCGGTTTCAGGAGTTATAGCACTTTTGCCGTAGCCTTCAAGCAGCGCATGGGCCAGACGGTCTCGACGTGGATGCGTAACACAGCGAAGTAACCCCTCAAACCATCGGCAATGGTTTTTTCCATCTGACGACTCTCAGAATTTGCAAATACAGTCTCAGAATTTGCAAATTCTGATGGTAAAGGCTTCTTTGGGGTAGCATATTCCAGTTTTTTTGTTATCTTTGCATCGCTTTTTCCGTCTATGAATCCAGAGACAGGCAAGAGACTTGACGATAGACTCAAAATGAAATCATATATAGGAATGAAAAAGATATTTGCTATAGTAGCCCTGTTGATGGTAAGTGTAACGCTCACTGCCCGTCAGAAGCCTGCCGACCAGGAGAAGCAGCAACCCCAGGAACAAGAGCAGGCTATGGTTCAGCGTCTCTATGAGACGCAGGTCAGTGGCAGCGATTCAGACTTCTACGAAGCTCACGAAGCATTCATGGACTATCTGGAGGGGCGCAAGGACTGGGATAAATACTATCGCACGTGGATGAACCGTGTTATCTATGATGTGAACCACAGGTACTTCCATCGTGCCTTCAACGAGATAGAACTTATTACCGATGACATCAAGGAGCGTCATCATGAGCACTATCTCTATATCGCCAACATGTCATTGGGCTTTTTCTATAACGGCCGCAACCAGACGGAGATGGGCGAGAAGTATTTCCGTCGTGCGCTGCAGGGCATCAATGCCGAGAAGGATCCTGTGTCAGTATTCAATATCTACCTTTCCTTGGCGCAGACGCTCAGTTTCAAGCGTCCCGCAGAGGCGATGGCCTGTCTTGACAGCCTGCCCCAGCAGATGCTACAGAACCCGATGTACGAGAGTGGCGTGCTGGACTATCGCTGCATCATCGCCAATAAGATGGGCGACCGTGAGGCCTTCGGACACTATTTCGCCAAGTATGACAGCATTCGCCAGAATCTGCCAGAACAGTTCAATGCAGCCAACCTCGAGCAGGTGATGGTGTGCCATTGCCTCATACAGAAAGACTATCAGTGTGCCCTCGCCTGGTGTGATTCCATCGACGTGCCGTTGACGGCCACCGAGCTGCGCATCAATGTCTATGAGCAGATGGGCGACTGGCAGCGTGCCTTCCGAGCCTCCGAACTGAAGGACAGCCTCATTCTTATCGGTGAGCGAGAAGCATTGGAACTGCACATGATAGACATGGCGCACGACATCGACCAGCTTCAGGCAGAGCATGATAAGGCTGAGATACGACGCATACAGCTGGTAATAGTCGGGCTGATGGCTCTGGCTATCATCGCCCTGCTCGCGGGCATGCTGGTCTATCGCCATAATAAGAACCGCCGGCTGAAAGAGCAGTTCCTTCAGCTGCAAGAGGCCCGCAGAAGTACCGAGGCCGTACAGGCCATCCGCCGTGCTTTTGTCACCACGATTCAGGAGAAACTCAAGTCGCCCGTCAGCGTATTGATGGGCTATGCGCGCATATTCAACAATCCGAACTTCCTCCTGAAGCCGGAAGAGCGGAGCAAGCGATACCAGGACATCCTCGATGCCGCACGCAGTATCGAGTCGCTGATGGATCCTGTGCTTGATTCTTACGCCCGAGGGACAGCGGGTATCACCGACGAGGAGAAGCAAATCTGCCTGGATGCCCTCCGCTCGCCGCTGCTCACCTTGATCGGCACGGCTGAGGTCATTATCGATGCCAACGGCCAGATTCCGCACGACGAATATATGCAACTGCGCTCTGAAGTATGCCGCAATGCCTACCACGTGGCCACCTCCACCCACAAGCTTATCCTGTTCAGTCTCTATGGCGACGATATTCCAACGCCTAAGAACGACCGGATCGGACTGAATGAAGTGGTGCGCTCCATTCTAAGCAGCTTTGATCTGCATCGTGAGGTCTCGCCGATTCATGCTGAAAAGGCTCGCGTGCTGGCCACCGAGTTCCACACCGACGTGCCTGATGATGTCGTAGTCAATACCAGCCCGCTACTGCAGGCACTGCTGAACTGCCTGGTTGGCAATGCAGACAAATATGCCACGGGAGGTACCGTGCTGGTGAGTTGCTACCCCGATACCGACGGCACATACGCCATCTCCGTCACCAACGAAGGCCCTACGATTCCCGCAGAAGATGCTGAGCGTATCTTCGACCCCTTTGTCCGTCTGTCAGCCGACGAGCATAGCCTTGGCATCGGTCTGCCTCTGGCCCGTCGCCTCGCTATCTCGATGGGCTACAACATCGTACTTGACACGGAATTCACCGCGGGTGCCCGCTTTGTTGTCACGGGCATTTCCTAAGTTTTAGCCCGATCGGGATAGGAAACAATAAGGGGGGTAACGATTTGTTACCCCCCCTCAATGTGTTTATGCGGCAGACTGCTTCTGGTGCTTGGCGAGGAACTGCGGGCTCTTGGTGTACTGCTGGGTGGCGGGATCGTAGGTGCAGTAGCCGCGCTGAACCCATTTGCGGGCGAGGGCAGAACCGTCGCCCTTCATGCCCTGGGCGCGACGGACGGTGTTGAGGTCGTCGAGAGTGAAGACGTCGTTGAGCAGCGTCATCAGGTTGGGACGTCCGGGCACCATCACGGCCTTGTCGAGATCCATCGCACGGCGCATCTTCTCACCGAAAATCCACATCTTACACCACATATCATAGTGGAACGACCAGCGCACGAACTCCTCAATCTCCTTTGACCACTTCTGGCCGTTGAGGATATAGAGCACCATACCGCGCTTGAAGGCCGAGAGGGTGGCACGATAGGACAGTTCGCGATAGGTGTCATCGTCGGCGAGGGCTGAGTACTGCCGATTCTCCTCAATCATCGCGGCTGCCAGCGCATTGGCTTTCTTGCACATGATCAAGCCTTTGGCGTCGTTCAGGGCGCCCACGAACTCCTGTGCCTGCTTCTGGAACTTCTCGTCGTAGATGCCATAGACGGGCATGCGGTCATCGTCGGTGTAGATGGTGCAGAACGAGATGCGCGAGAGGGTGCCGTCGAGCATGGAGTCTGAGAAGAACTTGCGGCACTTGCCCGGAGTGGTCGAGGCATTCCAGTTCCAGCGCACCTCCACGTCTTCACACACCGACTTAGTGCCTACACGCTCCTGACCGTATTCGCCGCAGTCGTAGGCCAGACGCAGGATCTCAGTCACGTTGTTGCCCTTGCCGTTGGTCTTCAACTGGTTCAAAAGCCCGATTTCATCGAGGCGCGAATAGAGGAACTTACCGCCAGCATCGGCCATCAGCTGGACGAAGGCCGCAGGCGTCATGTCCGACTTCACCCACTGCACCGCCAATCCCTTGGGACGCTCGGGTTTCTGCTCGTCGGAGGGGCACGTGTCGTACTGCTCCTTGTACTCCTGCATCAGCTTGCGGTTCTTGGCGTCGCGCTCCTTAATGTCGGCCATAATGGCGTTGATAGGCTCGTTGACGCATGATTTGCCGCTCGACATCTCTGCCACCAGGACGTTCATGAAGGTAGGCTCCACGACGGCATTGTCGTTGTAGCGGAACTTCACGCCCTTGCAATGGGCTCCCAGCGAGGGAAAGACACCCATCGCTACGGCCGGGCGCAGATGCTCAGGCACATTCTTGGTGATGAAGCGGAGGAACTTAGTGAGGCGTTGAGGCATCATGGGCGGCTGGGAGGCATGGATGCCGCTCTGCTGAACCAGTTCATCCACCTGCTGCTGCTTGCGAGCCGAATCCAAAACTCGATTCACGAGGTCGGGCACCGTCTTGGTCTGCGGACGATTGCAGGCAGAACGCACCGTTGACTGAAACTTCACTTCCTCCTCACCATAGCGGGGCAGCACCTGGGCAATCCATCGCGGATCGTCGTTGCAGACGTAGCGCAGATGGCAGGCCATCGCGAAGATGAAGTTGTTGCGGGCACCCTGAGCAGGCACACCACCCAGCAGTTCCTCCATCGCACGGACAATCTGAGGATAGCGGATGCCGTTGAAGTTGTCCTCGAAATTGACGGTTTCATCGGCCGCAGGCGGCAGGATGGGCGCAGAAAACGCATTGTCCTTTGTCCCAATTGTCACGGGGTTCTCGGGCACGCTGACCTCGCGCTCAGCAAACAACTCTTCTTCGTCGTAGTAGAGCACGTAGTCGCGGCAGACCACAAACGAGCAGCGGGCCATATCCTTCACGCAGCCGTCGTAGGATTCGTCGCCCAACTGCTGGGCCATCCACTGCTGAGCCTCTGCCAACGACATGCCCTGAGGCATCACAAACACCAGGCGGATGCCCTCGCCGCTGGGTGAGATGTGAGCCAGGCAGATGTCGAGTTCGGCCTCGCGACCGGCCACCTTATTAAAGTAGTACGCGCGAGGATCGATGCTGAGGTGGTCAACATCATAGATGGAGAGTCCGCTGGGCACAGCCGACTGATTGTGGCGGTAGCCGTCGGAGAAGGTGGCGTGGAAGCACACCACGGGCAGGTTGTCAGCCTTGATCTGACTCTTGAGAGATTCGAAGGCCTCGCGTGTGAGCGTACCTTCTTTTACCTCCGCGAGATGCCGGGCAATCTCTTGGCAGGCGTTACACACTTGCGGGTCGTCCATCGCAGCGTTCAGGAGCTCAGGCGAGCAGAGCTGCATCTGAGTGGGAGTCTTGATGGAGTGGCTGAATGAAAAAATGAATCTTTGCATAAATCTAAAAAAGTCGTCTACGGGTGCAAAGGTAGATATACTTTTTTATATGTGCAAGGGTGAGGAAGGCCGTTGGAACGCGTGTTGGAACGTTGGAACGACATTGGAATGTTTTCGTTGGAATGTAGGCTCAGATTTGAGCTCACTTCCGTCCGATTACTGGGCGCAAAATTTCCCTCAGTTCAATGACGGCAGCGACCATTCGCTGGTGTTTGGTGCCATTGCCGCGCCAGTCAGGAAAGCCTCTGGTGGCATAGTCGGAGTCTTTGGCGATGCTGGCGTAGTCGCAGTAGTTCGTATAGCCGCTCGTTTTGCCGAATCCCCATTCGTCCATCTTGCGGCAGAAGGCCTTCATGTCTATGTCGGTCAGATGGTATTCAAACACGAGTACGCACATGATGGCTGCCCACAGGTTCTTCTGATTAATAATAAGGTTCCCGCGCGCGTCTGTCTTCTCCAAAAGCGTCTTGAGCCCCTGCTTCATCTTCGCCTCGCGGTCGGTCTCTGCGTTAGTCTCGTCGCTTGTTTCGCCGTCCGTCGGGCTCTTGGGCTTCAATAGGTTCTCTATCTGGCTGATTGGCTCCGTATCGCCCTCACGCCCCCAGCGCTCTATCTTGACGCGGCCTTTCAGGATCATCAGCACGATGCCCGACAAGAGCGGGAAAAGGAACTTTCTCGGTACGTGATGGTAATACACCTCGCGCAGGAAGTCCACGGGGTCGTTCAGGAACTTGTCGTAGAGCTGATAGGGGAAGCTGACGAGCTGCCGTTCCAGTTCGTCAAGGCGGTTGTCATACGTGTAGTGGCTCTTTAGGAATCCTTTCCGCAGTAGTTCCTGAGGCAGTTCGACAAAGAGGTATCGGGCCACCTGGTCGCGGCTGTCGTGATTCATCTGCATGCCCTTCTGATGGCGCAGTCGGTCGGCAAGGGCTTTGAGCGCAGGCTCTTCCTGGGCTGACAGCAGCCTTTCTATCCGGTATCGGGCGCGGGTCATTTCTCGGCTTACATCGTAGAGGTTCGTTTCCAACAGCCGCTCCGTCATTCCCGTGATGGCGTCACGATTCGTTACCTCATCCTGCAAACCACAACGCCGATTCAGGGTACTGGTTTCCAAACCACCGTCGCGATTCGCGACGCCACCCTCGCGTTTTGCGAGGGTGCCCTCCAGTGCTTCTATCAGATCCTCCGTTAGGTCTTTCAGCTGCTCCAGTTTCTTCGGCATCAGCGGCAGCCCGTCGTAGTGCCAGCCGTCGTATATGCTGTCGTCGAAGGGTTCAAACGTCCAGTCTATCGCCTCCACCTCGGCCTCTACGGTGAGCACGGGCGGCTCGGGATTGCTCTTTACCACTACGCCTTTCAAACGTTGCCTCCCTGAGCCTTTCAGAGCCTGATAGACCGCATCGAGGTCTGTCACGGCCACATAGCCCACATGCAGGCTTCCCTCGCGGGCACGCACGGCAAACGGGTCTTTCACGTTCTCCGGCTGGGGCTGGAGCACCAATTCCCTGCCCACGGCCTCAGTAGCATATTCCTTCCAGCGGTCGCGCACATCCCAGTGGTACAGCCCGACTACGTCAAATCTTATTTTCTCCATCTTGGGTGCAAAGATACGAATAATTTTCCAACCGCGTGACAATTGGGACAAAAGACAATTCATTTTTTCGCACCAAAGAAGGAGAGTAGGGGGATGATGATGTGAAATAAGATATTGATGATAAATATTATGATAAATATGATTACTTACTTATTCTTTTCTACTATCTTTCTTACTTCATTTCCCCTCCACACGGCGCCAGGAACGTGTAAAAAAACAGTTGTCTAATTGTCCCAATTGTCACAATAAAGCCTCAAAGAAGTGATAATCAAGAATCGTTTGTCAAGAAAATTCGTAATCTAAACAATTGCGTTCAACAATTCCTATTACCCTGATATTCAGCCAGTTGCACCACTCAATTCTCTGGCTAAGGAAACTCCAACTTTGGGCTAACGAAACTCGGACTTTGGGCTAATGAAACTTCGACTTTACAGCCTTTTCCCCTTCATTTTTCTTTCAACACCACAAGTTTGTAAAAATATTTCTCTCACAAAGGGTCTGACCCCTTGTGAGGTAATGCAAAAAGTTTTTTGTTTTTTCTGTAGTTTTTTGTAACTTTGCTGCGTCAAATGGGCAAAGATTCTAAAAAACAGATGAGACAATGAAAGAATTAGAACGACAGTTTGCGCAAACCGTAGCGGAACAAAAGAGCACCATCTACACCGTGTGCTACATGTTCTCGCAGGATGCCGACGAGGTGAACGACCTGTTCCAGGAGGTACTAGTCAATCTTTGGAAGGGCTTCGAGAGCTTCGAGCATCGCAGTGACATCAAGACGTGGATCTATCGCGTCGCCCTGAACACCTGTATCTCGATCGACAGGAAGAAACGGCGGCGCTCATCCGAAGTCCGGCTGACAATGGACATCAACCTCTTTGAAGACCGCGACGAGGACACGCGCCAGGTGGACATGCTCCACAAGCGCATCTCCAAGCTGCAGCCCTTCGACCGCGCGATCGTCCTGCTCTGGCTCGAGAACCTCCCCTACGAGGAGATCGGA
>JAFVGS010000003.1 GCA_017474845.1 Prevotella sp.
TCTCGTCTGTACTCTTTGCCATACGGATGCAAAGGTACGAAGAATATTTGGTTTGTATGCATACTCAACTGTTAAACACTTTAACGAATGGAAATGTTAACTCACACTAAATCCAGTAGAACCAAAAAAATATGTACCTTGTAAATAAAGCACTTAAAGGTACTAATTTTTGTCGACATGGCAAAGAATAATGCTTCTTTTTTTATGTCCTTATGAATTATTCAGGTAAAAAAAAGTCAGATTGTTTGGCGGCTTGGATTATTCTTCGTAATTTTGCAACTAAATTATAATTGGTTTCTTTTTATAAAGAGGATATAGAAAAAACAAACTAAGTACAAGTCAATGAAGAAGATACTGATGACAATCGCCCTGCTCTGCACACTCGCACAGGGGGCATGGGCAGAGAAATTCACTGTGGACGGTCTGAAATACATCACCGACAGCAACAATCCCAGCAACGTGAGTGTGACTGGCGCAGCCGATGAGACCATGGCAGGCGCACTGACCATTCCCTCCACCGTCACGTATGACGGCAAGACCTACAACGTGACAACCATCGGATATGGAGCTTTCGCATGGTGCGAAAACATCACCTCCGTCACCATCTCCGAGGGCGTGACCACCATCGAAAACGATGCTTTCGGCAACTGCGAGAAACTGGAGTCGGTGTCCATCCCAGCCAGCGTGACATCTGTCGGTGAATACCTTTTTCTTCATTCCGATGCCCTAAAGACCATCACCGTGGCTGACGACAACACGGTGTATGACAGCCGCGAGGGCTGCAACGCCATCATCGAGACCAGCACCAACACGCTGGTGAGAGCCTGCAATACGACCGTCATCCCCAGCAGCGTGACGGCCATCGGCCAACGTGCCTTCTTCAGTTTGGGTGGCCTGACAAGCATCACCATTCCTAACCATGTGACCACCATCGACTATGGCGCATTCTATGGTTGCAAAAATCTGGTGTCAGTCACTATAGGCGATAGAGTGACGGACATACCCTGGAGCTGCTTCTCAGAATGTAAGAACCTTGAGACCATCACGCTGGGAAACGGAGTGCAATCCATTGGAAATTCTGCATTTAACAACTGCTCCAAGCTGGAGACCATCAATTTCGCTGTCGACAGCCATCTGACCTTCATCGATGGCTATGCTTTTTACAACTGCGGTTTGAAGAGCGTCACCCTGCCCAACAGCGTGACGACGTTGGGTGAGACCATCTTCTCATGGTGCCGGCAGTTGAAGGAGGTCACCTTTGGCAGTGCCATTACCTCCATACCATTCTATTCGTTTACCGGTTGTCAAGCCCTGAAGAGTCTGTACATCCCCGCTGGCGTCGTCAGTATGGGCGGGTTCTTTGAATATTGTTGCGAACAAATGGAGGACGTCTATTGCTCTGCCGACCCGGCCACAATGTATTGGTGGAGCAATGACGATGATTTCGCCCCCGGCAAGTCCACCCGCTTCCATGTGTTCGACAAGGCAGCATGGGAGGCGAAGTTCCCCGATGCCAACGTTACCTTCGTCCAAGACCTGGTGGGTGGTGGCTCGCTGACCTATTCGGTCAACCAGGGCGTAGCTGCCGTCACGGGCACTATAGAGGAGAACCCCACCGGCGTACTGATGATTCCCGCCACTTATACCGATGCCAATGGCACCTATCCGGTGAAGACCATCGCCGCTAATGCCTTTAAGGACAAGACAGGACTGACCGCCGTCAGCTTCCCCAGCGTCACGGTCATCGGCCCCAGCGCCTTCGAGGGCTGCACGGGGCTGACGACGCTCACCATCCCTGCCACCGTCAGCAGCATCAGTACCGATGCCTTCAAGGGCTGCACGGGGCTGCGCTCGCTGGTCATCAATGCCAACGTCGGCAACGGCAGTGTCTTTGCGGGTTGCACCAACGTGGCGGCTGTCACCTTCGGACAGGGCGTGACCACCATCGGTGCCCAACTCTTCCAAGGCTTCACCCAGCTCACGGCTGTCACCATCCCCTCCAGCGTTACCTCCATCGGCACCGAGGCCTTCGATGGCTGTAGCGCGTTGTCGTCCGTCACCTTCGAGGGTGACACGCCCCCTGCCACAATAGGAACTCCACTTTTCTACGGCACTTCCTCCGACCTGCGCATCGTCGTGCCTGCCGGAAGCGTCGATGCCTACAAGACGGCCTTGGACCACTATGCCAGCCGGGTGGAGTGCAAGTCCTGGACCGGTAACGGCAGCGAGAGCACGCCCTATCTCATCAGCCACAAGGACGAACTGGACCTGCTGGCCAAGCGCGTGAACGAGGGCATCACCTACGATGCCACCTGGTTCAAGGTGACTGCCGACATCACCTACAACTACGCTGGTCTCGGCTCCACCGATAGCAATTACGAGGCCATCGGCTGCCACAATGGCAGCGACCGCTGTTTCAAAGGCACCTTCGACGGTCAAAACCACGTCATCAGCGGCATCCGCATCTATAAGGACGGCTATGATGACGAGTATCAGGCTCTCTTCGGCCTAATCTGCCGGCCTGCCGAAGTAAAGAACGTCATCCTCGCCGATGCCACTATCACCGGCTACGGATCAACTGGTGCCATCGTGGGCTTCAATCCTGGCGGCACAGTAGCTAACTGCCACGCCCTCAGCACCGTCACTGTCCACAATGTTATGAGCTGGGTACATAATCACGGTGGCATCGCAGGCTATAACGGCTCCAGGGGCACCATCACCGGCTGCACCAGCGCCGCCTCCATCACCAACGCCGACGGCACCTTGCTCTATGCTGGTGGCATCGCAGGCCTCAACGGTGATGGCACCATCAGCGACTGCATCTACCTTGGCACCAGCCTCGGCGGCTCGCGTCATGTCGGGGCCATCGTAGGCGACAACTACGACGACGGCATCATCAAAACCAGTTACTTCACCGACACCGCCATTCAGGGCAAGGACGGCAGCGTCAATACGCTCGATAATGCTCACTGCGCTGTCGGCTCCAACGAAGCAACCGTAGACGCCACCGTAGGACCCGCTCTGCGCGACGATGCTGACAACAGCCACTTCCTCTCCCTCATGGCCGCCCGCACCCAGGCTCTCACCGCCGTCAGCCGTACCCCCGCGCTAAACACTACCGTCACCCTGGCACTCCACGGCCGCACGCTCTACAAGGACGGCAAGTGGAACACGCTGTGTCTGCCCTTCGACGTGACCATCAGCGGTAGCCCACTTGACGGCGACGGCGTGGACGTGCGGACACTCACGGGCGCATCGTTTGAGGCTGGAACCCTAACCCTCAACTTCACCGCCAGCGGAGCCGTCACCAAACTGGAGGCGGGCAAGCCCTACCTCATCAAGTGGAACAACACGGGTGCGAACCTGACGGAGTCCGAACTCGTATTCAGCAACGTGACTATCAAGAACGGCACGAACGACGTAGCGTGCGACCTCGGCAACGAGAGGTCCGTCACCTTCATGGGCACTTACAAGAAACTGTCCTATGATGCTGAAGACCGCTCCATCCTCCTCCTCGGTGCCAACAACACGCTCTACTATCCGCAGAGCGGAGCCAGCCTCGGTGCACAGCGAGCTTACTTCAAGCTCAGCGGCATCACCGCCGGCGACAAGGCAGCTGGTGTCCGTTCCTTCGTGCTTGACTTCGGCGACGGGGAAGAGGCAACGGGCATTGGCAATCTAACTGTCAACTCTCAACTGTCAACTCTCAACTCCGACACATGGTACACCCTTGACGGTCGTCGTCTCAGCGGCAAGCCAGCACAGAAAGGCATATATATAAATAATGGTAAGAAAATAGTAATCAAATAGAATATGAAGAAGATACTGATGACAATCGCCCTGCTGTGCATGGTCGCACAGGGAGCATGGGCAGAGGGCGTGAACTACATCTACTACAAGGCAGTTGATGTTGGCAATCATGCCAGCTTAAACAAATTCAATGGCACAGCCACGGACTTTACCGTGCTCACGAGCACGCTGCTGGAAAACAGCTCTGAGGACAACCTCGTCACTGGCTGGTATGTGTTGAACTCAACGTTCTCCTACGGCGAGCGCATCGTCATCAGCGGTGACGTGCACCTGATATTGAAAGACGGCTGTACGCTGACGGCAGAGCAGGGCATCCGCATCAATACCGATGCCACGCTCTCCATCTACGCCCAGAGCGAGACGGTGGGAACGATGGGCAAACTCGTTGCCATAGAGACGCATCACGACAAGGCTGCCATTGGCGGCAACAAGAACTATCAAGCCGGCAAACTCTACATCCACGGCGGCGAGATCGAGGCTAACTGCAAGAGTGGCAGCAAGTATGCTGCTGGCATCGGTGGCGGCTATGGCGACGGCTCTGGCATGAAAGAGATTACCATCTACAGCGGCAAGGTGACTGCCCAGGGTGCGAGTTATGGTGCAGGCATTGGTGGCGGCAAGAATAACAACCACCCCGGCACCATCAACATCTATGGCGGCACCATCAAAGCCAATGGCGGCAGGAATGGTGCCGGCATCGGCGGCGGCGAGAACCGCGACGGCTGGACAACGACTATCAATGGCGGCAAGGTGACGGCCAGGGGCTTAGAAGACGGCGCAGGCATTGGCGGCGGGAAAAGCGGCAATGGCGGCACGATTACCATCAATGATGGTGACATCGATGCAAGATGCATCCTATTATCCTGGTTTTATAACGCCTTTGGTGCAGGTATCGGCGGCGGCAATGGGGGAGATGGAGGCATCATCACCATTCATGGCGGCAAGATTTACGCAAGTGGAAACGGAAGTGAATCGTACGGCGATATACATACTTTTTATGGTGCAGCGGGCATCGGCGGCGGCTATAAAGGTGCCGGTGGCACCATCGTCATTGACGGAGGAGAGGTGACAGCATCAGATTTCAACGGACATACCTCCCATATCGGGAAAGGTTCGCTGGGCAGAAGCCTGCCTTCCGACCTGAACACCCCAGAGAAGGCTGGCACCCTCACGCTTGGCGACAACATGCAAGTCATTGCGCAGGAATATGGAGGCATACAGGCTGCAGCCAATCGGGTCACTACTCTCCAAAGATTTACGGGAAAATATTATGCTACTGATTTCACCGTCAAGCCCTGCACGCACGGTGACTACACCTACACACTCTCTAACGACAACACCGCACACACAGCCCATTGCAAATACTGCCTCTACACTGGCGAGGCTGAGGCTCATGACATCAGCGACGCTGGCAGTTGCAGCAAGTGTGGCTACGACAATACCGGCAACACCGTAACGCTGACACCCCAGGTTCCCGCAAGCGGCAGCTACATGGGTTCGGGCTTCAAGATGGTGAAGAATGCGACGTATGTGCTGCCTGAATGTAGCACAGCGGTTGACAACATGGAGTTTGCAGGATGGCTCGTCGGCGGCAGCATGCCCTCAGGCTATGAGACATCAGACAGCGAGACCTTACTGCAGCCCGGCGCGGAAATCACGGTGGATGAGAGTAAGAACATCTGGGCCCGCTACCGCTATGTGTTTACGGAGAACTGGCAGTGGTGGATAGGAGCCGGCAGTGACCAGGTTGCTGTGACGGTCAATAATGGCAGTGGTCCGCAGTTAGTATACGCTACCGTCACATCCGAGGTTGTGGCTGCCACAGAAACCACCCCTGGCTATACCGTCTATACCGCCACAGCTAACTACAAGCCCAACGGTTACACCTACACCTTCACCGATGTGCAAACGGTGGTGAACTATACCACGGTGGAACTGAACGAGACGGACAACACCACGACGCTCGAAACAAGCAACGGTCTCGAAGCGAAGGTAGCCCTCACCGGCCGCACGCTCTACAAGGACGGTAAATGGAACACGCTCTGCCTGCCCTTCGACGTAGCTGTGGGCGAGGGCTCACCTCTTGAAGGAGCCACCGTGAAGGAGCTTACCGACGCCTCGTTTGCCAACGGCACACTGACACTCACCTTCGCTGATGCCACCAGCATCGAGGCAGGGAAACCGTATCTCATCAAGTGGGGCAACGGCAACAACCTCGGTCCGTCTGACCTCATCTTTAACGGCGTCACCCTCACCAAGGACTTGTACGAAGACGAGATTTCGACCGACGACAACGGCACGGCCACCGTCACCTTCATGGGCACTTACAAGAAACTGTCCTATGATGCTGACGACCGCTCCATCCTCCTCCTCGGCGCCAACAACACGCTCTACTATCCGCAGAACGGAGCCAGCCTCGGTGCACAGCGAGCTTACTTCAAGCTCAGCAGCATCACGGCAGGCGACCTGCCACAGCAGGCACGCACCTTCGTACTCGATTTGGGGGACGAAGACAATGTGACGGGCATCATTGAAGCGGAAGCAAATTCTTCACTCTTCACTCTTCACTCTGCACTTAAAGAAGCCTGGTACACCCTCGACGGTCGCAAGCTCGCTGGCAAGCCGACGCAGAAAGGACTATATATAAATAAAGGTGTAAAAATCGTAATAAAATAAATATTGTTAGCAAAATGAAAAAGATTCTTTTATCACTCGCCTTGCTGTGCGCAGTCGTACAGGGGGCATGGGCAGATTACGTGAGCTACATCTACTACACAGAGAGCAGTAACGGTGAGACCATCACGAAGCACACGGATGGCCAGGCTTTGAATTCCCCGCTTACCGCAGACGTGATCAGAAACAACCCGGAGGACCGGCTGTACAGTGGTACGTATGTACTGAACGAGTCATTCACTTACGACGAACGCATCGTCATCTTCGGCGACGTGAAGCTGGTATTGAAAGACGGCTGCACACTGACGGCCAAGAAGGGCATCCGCATCAACACCGATGCCTCGCTCACCATCTACGCTCAGAGCGAAGGCGACAACATGGGCAAGATAGTGGCAGAAATCGCCGAGCACGACAAGGCGGCCATCGGCGGCAACAAGAACTACAAGGCTGGACGGCTCATCATACACGGTGGTGAAATCCAGGCCACCTGTAAGTCTGGCAGCAAGTATGCCGCAGGCATCGGCGGCGGCTATGGTGACGGTTCGGGCATGGAAGAGATTACCATCTACGGCGGCAAGGTGACGGCGACAGGCGCTTATCTCGGCGCGGGTATCGGTGGCGGCAAGAACAACAACAACCCTTGCACCATCAAGATCTATGGCGGCACCGTAGAGGCTACGGGCGGCGATTATGGCGCAGGCATTGGCGGCGGCGAGAACCGTGCCGGATGGAATACCAATATCTATGGCGGTGATGTCACTGCCAAGGGCGGCAAGTATGGCGCAGGCATCGGCGGTGGTGACGAGGGCAATGGCTGTGTCATCAACATCAAAGCCGGCACCGTCACTGCCATAGGCGGCTACTTTGGCGCAGGCATCGGCGGTGGCGATGGTATAAAAGATCAAACTGGTGGCACCATCACTATCAGTGGCGGCAAGGTGACGGCCACAGGCGGTGAAGCTGGCGCCGGCATCGGCAGTGGTAGCCACTCTGGCGATAGCGGCAACATTACTATCGAAGGCGATGCTGAGGTGATAGCCACAGGCGGAGAATACGCTTCCGGTATTGGTGCCAATCATTCTGAATGCGCCATAGGAACCGTCATCATCCGAGGCAATGCCAAGGTGACTGCTATTGGTGGTGATGTCTTTGGAGCCGGCATCGGAACAGGCAGCGATAAAGGAGAAGGTTCTCTCACCATCAGCGGCAATGCCGTTGTGACTGCCACAGGTAAATGGGGCGGTGCTGGCATAGGTGGCTGTACGGAATCTCCCGGATTTCCCGTCATTATCGAGAGCGGCGCCACCGTCACGGCATACGGTTCCTTCAAATTAGGCCGTGAAACTGATACATATTATACGTCAGCAGCCATCGGAGGCGGAGCCGAGAAAGAGGATGGCAGCAGTGTCACCATAGCCAACGGTGCCACGGTGCATCTGTACACTGCGAAAAAAGATGATGGTCGTGGTGTTGACCGCTATGCCATCGGCAGGAGCTACCACAGCAAGAAGACGGGTTCGCTCACGCTGGGTGACCAGCTGTTGGTGAAGCGTATGAAAGCTGACGGTTCTGATACAAAGTTCATCAGTACTGACAACCGCATCGCGGCATGTCAGCTCGAAGAATGTGAGCGCTTGGAAATACTCCCCTGCGAGCATAGTGATTACGACTACCAGATCGTGGGCGGCGATGACGGGCAGCACTATAAACAGTGTAAATACTGCGCATATAAGTACGACACAGAGGCCCACACCTACAACACAAATGGCTACTGTAGTGTCTGTAACTACAAGGCGACGGAGGTCATTAAGGTAAACTTATATAGTGGCGGCAACTCAGGATATACGGCACAAACAATCCGCATGCCAAAGGGCCACAGTTATATCCTTCCCAGCCAGTACTTACTGCCTGAGTACATGGTGTTCGAGGGCTGGCTGAAGGATCCCGCCACGGCTCTCACCACCTGGGAGAAACAGGACGGCGAGACGCTCCTCGCCCCCGGCGCAGAGATTACACCCGATGCCGACGTCAACCTCTATGCCCGCTATAGCTACCACTACGGCACGGAGTGGACATGGGCAGCTACCAGTAATACGGCATCGGCTACGCTTAAGATCATCAATCTGGAGGACAACAGCGTAGTGAAGACCATCACCTCTGGGGATATACAGATTAGAGCCCAAAGCATCACGCCAACCGCCAGTGAACCTGGCTCAGTCATGTGGACCGCTGAGGTCAGCTATACCGACGCAAAGGGACGCAGCTTCAACTTCACCGACGAGCACACCGTGCCTTACTACTTTGGCGTCAGCCTCGGCGAGGACGACAACACCACAACGCTCAACGAAAATGATAAAGGTATAGTTACCGCCAGCCTCACCGGCCGCACGCTCTACAAGGACGGCAAGTGGAACACGCTCTGCCTGCCCTTCGACGTCGAGATTGCGGGCTCGCCCCTCGCCGGAGCCACGGTGAAGCAGCTGAGCGATGCCTCGTTCGAGAACGGCACACTGACGCTCACGTTCGAGGATGCCACCGGCATCAAGGCAGGGAAGCCGTACCTCATCAAGTGGGAAATCGGCGACAACCTCGGTCCCTCCGACCTCGTGTTCACCGGCGTTACCCTCAGCAAGGACTTGCGCGACGACGAGATTTCGACAGACGATGACGGCACAGCCACTGTCACCTTCATGGGCACCTACAAGAAGCAGTCCTACACCGCTGACGACAAGAGCATCCTCTTCCTCGGCGACGGCAACACGCTCTACTATCCGCAGAGCGGAGCCACCATCGGTGCCCAGCGCGGCTTCTTCAAGCTCAGCGGCATCACCGCCGGCGACAAGGCAGCTAGTGTCCGTTCCTTCGTCATTGACTTCGGCGGAGATGACGGCGAGACCACGGGCATCATCGAAACAGTAGCCAATTCTTCACTCTTCATTCTTCATTCTTCATTTAAAGAAGGCTGGCACACCCTCGACGGGCGCAAACTCTCGACTCAGCCGGTACAGAAAGGTATATATATATATAATGGTAAAAAGGTAATAATCAAATAATAAAAGAATGTGAATATGAAAAGAGACTACATGAAGCCCGCCATGCGGGTCTGCGAGTTGAAACAGAAGTGCCACATCCTGGTAGGGAGCGACATGGTAGTGAGCAAAACCGTGAACACCATCAAGGGAGAAGAGTTGGACGAAGGAGATGGGTTGGACTATATAGGTGGTGGCAGTGGCCTTGGACGGTAATGGCCTCAGCTGCCCTGTTGGCAGTCAGGAAATAATAGATCCCGAAACGGTCAAACGTTTCGGGATTATTATTATCGGGATCACACGACTCCTGTCCCGGTGTGCGATGTCTTTATGATCTTCACGCTTCTGCTGAATCACACGACTCCTGTCCCTGTGTGCGAATTCCTTTTCCAGCCTATACCTTATACTATTGCGGAATTGCCCTTACGCGTTCAGGTCTGACGGCACGGACATTCAGCAGCAGCCTATAATCCTTATAGTTGTTGGTGACGATGATGCCGCACTTTTGCTTCATGGCCAATACGTACTGCACATTGTCCTCGGTGGACTGGGAGGACAAGTCTGAGTCTGACGGCTTGCGACCCACGGACATCTTCAGCGCACTGTCGCTGCGAAGCTGGTTGCAGTCGTTTGCATCCTCGTATCCGCAGAGTATCTGACCGATGCGCTGGCTCACCATCTCCATGTAAGTGTGATGGATGAATTCCTTTTTGCGGGAATCGGGAATGAGCTGCCCGATTTGCCAGGCCAGAGAGTTTTGCATGTTGCCGATCAGTACGGGTTTTATTTGAAACCACCAAATATTTTGTGGAAAAGTTGCAAATTAGAGTGCTAGGAACGTTGTGCACGTGGAGAATTTTATTTACCTTTGTAGCCGTTTATCTCATAACTAAACTTAAATATAGAATGATGGATGGATATATTTTTTTAGGGCTAAGCCCATAAATAAGTTCATATTTATTTGTGGGTGTCAAAGATTTGATTTATCTTTGCACACAGATTGTAAACAATCTGCAGAAACCATAATACAAGTGAATGAGTGCGACATGCAAGGCATGGATCTGCCTTGTATAGTGAATAACTATCCCCAAACATAAATGAGTGACTATGACACCTGAGAGTTCAGACGAACTGGAAGCGCTAAAGCCGCAGCCGTCTAAAAGAAAGAAGAAACGGCTGCGGAATCAAAAAACAAAAACTGAGATCAGACTAATAATTGAGGAAGTAGAACAATATTGTAAAGACTGTATGGAATGGAGTGAAGTCAAGCCCATTCTTTATATGCTGGAGAAACTTCTTCCGAGAGACGGCCCCCAAGAGATAAGGGATGCCATCAAGAGAATAAAGGATGTTTATATGGAAAGGCTGTACGGCAAAAGGATTAATGCCAAAAATCTGGTGATTAAGCGACCATATATCAAAGGTCCTTTAAATAGTTTCAAAAATAATAAAAGAATAGATTTAAGCAAATAAAAAAATGGAGAGCGATAATAAGAACAAGAAATATGGTTTTGCCATTTATGGGGACATCCATGTGGCTGGCCCGATGTTTGAAATACATGACAATGGGACTGTGTATATAGACGGTTTTAGACAGAATGGCCAAAGAGAGGAGGTTGCACATGAGGATCCGTGGGTAATAAAAGATTTGAAGTTCTTTGATATGCAGGACTTTGGTACGGCAGAAAAGCAGCAGATGCTCGCCAGGGCACTGAGGATGGCTGCGTTGAAGATAGACACCAATAACGGACGCGACTGGTTCGGTCACTATGCAGCATACCGCTATGCCAAAGAACAGGTAAGAGTCAGCGGCGGTTATGTTGCTTTCTTCAGTGACATAGAGATGCTGATCCCTGATATGCTTCAAGTGAAGAACCCTAATGTCAGTGGTGATCTTAGATATAAGAACTATACTAAAAGACTTGGAAAGGAGGTCAAGGCCTGGTATGTGGATGAATTGCATCTGCCTCCAATAAGCAATCTCGCTTATCGTTCATACGCTTTTGGCTGTAATGAGACAAGATTCAAAAGAATGAAAGGCATTATCAGCGAACTCTATAAATGGATCATTGAACAGAATAAAGCAAGAAAACTTTAATGACAAGGCGTAACGAAAGTTGCGCCTTTTTTAGTGGCGTCATGGGGGGCAGAGGCGGTGAAAAAGACTATGTTGGGGGGTGCGGGGGGCGGCCATCGAAAAACGCAAAAAATCACAAACCTATCATTTTTTTTATTTCTAATTTTGGCCCCGGAAACCAGCAAGTAGGGGAAAGTCCGGACCCCCGAACGCCGGTAATAACGTTCAAAATAATAAAAAATGAAAGAACTATTTTTGAGAAAGGGTAAAGACGGGAGAATGACCGTCATGACCAAACAAAGGCTGGTGATGACATCTATCTTCGTCGATGGTGTGAAAGTGGAGGATGTAGACATGAGCATGGACTTCCCCGTGGCGAAGAAGGCAGAGCGGGAGATGGAGACCATTCGCAAGAAGGTGAGCCAGGGACTCTTCGACCTGCTGATGATGCAGCTGATGGGGTTCCGCGGAGACATGCAGTATGTGATGGCTGAGAATCTTGTGATATTCACTTGCGACCACACGGCCTATACCACTGGTTGCCCCAGCGTCGATACGGTGCTCGACATCTGCTACACATGGATCGCCGACGAGCAGGGGATCATAGTCAAGAACTTCAAGAACCTTAAATGATGATTCGCGTATGACTATGCATGTGTTTGCAACGATAATGGCGCTTTATCCCTTTACCAAGACGGAGGAGATCGCCGACGAGTTCGGACTCCCTGTTGTCAAAATCAGAAAGATGGCCAGAATCTGCCGGGTGAGCAAGAATGCGGAATTCCGCAGTGACATCGGACGTCTGAATGGACGGAAGTCTGTTGACAGGCTCATAAAACAGAAAATCCGTCGGGAGCAACGAACGGTTAAGTTGTGGAATGACGGTCTGACAATGGACGAGATTGCCAAGAGACTGCGCATCTCGAAGAAGACGGTTTACAAATATCTGCTCCACGCAAAGAAAAAGGGTGTTAAATTTAACAGACAATCGTAAAAATGAAGAAGGAATTCAGAAAACATTTGCAGAAATACTGCGACATCAGCAACTGGACTCGTATGCACAAGCCCAGAGCTGGCAAGAAGAATGCGGAGGCTGCTGAGAAACTGGCAGAGGACATCCTCCGTATGTTCCTGAGGAATGAGCCTGGATATGACGGCACTGCCATCATGCTGACGGCTCTGGCTATGGTGAATTCGTATGTGCAGAAGGCGGTATTCTTCAGCAATGCCTTTGACTTCGACACTGAGATTCTCCTGAAAGACAAGTATGAAGAACTTTTCGGAGGTGAAGCTTGGATGATGGTTCATCATGACAGGATACAGTTCCAGATGGAGGACTTTATCAGGGGCAAGGTTAACCCGATGCATAATGAACTGCGGATTTAGACAGAGTAACAGAATAACAGTTTAAAGACAGAAGTACATAAGAACATAATAAATAATAAGATGACAGAAGAAATGTTTGTTGAGAAGCCGGAGGGAAAGCCGGTGAAGAAATTCAAGGCGAGAGTAAGTCTTTATCCCAATGACGTGGTAGTGGTAAACCCGCAGGAGCCAAGGGAGAGCAATCGCAAGATGATCAAGCAGAAGGGCAAGAGCTCTTTCTACAAGTCGGAAGGCGAAAAGGAATCAAGCTATTCCATTCATATTAATGTGGATGCGAATGATCCGGATCCCGTGGCAACGATGCAGGAACGATTCAACGAACTCACCAAGGGGGAACTCAAAGGAGAGTTGAAGCTTCAGGTAAAAGGAAAGTTGATTTACGACACGCCTGTGTTAAAGGTGTATCTGAACATGACCCAGAAGCAGGTGATTATCAAGACGACCTTGGACTGTGGGCCTACTATTGAGCGGGAACTGCTGCAGCTTCAGGGAGACATGGGACGCGTAATCGGTGCGAACTACTCAGAGATCATCAAGGTGTTCAATCAGGCAACGAAGAAGAAGGAAGGCAAAGAGCCTTCTTATCCGACAGCCGAGGAAATCATCGACAGAGTTTAACGACAACTAATTACACGAATTAAACGAATTAAGATGTTATATCATTATCTTTTAGACGGTCAGGGTTTGGACCAGAAGGTGGTTGCAGACCTGGTTCTTGAGAACACGCTGAGACTGAAAAGGGCTGATATCATGCCTGAGAGGAACTATCAGAATCTGGTAGAGTGTATAGCAAAGTGGCTCGATCGTTGGTTGTCATGCGCTATTCCAAGCCCCACGGAACTGATAGCGCTATTGTCGGAGGCGTTCCTGCTGGTGATGAAGGGTAAACGTATGACTCCCTCGATGGAGAATTACCTGATCTTCGTGGATAACATCAGGGCTGACGTCATCAAGGTGCTTGCGAAGGATTATCTGAAGAAGAACAAGGGCATCAGCACGAACTTTCCCTACAAGAAATAATCAAAAAATTAAAGAATTAAAAACAAGCTATAATGGAAAACTTAGTAACAATCGTAGAGGTGGGCGCATACTCTGAGCGCCAGTATCAGAAACAGGACGGTTCAACGGAGTACTTCAAGAGCCGTGGGGTGGTGATGAAACGAGGCGGCGATGTCGTCTATGGCGAGATGACGGGAGAACTGGCATCGAAGAACCGTGACACGCAGTACTACCAGAACCAGCCGTATATCGTGAAGGGTTTCTGGAAGCATCGCACGTGGGGCGAGAACAATGACCGCCACGAGAATGCGTTCTACATCACAGACCTGCAAACTCTTTAAAGACAACGAATTTCACGCGCTCGGCTTTGCCGCTTTTTAAAGGCGACAGCCGACTAAAAGAATTACACGAATTAAAACTATTTGAATGATAACATTTCAAGAGAATACACATTTTTCTCAGGCTCTTCCCTGCACAAGGGAAGAGTTCTGGGAGCAAGTGAAGAAACCCAGTACGAGGTGGCGCATTGATATGCGAAGGGCAATCTTAGCAGCGGTGGAAGCCTCGAAGAATCAGGGCGCAGTAGCTTTGCACAATTTGTTGCAGAACAGCGAATATCAGAAGTTCCAGATTAAGAAGCAGGGACTGAAAAAAAAGGCTGCCAAGGAGGCATGGGAGAAGAAAACGGATGCAGAGAAGCTTTTGGCCTTTGCCCAGGAGGTCAAGGATAATCTGCCGGCATTCATCTTTGCATGTCGTGAGTTTGATGAGACGGAAACTGCCAAGGGCGGGATGTTTCGCCACAGAAGACTCGCAGACTGCCATCTGAATGGACTCTTTATGCTGGATATTGACCACATTGAGAACCCTATGGAGGTTTGGTATAAGATGAGGGAGGACAAAGAACTCATGAAGAGTATCGTCCTTGTGCATATTACCAGCAGCTCATGCGGCATCCGTATTGTGGCCACGGCAGACATCAATATCGGAAACCTTGCAGACAATCAGATTACTTTGGCTCAGAAGCTGGGCTATAAGGCTGATGAGAGCTGCATCGATGCCACCAGAAACTCTTTTGCTCCCAAAGAGGAGGATATTATTTACATTAATGAGGATTTACTTTTCAATTATTATGATGAAGCATTCGACAAGCGGTTTACGGATGAGTACCGTCAAAAGAAAACTCAGCCGATTCATTTTCAATTTGATGCTGGCGATGTTCCTGCTGATGTACGTCATTCTCAGGATTCTGTTCTGGCCGCTCAGGCTGCTGTACAAGGGGCTGGCGATGTCAGCGGAATGGATGTGCAGAGAATGGAAAGCATAAAATGGAGAGGATATGATGTACAGGCTATTATTAATGCTCGGTATGGCGATAGGCTGCCATGCGCAGAGGATAGCAACAGACACAAGGAAAGTCTTAAACTGGCCACAGACCTGTTGCTCATGCTCGACGGCGACACAAAACTGGTGCAGAGAATCATCGAGGCACAGCCCTGGGTGCAGGAGATCATTGAGGAAAGAGATGAGAATGTCGGGCAGACAGTGGAGAGTGCAGCCTCGTGCGTCGCGGAGAAGGAAAAGAAGTATGCAGGCTCGCTGCCCAGTAAGGCCATGCAGGAGGCGGTGAAGAGGGTGACGGGGAAAGACTATCGGGAGGTCACTGGCGCTTCTTCAGACCACCCCGCCCATCCGGGCACCCCTCCTGACTCAGGAGGGGAAATAAATAGACTGTTGGATCAGTGGGGGGCGGAGATTGAGGAGATGTTTGATGATTTCCCCTTGCTGAGGGATGTGTGCAAAGGATTGAAGAGGTCTCAGTATCCGGCGGCGATGTTCGTGGGGGCAGGAGCTATGATGACGCTGATGACCAGATGTACTTATAGGTTCTATCATCGCCCGGAGAGGGAAAGGAGATTGAATTGCTCGCTGCTCATCATCGGACACCCGGCATCAAATAAGTCGATGGCTGATGACATCTGCGATATCCTCATGGCTCCCGTGGAGGCTTCGGACAAGGCAGGACTGGCAGCACTCAACCGCTATAAGCAGGACACGAAGAAGAAAGCTGCGAATAAGGAGGGCAAGGATAAGCCCCAGGGTATCATCAGGATCCATCCTGCAAGAACGAGTAACGGCCAGCTGATTCAGGACATGCTGAATGCGAAGGAGATGGTGGATGGCAAGGAGATCCAGCTGCACATGTTCACTTTCGACACGGAATTGGATAATTCCATTACGTTGCAGAGCGGCGGATCATGGATCAATAAGCAGAGCATGGAGTTGAAGGCCTTCCATAATGAGGAGGATGGCCAGATGTATCAGAACTCGGATTCTCCGGTGGATAAGTTCCATGTGACTTGGAACTATATCTATACAGGTACGCCCATAGCTTTGAAAAAGAAGGTAAATGAGAAGAACTTCGGCAGTGGCCTCAGCACGCGTCTCACGGTGATCCCCATGCCTAAGACGAACTACGAGATGATAGAATTCCAAGAGAAAACGGCCATAGACTGGCAACGTCTGGAACGCATGAAGACCTGGGCTTATAAGCTTGATGCACGTGCCGGGGAACTGCCTTTCTGGCCTCTCGTGAAACGCCTCTATGACTGGACTAAGAACCGTATGGCCGATTGTGCGGAAGATGATTCTGAGGCTAATGAGTTGATGTTGAAGCGTGTGCCGTATCACGCATTGAACTATGCTGCACCGTTTATAGACATGCGCCATTTCGAGAGTATGCATCTGGAAGGCAAGTTCTGGGAAGGGGAGTACGAGGTGGATGACACGGACTGGAAACTCTGTGAACTTATCGCCCGCATCCAGTATGCCACGCAGCAGCACTTCTTCGGCGTGATGGCTGAGAAGTATTTCGATGACATGAACAACGATGTGCAGATTACGGGCAAGCGGCATTATTCGAAGTCTTTGGAAAGCTATAATCGTCTGCCAGAAGTTTTTACCTTGAAGGATGTCAGGAAGTGCTACGGTTATGATAAAGACACAGCCGTCTATACAAGAATCCGAAGACTGACTGAAAATGGGGTGGCTGAAAGAATTCAGACGGGTGAAGACAAAGGCAAATATAAGAAAGTAGTTAAGATGTTAGTTTAGTCATTTAGTCAATTAGTCATTTAGTCATTTTGTTTTTTCAATGGAAGATGTAAGTATTAATAAAAGTATCCACCTCTCCGAGCATTTTACGCTCGGGGAGGTAACCAAGAGCAAGCATGCAGATATCTACAACATCCCCAGTCATGTTGCTATTGAGAACTTGAAAAGCGTATGCGAGTGGTTGGAGGAACTGAGGTTCACCTACAATGCCCTCTATTGCCTGAAGCCCGGCGAGGATTATGAGACCTCAAAGAATGTGGAACCGATTCTCATTAACAGCGGTTATCGGAGTCCGGAGCTGAATAAGAAGGTGGGAGGCTCTGCGACGAGCAATCACCTGACGGGCTGCGCCGTGGATATCAGAGTCGCTGGCATCGAGCAAGCCTTACGCTATGCGGTGATCCTGATGGACTATGCCGACGAGACCAAGCAGGATTATGATGAAATCCTCATCGAGCGAAACAAATGCGGCGGCTACTGGCTGCACTTAGCGGTGCGTCCCAAGGATAATCGACGAAAGACGATGTTTATTCAAAAGTGACATCAATGGCATCGCCCGCATCTTGCACGCATTTGGGATTTGTCCCCTATGCGTGCATTTAATTAAAGGTATTAACAATGAAAAAGAATTTATTATGGATGCTTGCCGCCATTCTCGCTTGCGGCTCAATGTTCACATCGTGTACAAGTAATGAAGACAGTCCCGTGCAGCCGGAACAGCCAGTGCTGCCTGATCAGGCTGCCATGTTCGTCCAGAATGTGCTTGCCGACGGTCGCTACACCCCGACAATCATGGCAGTTGGTGAAGAAAATCTCATCTATCTGCGTCTCGACGTTGCTGACTACGAAGAGGCTAAGGCCGAGTTCCTGAAGCTCCTGCCAGAGGGCGTGGCCGAAACCGCTGTTGAAGGTGATCTCTATCAAGGAATATTCGTCGAGGCAACTGACTATACCCTTTTTGCTCCCCAGAAGAATGTCAGCGACAGTATTTCCTTCCAGAAAGTACATCCATTGATGAACACTGCTTTTGGCTTTGCCTGGGTAGATCTGTCACCAGATTTGCAGGAAGCTCTCCAAGTCGAATGCATCATCTATATGCTGGCTTCCTCCAATGATGACTTGGACAATTTCGTGACGTGCCTGATGGGCATCATGCCTTATAGCATGCCTGACCCGGAGGATCCGACTCACCTCATCTGCAACGTTCCCTCACAAGAGGTATGGAACTGGTAACTGCCATGTATACTAACAAAATGGTGCTCTCGTCAGAATACCTCGAAGATGGCAACATGAGAGTGACGCTGACCGACAAGGATGACAAGAGCTATGGTAAGCTCACCGTACTCGGTGAGGCTAACAGGCCCGCAGATGCTATCAACGTATTCTTGTTTGATGAAGACCTGCAGGCCAGCATGGCTGCCAGAATCGGCGGTGCCTTCACCAAACTCTCGTTCTACTTCGATCCTGCCGCTGAATAGTTAACAAGGGTCAGAGTGACTCTAAAAACATCGGGGAATCTGATGACAAATTCTATTTCTCTATCCAGATTATCGACAGCAAAGGCCGGAAGCTCTCGACCTGCGGACAGGCCGCCTGCTCTACTGCAATGCCGGCCACGACGCGCCCTATCTTCAGGATAAGCTGCTTCCGTGCGACCCGAACCTTCCCGTCGGCATCATGCCAGACTAAAGAGTGAAATCTGTTATATCACTCATTAAGTGTGTCCGTTATCCGCGTAAAGATGCAAAATCTGGTTAAATCCTTTTGCGGTTTCGGAAATAATTCGTATATTTGCATACGATAACCAACCCATAAAGATTATGAAGATTAAAGCAGATTACGCAAATGAACCCCAGTGGAAGATTTTGACCGTCAAGGCTACGCTGCCTGAAGAACTGAAGTGTTTGAACGAGATGGCCCACAACATGTGGTGGGTATGGAACCATGAGGCCCGTGACCTGTTCCGCGACATCGATGTCGATCTCTATCACAAGACGAGGCACAACCCCGTGATGCAGCTGGAACGCCTGAAGTTCGAGCGCAAGGAAGCCATCATGAAGGACAAGGCGCTGATGAAGCGTATCAAGGACGTTTACGCAAAGTTCCGTAAGTATATGGACGTGAAGCCCGACAGCAAGCGCCCGTCTGTGGCCTACTTCTGTATGGAGTATGGTATCCACTCGGCCCTCAAGATCTACAGCGGCGGTCTGGGTATGCTGGCTGGTGACTATGTGAAGGAGGCTTCCGACTCTAACGTCGATATGTGTGCCGTCGGTTTCCTGTATCGCTACGGCTACTTCACCCAGAGCCTGACGATGGACGGGCAGCAGGTGGCCAACTACGAAGCCCAGAACTTCGGCAGCCTGCCCTTGGAGCGTCAGCTCGGCGAGGACGGCAATCCACTGGTGGTCGATGTGCCCTATCTCGACTATTATGTGCATGCCTACGTCTGGCGTGTCAATGTCGGTCGTGTGAAGCTCTATCTGCTCGACACCGACAACGAGATGAACTCTGAGTTCGACAAGCGCATCACCCACTCCCTCTATGGCGGTGACTGGGAGAACCGCCTGAAGCAGGAGATCCTGCTCGGTATCGGCGGTATGCTGCTGTTGAAGAAGCTCGGCATCAAGAAGGATGTCTACCATTGCAACGAGGGTCATGCCGCACTCTGCAATCTGCAGCGCCTGTGCGATTATATCGAGGAAGACGGTCTGAACTTCAACCAGGCCATGGAGCTGGTGCGTGCCAGCGGCCTCTATACCGTTCACACACCAGTGCCAGCCGGTCACGACTATTTCGAAGAGGGGCTCTTCGGCAAGTACATGGGCGGCTATCCCGCCAAGCTCGGCATCACGTGGGACGAGTTCATCGGCATGGGGCGCACCAATCCCGACGACCATGGTGAGAAGTTCTGCATGTCGACCTTCGCCTGCAACACCTGTCAGGAGGTCAACGGCGTGTCGATGCTCCACGGCTGGGTATCGCAGAAGATGTTTGCACCTATCTGGTCGGGTTACTTTCCCGAGGAGAACCATGTGGGCTACGTGACCAATGGCGTCCACATGCCCACCTGGACGGCTACGAGCTGGTTAGAGGATATCTATAAGAAGTATCTCGATCCCGCCTACATGACAGACCAGTCGAACGAGGAGAGATGGAAGGGCATCTACGACTGTCCAGACGAGGTGCTCTGGAACACCCGTAAGGTCATGAAGCGGAATCTGCTCTTCTATATTGAAAAGCAGCTGAAAGCGACGTGGCTGAAGCGTCAGAACGATCCGCGCCGCATCACCAAGCTGGCGGAGCGCTTCAATCCCAATTCGCTGATCATCGGCTTCTGCCGTCGCTTTGCCACCTACAAGCGTGCCCACCTGCTGTTTACCGACCTCGACCGTCTGTCGAAGATCGTGAACAATCCGGAGCGACCCGTGGTGTTCCTCTTCGCCGGCAAGGCCCATCCTGCCGACGGCGCCGGACAGGGTCTCATCAGGCAGATCTTTGAGATCTCGCAGCGCGATGAGTTCCAGGGCAAGGTGATCTTCGTAGAGGACTACGACTTCCTGCTGGCCCGTCGGCTCGTATCGGGCGTGGACATCTGGATGAATACCCCGACACGTCCGATGGAGGCATCGGGCACCTCCGGCGAGAAGGCCGAGATGAACGGCGTGGTGAACCTCTCTGTGAAGGACGGCTGGTGGCTGGAGGGCTATCGCGAGGGCGCCGGATGGGCTCTCACCGAGAAGCGTACCTACCAGAACCAGGGCTATCAGGACCAGCTCGACGCCGCCACCATCTATAGCCTGTTGGAGAACGAGATCATTCCGCTCTATTACGACATAGACAAGAAGGGCGTCTCGAAGGGCTGGTGCAAGGTGATCAAGAACTCCATCGCCCAGATAGCCCCGCACTATACGATGAAGCGTCAGCTCGACGACTACTATTCGAAGTTCTATGAGAAGGAGGCCAGGCGCTTCAAGGAACTCTCCAAGGACGACTACCGCCTGGCGAAGGAGATTGCCCTGTGGAAGGAGACGGTGGCCCAGCGCTGGGACACCATCAAAGTGGTCTTCTGCGAGTGGGATTTCCCGACTACGGGAGGCATGACCGGTCAGAAGTATCATCTGAAGTATGTGATCAACGAACAGGGTCTCGACGATGCCATCGGCCTGGAACTGGTGAACATCTTCACCGACAAGAACGGCGAGGAGCGGATACACCATATTGAACCGCTGAAGGTGACGGGGCACGAGGGCAACAACTATACCTTCGAGGCAGAGCTGGAGCCCAAGCAGTTCGGTGAGTACAGGAGTGCCGTCCGTATGTATCCGAAGAACAAGAACCTGCCGCACCGCCAGGACTTCTGTTACACCAGATGGCTGGATCTGCCGGTGTGATGGTATGAGCAGGACATCGCTGATAGGTTTATCGTTCCTCTTCTTCTCTCTGCCGATATCTGCCCAGAGCAGGTATCAGCAGAAGAAGGCGAGGATAGACAGTGCCCTCACTGCCCGCTACTACCGTACGCCGTATGACACCAACTACGTCATCAGGCCTGAGGGGAGATGGACGCTGAAACTCAGGCTGAACCAGACGGGCAACACCATCCATGCGAAGGGGACGGTGAACGATCATCAGTCGAAGGCCGACCTGAAAACCCTCCACAAGACCACGCTCAGCATAGGAGCCTCCTATCGGGGGCTGTCTGCCTCGCTGGCCATCAATCCCGCCAAGTTGAGCGGGGCGTATAAGGATCATGAGATCAACCTGAACTACTACAGCAGCCGTGTCAGTCTCGACTTCAGCTATCAGAAGTCGGAGACGCTGGCGGGTGACGTAGAACGGGGAGGCAACATCTCGCAGATGGAGTCGGGCGACGCCACGATGAAGGTGATCAATCTCGTGGGCTACTATACCTTCAACCATCGCCGTTTCTCCTATCCTGCTGCCTTCACGCAGACCTACATCCAGCGCCGCTCTGCTGGCTCCTGGCTCGCGGGCATCAGCTATCAGGGCGGTACCATCGAGACGACAGAAGACTTAAAGAAGCGAAGTCCGTCGTCGCCCGACATACAGATCCGTATCGGCCACATCGGCATCGGCGGGGGCTATGGCTACAACCTCGTGCTCGGGGAGAAATGGCTGCTGCATCTCTCCCTGCTGCCCACCTTCGTGGTGTACAACTACAATAAACTGACGGTGAATGACGAACCCCGTGAGGCGAAGCACATGCGTTTCAACATGATTTTCAACGAGCGTGCTGCTGTCATCTATAACTTCTCGCCACGCTACTTCGCCGGTGCCACGCTGGTGATGAACAACTCTGTCTTCGACGATGAGGCGGTTGTCGTCAATCAGAACAAATGGCGTGCCCGCGCCTTCATTGGCCTGCGCCTCTGAACCTTTTTTTACCTTTTTACTTTTTTACCTTTTCACCTTTTTACCTTTTCTCGTCGTAGGCATGGACGGGATAGTCGGTGGTGAAGTGCAGGCCGCGGCTCTCCTTGCGCTCGAGGGCGAAGCGGGTGATGAGGTAACCCACGTTGATCATGTTACGCAGTTCGCAGATGTCCTTCGACGCCTTCACGCGCTTGAAGAGATTCTCCGTCTCCTCATAGAGCATGTCGAGACGGTCCCAGGCACGGTGCAGGCGCAGGTCGCTGCGCACGATACCCACGTAGTTGGCCATGATCTGGTTCACCTCGCGGACACTCTGCGTGATGAGCACCTTCTCCTCGTTGGTCATCGTCCCTTCGTCGTTCCACTCAGGCACCTTCTCGTTGAAGTCGTAGAGATCGACATGCTTCAGCGAGTCCTGGGCGGCTGTCTCTGCATAGACGACGGCCTCGATGAGTGAGTTGGATGCCAGACGGTTGCCGCCGTGCAGGCCTGTGCACGAACATTCGCCGAGGGCATAGAGACGGTCGATGCTGGTCTGGCCGTTGAGGTCGACCTTGATGCCGCCACACATGTAGTGGGCCGCAGGGCGCACGGGGATATAGTCGGTGGTGATGTCGATGCCCATGGAGAGACACTTCTGGTAGATGTTGGGGAAGTGGTGGCGCGTCTCCTCGGGATTCTTGTGGGTGACGTCGAGGCAGACATGGTCGATGCCGTGGATCTTCATCTCCTTGTCGATGGCACGGGCGACGATGTCACGGGGTGCCAGGGAGAGACGCTCGTCGTACTTCTCCATGAACGTCTCGCCGTTGGGCAGCTTGAGGATGCCGCCGTACCCGCGCATCGCCTCGGTGATGAGGTAGGCGGGGTGTGTTTCGTTGGGATTGTGGAGTACCGTCGGGTGGAACTGCACGAACTCCATGTCCTGCACCGTTCCCTTGGCGCGATAGACCATGGCGATGCCGTCGCCTGTGGCGATGACGGGGTTGGAGGTGGTCAGATAGACGGCTCCGCAGCCACCCGTACACATGACGGTGACTTTCGCCAGATAGGTGTCCACCTTCTGCGTCTTGGGGTTGAGCACGTAGGCACCGTAGCAGTGGATATAGGGTGAGCGGCGGGTGACCTTCGCACCGAGGTGGTGCTGGGTGATGATCTCCACGGCAAAGTGGTTCTCCTTGACGTCGATGCCGGGATTGCTCTTCACGGCTTCCATGAGTCCGCGCTGGATCTCAGCACCCGTGTCGTCGGCATGGTGGAGGATGCGGAACTCGGAGTGTCCGCCCTCACGATGGAGGTCGAACGTGCCGTCGTCTTTCTTGTCGAAGTTCACGCCCCATTTCACGAGTTCCTGGATCTGTGAGGGTGCCATGCGCACCACCTGCTCCACCGCCTTGGGGTCGGAGATGTAGTCGCCGGCGATCATCGTGTCCTCGATATGCTTGTCGAAGTTGTCGAGTTCCATGTTCGTCACAGAGGCGACACCGCCCTGTGCAAACGAGGTGTTCGCTTCGTCGAGGGACGTCTTGCAGATCATACACACCTTGCCCTTGTTGGCCTTCGCCACCTTCAGGGCATAACTCATGCCAGCCACGCCAGCACCGATCACGAGGAAGTCGTATTTGTATACCATACTTGACATTTTTTGCAATTCTGCTGCAAAGATAATCATTTTTTTCAGACAAAAGAACAAATAAAAGACATATTAACATACTAACAATATTTTCTTCTATTCTTAATTATATCAAAATATTAATATGTTCGTATGTTAATATGTCTTTATGGAGTTACTTTGTCTAAGATTTTTTTGTATCTTTGCAGCAGAACCAAGACATAAGACGACATGAAAAGACTAGGACTCATATTAATGCTGCTTGCACCTCTGGCTGTGATGGCACAGCAGGTGGTGGTCAGCGGAACGGTGGTCGACCAGAAGACGGGCGACCCATTGCGGCAGGTAAGCATATCTGCCGGACGTATTTCGGTAGTGACAAACGAGGACGGTGACTTCTCGCTGAAGTTGAACGAGATGCCGTCGGCCGTGAACATCTCCCACCTGGGATACAAGACCCAGCGCCTGACACTGAAAGACGGTAAGACGGAGGGAATGAAAATCCGCATGGTGCCGACGACGATCCAGTTGCGTGAGGTCGTAATCCGTAACTATGATCCGCGCAGGCTCGTAGATATCGCCATCGACAAGATACCCGAGAACTACAGTAAGGTGCCCGAGCTGCTGAAGGGTTTCTACCGTGAGACGGCCATGAAGCGCAAACACTATATCTATGTGGCCGAGGGCGTGGAGGATATGTACAAGACACCCTACAGCCGTGGTATGGCTCGTGACCGTGTGTCGATCATCAAAGGCCGCCGGCTGCTCAGCCAGAAGGCAGGCGACACACTGGGTATCAAGGTGATAGGCGGTCCGGTGCAGGCTGTGGTGATGGACCTTGTGAAGAACCGTGACTTCCTGTTGAATCAGGAAGACCTCGACAACTATCGTTTCAGCATGGGCACACCCGAATTCATCAACGACCGTCAGCAGTATGTGGTGCTGATGGAACCGTATCTCATCACGGATTATGCCCTCTACCATGGCAAGCTGTATATCGATGCCGAGCGGCTGGCATTCACCCGCATAGAGCTCGACCTCGACATGCGCGACAAGGACAAGGCCACGCAGACGATGCTCGTGAAGAAACCCATTGGCGTCAGGTTCAAGCCGCGTGAGCTGTCTACCGTTGTGGACTACCGCTATGAGGACGGTGTGACGCGTATCAGCTATCTGCGGAATATCTTCCGCTTCAACTGCGACTGGAAACGGAAGTTGTTCTCGACATCGTTCACAGCTACCTGTGAGATGGCCGTCACCGACAGCCAGTCGGATGATGTGAAGCCCATTGCCAACCGTAGCTCGTTCGATTCGCGTGAGGCCTATTACGACAAGGTGGAGTACTTCCTGGATCCCGAGTATTGGAGCAACTATAATATCATCGAACCCTCGGAGTCGCTCGACAAGGCCATCAAGAGGCTGGTGTCGAGGTACAGGAGGAACTGATTAAAGGTAAAAAAGTAAAAAGGTCAAAAAGTAAAAAGTGAAAAAGATAGTTTTGCTGATGGCACTGGCGTGGAGCCAGTGCTTTGCTATGCAGGCACAGACCTTGCCAGAAGTGTCGCTGTTGCGACAAGATACGGCCGAGGTGGTGCTGCCTTGGCCTGTAAACGTACAGACACGATTGGACAGCCTGATGACTGACCCCCTGCTCGAACGGACACAACTCGGACTGATGGTCTACGACCTCTCTGCCGATTCGGTGCTCTACAGCTATGGTGGCAAGCAGACGTTACGCCCTGCCTCGACGATGAAGCTGCTGACGTCTGTCACCGCCCTCGATCTCCTGGGCAGCGGCTATGCCTATCGTACCTATTTATATTATAAGGGTAAGATTGCCAGGGGTGTGCTCTCGGGCGATGTGTGGCTCGTGGGCGGCATGGATCCGCTCTTCGACGAGAAGGACATGCAGGTGTTTGCCGAGACGCTCCATAGGGTGGGGGTAGACACCATCCGAGGCCAGATCATGCAGGATGTATCCTTCAAGGAGGAACCGCGGTTAGGCGAGGGCTGGTGCTGGGATGACGACAACCCCCAGCTGACGCCGTTGCTCATGTCCCGTAAGGACGAGTTCGCCAGTCTGTTCAAGGATGAACTGATGAAGTGCGGCATCTTTGTCGATGCCCCCGTCTCAACAGGACGTATGCCGAAGGATAAGGATGTGCTGCTCGTCTGCTCCCGTTCTCATCCGCTCAGTGAGGTGCTGGTGCCGATGATGAAGGAGAGTGACAATCTCTATGCCGAGTCGATGTTCTACCAGATTGCCGCATCATTGGGCAAGCGTCCTGCTGAGGCTTCGCATGCCCGTCAGCTGATCAAACAGGTGTTGGCGAAGGCGGGTGTCACAGGTGTCCAGTATCGTATCGCCGACGGCAGCGGACTGTCGTTGTATAACTACGTGACACCAGAACTGATGGTGCGCTTGCTGCGCTATGCCTATCTGAAGCGCGACGTGATCGCAGCGCTCTATCCCGCACTTCCTGTAGCAGGTGTCGACGGCACGTTGAAGAAACGCATGACGAAGGGTCCTGCTTTTGAGAATGTGCATGCCAAGACGGGTACGGTGTCCGGCGTCTCGTCCTTGGCAGGCTATTGCAGGGCGGCAAACCATCATTTCCTGGCTTTCTGTATCATCAACCAGGGTGTGATGAAGAATGCCGACGGCAGGGATTTTCAGGACAAAGTCTGTGAGGCAATGTGTAAACCGTAAAGAAAGAGTATGGAAAAAGTAAAGATAGCTATTGAGAGCCTGATAGGCTGGATGGGACTGTCGGGCGAGTATGTGCCTGCGGTAAGATACGCGATATTGGTGGTGCTGGCGTTTGTGCTGGCATGGCTGGCAGGATGGCTCTGCCGGACGTTTGTCGTGCCTGTGTTGTTGAAGATCACTAACAAGACCGATGTAAAGTGGGATGATGTCATCTTCAACCGTAAGGTGCTGCTGTCGGCCTGTCGTATCATTCCTGCCATAGTGATTTGGCTGCTGCTGCCGCTGGTGTTCTTCGAGTATCCGAAGGTGGAAGAAATCGTCGGACGACTCACTGCCATCTATTTCACCATTATGACGGTGCGCACCATCATCGTGTTCATCGACTCGTTCAAACAGTTGGAGAGTGGTCAGCGCTCGTCGAGGCAACAGTATTTGTACAGCGTCTGCGGGGTATTGAAGATCCTTATGATTTTCATCAGTGTCATTGTGGTCATTGCCATCATCATCAACAAGAATCCAGCGACACTCTTTGCCGGACTGGGTGCTGCCTCGGCCATCCTGATGCTCGCCTTCCAGGACACCATCAAGGGCTTGGTGGCAGGCATTCGTCTGACGGCTAACGACATGCTGCATATCGGCGACTGGATCACTGTGCCTTCGGCTGGTGCCAACGGTAAGGTGGAAGAGATCGCCCTGACGATGGTGAAGGTGCGCAATTTCGATAATACGATTGTCACGCTGAGTCCGCAGTCGCTCGTCGACGGGTCATTCCAGAATTGGCAGGGAATGATCGAGAACGAGGGTCGCAAGCAGGTGAGAAGGGTGTATTATGATTACAGCTCAATTGTGACGGAGAAGCCCGAAATTCCTGAAGATCAGGATCCTCAGGAAAAGGCTCCTCTGGCGACGACGAACATCACCCGTTTCCGCCAAGACATCGAACAATGGCTCACGCAGCACCCCAGGACCATCGACAGTCGTCCGTCGCTGGTGAAACAGGCCGATACGCCTCAGGCCACGGGTTGTTGTCTGGAATTCATCTTCTGGCTGAAATCACAGGATATTATCAGCTATGAACACGACACCAGCGACATCATGGAGTACATCTATGCCGCTGGTGCTGAGTATGGGCTGAAAGTCTATCAGCCGGCTGTTAGCTAATCTGTTTTCTTTGCCGTGGTGCAGACGTTCACCAGATAGACGATGTTCAGATACGGGATGCCCGTATTGGTCTCGAGGCCGATCTCACAGGTACGGCTGTTAGAATAACCCACCTCGATATGGTTCGCCTCAATCTGCGGACGGAGTTTCCTTAATCCGTATTTGTTCAGTTCGGGGAAGGTGAAGCCACGGTCTCCGGCAAAGCCGCAGCAGCCCACACCCTCGGGAATGAGCACCTTCGTGGAACACATCTTCGCCAAGGCAATCATGTCTTTGTCGACACCCATCTGGCGCGTAGAACAGGTGAGGTGTATGGCAATGGGCTGATCCGTCGGATGGAAGTCGAGACGGTCTACGAGATAGGTCATGATAAACTCGGCAGGCTCGTAGAGTTTCATCTTCTTCATCACTTTCTTCATGCGGTGCAGACACGGACTCTGGGCACAAAGCACAGGATACTTGCCCTGTTCGGATGCCTTCCACAAAGCCGCCTCTAACTCGGCACTCTTACGGTCGGCGATGTCGAGCATACCCTTCGACTCCCAGATCTGTCCGCAGCACATCTTCTCCATGCCCTCTGGGAAGATTACTTCGTACCCCGCCTTCGCCATCAGCTGGATGACCTCGTCGACGAGATCATGCTTCATCTTACTCTCTTTCGACTGTCCCATCGTCTGGTTGATACAGCTGGGGAAGTAGACAACCTTCAGGTCGGAGTGTTCTTCCTCGGGGTGGGGGATGGATTTCTCGATGATGAACTGCGTGAGGTCCGATTTCTTCGGCTGACGCTTCTTCTTCGGCATAGCGGTAGTCCAGAGGGGCAGGCCCATCTTGTTCATCGTTCGGCAGACGGTGGTCATCAGCGTGGGACCGAGGGTGACGTGGGCGAGATGAGCCACGTCGAGCACGACGCGAAGGCCGCTCTTGATGCCGGCCATGTGGTTCGCGGCAAACTCTCCCACCTGATAGCCTAACGTGCTTTTGTTCATGTCGAGCTGGCGGATGAGATGCGTGAGCTCGCCTGTATTGATCTTCATCGGGCACGAGGTGGAGCAGAGACCGTCCGTGGCACAGGTCTGGTCACCATAGTACTTATACTGCTTCCTCAGTCTGGCGGCTCTCTCGGGGTCTTTGCCTGTGGACTCCAGTTCGCGGATCTCACGCTGTACGGCGATACGCATCCTCGACGAGAGCGTCAGACCGCACGACATACAGTTCACCTCGCAGAAGCCGCACTCGATACACTTGTTCGCACGCTTCACCTGTTCGATGGTCTCCTTCGCCGTCGAGAGCTTGGGATCCATCAGGAAGTGTCCGCCGTCAGGCACACTCTTGAAGTCGTAGTCGAGTACGGGCAGCGGCTTCAGGCACTTGATGAAACAGTCGGGATCGTCGTTGAAGATCACGCCCTGGTTCAGCAGCCCCTCGGGGTCGAAGATGGCCTTCAGCTCCTTCATTGCCTCGTAGGCCTTGTCGCCCCACTCATACTTCACGAAGGGAGCCATGTTCCGTCCAGTTCCGTGTTCGGCCTTCAACGAACCGTCGTATCCCTCCACCACGAGTTTCGCCACGTCGCGCATCATCTCGGCATAACGTGCCACCTCGTGTTCGTAGGCAAAACTCTGGTTCAGGATGAAGTGGTAGTTGCCCTCGAAGGCATGACCGTAGATACAGGCGTCGTCGTAGCCGTGGTCTGCGATGAGCTTCTGCAGCTTCACCGTGGCCTCTGGCAGCGACTCGATGGGGAAGGCGACATCCTCGATAAGACACGAGGTGCCCACAGGACGCGTGCCGCCCACTGAGGGGAAGATGCCTGAGCGGATGGCCCAGTACTTGCCGTAGACGGCAGGATCCTCCGTGAACTCCGCAGGGACATAGAGCCTGAACTTACCCAGACATGCTTTGATCTTCTCAATCTTCTCCAACAGCTGTTCGTGGGTGATGCCCTTCGTCTCGGTGAGGATGGCGGTGAGGTTGTGGTAGTCGCCAGGATCGACTCCTGCCACCTTGCCGGCATCAACATCCTTCTTATATTGCAGGTACACAGGATCGTCGACAGAGCTGAGTGACTTGTAGTCGAGCATCTCGGCACTCTTCACCATCAGGTTCTCGGCACTCATCTCCAGGTCCTCGTCGCCGGCCTTCAGCTTCTTCATCGCCACAACGGCCTCGCAGCTCTCCTTCATCGTATGGAAGTAGACCATCGCAGAGGCCTTGTAGGGATAGTCCTTCAGCGTCTTCATCGTCACTTCTGAGAGGAAGGCGAGGGTACCCTCAGAGCCTACCATCGAGTGGGCGATGATGTCGAAGGGATCGTCGTAGGCGATAAGCGGACGGAGGTTCAGGCCCGTCACGTTCTTGATGCTGTATTTCCTGGCGATGCGCTCAGCCAGGTCCTTGTCGGCACGCACCTTGTCGCGCAGGGCCTCGATCTTCTTCAGGAACTCGGGATGACTCTTGCGGAAAGCCTCTTTACTCTCCTCTGAACTCGTATCCAGCACGGTGCCGTCGGTGAGGATGATGCGGGCACTGACCATCATACGGTCGCTGTTGGCATGCACGCCGCAGTTCATACCCGAGGCATTGTTGATGACGATGCCACCAACCATTGCACTTCCTATCGATGCAGGATCTGGTGGGAACACACGACCGTAGGGCTTTAAGATCTGATTCACCCTCGCACCCACGATACCGGGCTGCAGTCTGATGGTCTCCTGGTTCGCGCCGATTTCATACTTCTCCCAGTGCTTGCCGGCAACGATGAGCACGCTGTCGGTACAGCTCTGGCCTGAAAGCGAGGTGCCTGCGGCACGGAAGGTGAACGGCAGCTTGTACTTCTGGCAGAGACGTACGATCTTCGAGATCTCCTCCTCGCCGTCGCTGCGGAGGACCACCTTCGGGATCTGACGGTAGAAACTGGCGTCCGTTCCCCATCCGAGGGTGCGGAGCTCATCGGTGTAGATACGTTCAGACGGCATGAATTGTCTGAGATCGGATAAGAACTGATTGAACATACTATTTATGATTTATAATTATTTCTGCGGTGGCTTTAAGTTATTCACTAATATGGCGCAAATATACGAAAAAATATTGATAGTTGGTAGCAGAAATTGGAAAGATTTCCCCTGTTTTTGTTTTTTTCACTAAAATATTGTGGCTATGTGGCAAAAAAGTCGTAAATTTGACGGCAAATATTAAGCAAGACAAACTTATATAATAATCATAAATAACTCAAGACCTATGACAGCATTAGTTTCTGTTATCCCGATTGTGTTGCTCATCGTCCTGATGATGGGCTTCAAAGTGTCTGGTTACAAGAGTGCCGTGATCACTCTTATCGTTACCATCCTCCTGGCGCTCTTTGCCGTTCCGGCGATGGGCATCCTGCCGGAGAAGTTCGCTGGTGTCAGCATCTTTGGCATCACCCTCTGGTCTGTTGTCGAGGGCTTCCTCAAAGCCTGTTTCCCCATCATCCTGATTATCATCTGCGCCATCTTCAGCTACAACATCCTTTGCGAGACGAAGGAGATTGAGACCATCAAGACGCAGTTCATCCAGATGACCTCCGACAAAGGTCTGCTCGTGCTCCTGTTGACGTGGGGTCTCGGTGGTGTGCTCGAAGGTATGGCCGGCTTCGGTACGGCTGTAGCCATCCCCGCTGCCATCCTCATCGGACTGGGCTTCAAGCCGATGTTCTCCGCTGTGATCTGTCTGGTGGCGAACACGGTGGCTGTAGGCTTCGGTGCCGTCGGACTGCCAGCTACGACGCTCGCCAACCAGGTGGCTGTCAGTGGTGTGGCAACGCCTGAGGAACTCTGCGAGGTGGCTACGTTCATTATTCTGCAGCTTTCGCTGATGTTCTTCATCACGCCGTTCCTCATTCTGATGATGACGGATCGCACGAAGATCTTAAAGAACCTCACCATCGCCCTGTTCGTGGGTAGCTTCTCCATCATCGTGCAGTTCTGCTGTGCTCACTTCATCGGCCCTGAGACGCCTGCCATCCTCGGCTCTGTGGCTGCCATCATCGCGATGCTCATTTACAATAAGCTGTTCATCCACGATGACAACCCTGCCGACGAGGTGATTGTCGAGAAGAAGAAGTTCGGTCTGGCGAAGACCTTGAAGGCCTGGAGTGTCTATGGCCTGATCATCTTCTTCATCCTCATTTCCAGCAAGATTGTGCCGCCCATCAACGAACTGCTGGGCAGCACACTCGTCACCAAGTTCGACCTGCCCGTCATCGGCAATACCTTCAAGTTCGGCTGGCTTTCCAATGCTGGTCTGATGATCTTCCTTGGTGCCGTTATCGGCGGACTTATCCAGGGCATGAGCATCGGCAGATTGCTGAAGCTGCTGGCCAAGACCACCATCAACCTGCAGAAGACCGTCGTCACCATCTGCTGCCTCGTGGCTATGGCCATGCTGATGAACAATACGGGTATGACCAACGACATCGCCAAGGGCCTTGTGCTGCTCACGGGTGCTGCCTTCCCGTTCTTCGCACCGCTGATCGGTTCGATAGGTACTTTCGTTACGGGTTCTGCCACCAATGCCAATATCCTCTTCGGTAAATTGCAGGCTACGGCTGCCGCTGACCTCGGCCTCGTGAACCAGGGCACGTTCTTCGGTGTCACGGGTAGCGAGACCAACTGGCTTGCCGCTGCCAACTGTGCAGGTTCTGAGGGTGGTAAGCTGCTCTCGCCGCAGAGTATCGCCATCGCTACGGCTGCCTGCGATATGGAGGGTCAGGACGGTGACATTATGCGTAAGACCATGCCGTTCGCTATCTTCTGGATACTCATGAACGGTCTGATGGTATTCCTCGGATTACACGTCATTTAATATATGGAATCAGACAACAAATTTGAACAGATACTGGTGAGGATTACCGGACAGGATCGTCCGGGCCTCACCGCTTCTATTATGGGCATCCTTGCCCGCTACGACGCCCAGATCCTCGACATCGGACAGGCCGACATCCATTCCACCCTGTCGCTGGGCATCCTCATCCGTATGAATGAGTCCAACTCCGGACAGGTCATGAAGGAACTGCTCTTCAAGGCCACGGAACTCGGTGTGCAGATAGGTTTCTCGCCCATCAGCGACGATGAGTACGAAGACTGGGTGGGCCATCAGGGCAAGAACCGTTACATTCTGATGGTGATGGGTCGCCAGTTGGAGGCCCGTCAGATAGAGGGTGCCACGCGCATCCTTGCAGACCAGGGACTGAACATCGACTCTATCCTGCGCCTCACGGGCCGTAAAAGCATCAAGAACCCCACTCAGCACTCCCGTGCCTGTATACAGTTCTCCCTACGTGGCGAACCCACCAACCGTCAGGAGATGCAGTCGAAACTCATGAAACTGTCGTCGGAGATGGAGATCGACTTCTCCTTCCAGCGCGACGATATGTTCCGTCGTATGCGTCGCCTCATCTGCTTCGATATGGACTCCACGCTCATCCAGACGGAGTGCATCGACGAACTGGCAGAGCGCAATGGGGTAGGGGCTCAGGTGCGGGCCATCACCGAGAGTGCCATGCGTGGTGAGATTGACTTCAAGGAGAGCTTCACCCGTCGCGTGGCTTTGTTGAAGGGCCTTGATGTCAGCGTCATGCAGGAGATTGCCGAAAACCTGCCCATCACTGAGGGCGTCGACCGTCTGATGACGATATTGAAGCGCTGTGGTTATAAGATCGCCATCCTCTCCGGCGGATTCACCTACTTCGGCGAATATCTCCAGCGGCGTTATGGCATCGATTATGTCTATGCCAACGAACTCGAGATCGGTGAGGACGGCAAGCTCACGGGCCGTTATGTGGGTGAAATCGTCGATGGCCATCGCAAGGCAGAACTCCTGAAACTCATCGCGCAGGTGGAGAAGGTGAACCTTGCCCAGACCATTGCCGTGGGTGATGGTGCCAACGACCTGCCGATGATCTCCGAAGCCGGCCTCGGTATCGCCTTCCACGCCAAACCCCGTGTCGTTGCCAATGCCAAGCAGTCCATCAATACCATCGGCCTCGACGGTGTCCTCTACTTCCTCGGCTTCAAGGACTCCTACCTCGGCGAACAAGGCAAACTGTGAAATGAGGGAGTCAAAGAAGTTAAAGAAGTTAGGGGAAGTTAAGGGACAATAGAAGAAGTGCAGAATATGGGTGATGCTTTGACATATAGTTTTGAGAATGTCTTGGCTTGGCAGAAGGCACATGCTTTTGTGCTTTTTACTTACAGAGTGACTCGGCACTTCCCTGAAGATGAGAAATTCGGGTTAACATCACAATTCCGTCGAGCCGCAGTATCCATAGAAGCCAATATTGCTGAGGGATATAAGAAACTGAGTAAAGCAGATAAACTCCGATTCTTTAATATTTCTCAAGGTAGTTTGGAAGAATGTAGGGATTATCATATCCTCTCAAGGGATTTAGGTTATCTGTTCGAAGGTGAATTTGAACAATTACATCAAAGTATAGAAGAGACCAGCAAATTCCTTAATTCGTATTGCAAGGCCATAGTCAATAATGTTGCAATGAAAGATGACGCGATATAGTGGATTGTCCTTTAACTACTTTTATTCAGATTATGACTATTGTCCTTTAACTACTTTTATTCAGGTTTATGACTATTGTCCTTTAACTTCTTTAACTTCCTCTAACTTCTTTAACTTCCTATATGAATGATTTTGCTTTAACGCTCTTGGAGTGGTTCCGTGAGAACGGTCGTGACCTGCCTTGGCGGCAGACACGCGACCCCTATGCCATCTGGCTCTCAGAGATCATCCTCCAGCAGACGCAGGTCAAGCAGGGCTGGGACTACTGGAAGCGTTTCATGCATCGCTGGCCGACGGTTGAGGCCCTCGCCGCAGCTACGGAAGACGAGGTACTTCGCGAATGGCAGGGCTTGGGCTATTACAGCCGTGCCCGCAATCTCCACTACGCTGCCAAGCAGATCGTCGCCCTCGGCCATTTCCCTGACACCCTCGACGAGATCCGGAAACTCAAAGGCGTGGGCGACTATACCGCAGCCGCCATCGGGAGTATCGCCTTCGGCCTCCCCGCAGCCGTTGTCGATGGCAACGTCTACCGTGTCCTCGCCCGTCACTTCGGCATCGATACCCCCATCAACACCACCGAGGGCAAAAAGACCTTCACCGCCCTCGCCCAGTCCCTCCTGCCGTCAGATAATTGTCAATTGTCAATTTTCAATTATCAATTGCCGCAAGTTGCGGCCTACAACCAGGCCATCATGGACTTCGGTGCCATCCAATGCACTCCATCCTCCCCCAATTGTCCAAACTGCCCATTACAGGAGTCCTGCTCTGCCTTCCGCTCCGGCCGCGTCTCTGACCTCCCCGTCAAGCAGAAGACCCTCAAAGTCCGTGAGCGCCACCTCATTTATATATATATAAGGTATAACGGCCAGACCGCCATCCACCGCCGTGGCCCTGGCGACATCTGGCAAGGCCTCTACGAACCTTGGCTCGTCGATACAGTTCCGGCAGGAGCGGTATTGATCAAGCAGAACGTCAAGCACGTTCTCACCCACCGCATTCTCCTTGCCGACTTCTATTTGTTGGAAGTCTCAGAGAAGCCTTCCCTTCCCCCCGACTACATCTGGATCCCAGAAGCAGACCTCGACTCGTATGCCGTGCCTCGCCTCATCGAAAAATTCCTCCAAGATTTCAGGCCAATTTGACCATTCCGTTAGTGATATCCCAAACACAAGATGATTATGGAAAAGAAAACTGATACTCTATTTGCATCGCTACTCGGCATATTCATGTTTCTTATGCCGACAAATGCTCATGCACAGAATCGCACAGGGGATCTTAAAGCACCATCCAGTCCTACGCAAATCGAGGTTAGGGAACGCACGATTAGCGATTTGCTCTATTTCCCCTTCTCGTGCGTAGAAGACCCCATGCCCACAAGAGAACAGGCCTGGCAGGTGGTGACAGACATCTTTGGTAACTGCGAAAGCGTGAATCACTACCCTGGTCTTCATGCTGGCGTAACCTTTGATTTCACCTATCGAGGTACTCCCATCGGCATTTGTTATTATGACTGGTATGACAATAGAAATTGGTATGACTTCTTTTTTGAAACGAAAAACGAGGCTGATCAGTTCTATAACAATCTCGTCAATGACATACGTGGTGCAGGCATCCCGCTCACTAATGACAATCTATATGGTGGCATGTCGAACCGAAAGAAGCCCGTTTCCGTCTTTAAATGGGTGAGTGTCGATGCTCCTGTGAAGGTAAAAGAGGTCAGCCCGTCAAACATTGAGACCGCCGATCACGTCGGAAATTACAAAGTGGAATTAGGTGTTTATAAAAAGAAGAGTAGATAATTCCGTTTGTGATTTTGTGATTTGTGATGCAGGTTATTTTTTCATCGTCATTATTTTAATGAAATATTTGGTGGTTTCAAAGAAATGCCTTATCTTTGCACCGTGAATGAATAATAACACTTAACATCTTAAATATGGTACAGGCAAAAAACTACAAGAACAAAGACGAGGTGATTGCTGATTTCAAGAAGGCTTTCGCTCGCAAAAGAGAATGGCTTGAACAAGCCGAGAGGGAATTAGCAGAGATTCAAGCGAAACGAAAACTCTCAGTCGTCTAACCTTTCAATCCGAATCTCTACTATGAACACTTTAAATCTTCTATGTTGCTTTCCAAATAAATGGATAATATTTATTGTTTATTAACTGTTTAATATCAAATAGTTACACTATTTCACGAGAGTACGATGGCTATTGAGGAAGCCGTGTTTATCAGCCCATCACATTTGTGACGGTTATTATATGATTATAAACTACAGGCCTATCAGACAAACTTCTATGAGTAGACACGGACTTGTCCGTACCACAATTTACTTCTTCAGAATATATAGTAAGACGCAACAATCTAATACAAGAGGACACCTTTATCGGCACCTCAGATTTAAGCAGGAGTCGTCTTATGAAGTAGTCTGATAATCTGTATATATTTATCACTAGTGTCTATTAAATTCCGTTAAATTTGAATATAACTCTCTCATGCACAACATAATAAGTTCCGAAAACCTTGTCGCACTTTTGAAATGCGTACCTTTGGGTTCAGCGTCAATTTGGGTGGTAACAAATGATTACAAAATTTAACTATCTTCCTGATAATCAATGCATTAGTTAACATGATAAAGTTGCAGATGTGCGTAATTTTTCGTATCTTTGTATGTGCGAAAAAGAAAGAA
>JAFVGS010000030.1 GCA_017474845.1 Prevotella sp.
ATGGGCGAGTCGGAGAAGATTCTTGGCTCGTTTGTAGCTGGCAAGAAGCGCGAGGATGTGGAGGTTTCAACTAAGTTTACCCCGCAGCTGGCAGAGGTTTATGAAAATAGCGTTGAGAAAATGGCTCTGGCCTCAATGGAGCGCATGGGCATCGAATACATCGACATGTATTGGATTCACAATCCGATGGACGTGGAGCGTTGGACACCAGGACTGATTCCCCTGCTGCAGTCTGGCAAGGTGAAGCGCGTAGGCGTGTCGAACCATAACATCGCAGAGATTCGTCGTGCCAATGAGATTCTCGCCGAGGAAGGCTTTAAAGTTTCTGCCGTGCAAAACCACTTCTCGCTGCTCTATCGTTCGAGTGAGAAAGGTGGTGTGCTGGACTACTGCAAGGAGAACGGTATTGAGTTCTGGGCCTACATGGTGTTGGAACAGGGTGCACTCTCAGGTAAATATAATAAGGAGAACCCGTTGCCCGCAGAGAGCGACCGAGGTAAGAAGTATAACCCCGTTCTGGAACAGCTTGAAGCCCTCACTAATGAGATGACAACCATCGGCAAGAAGTACGGTGCATCGTGCTCGCAGATCGGCATCGCCTGGGCTATCGCCAAGGGAACACAGCCCATTATCGGAGCCACAAAAGAGCATCACGTCATCGAGGCTGCTGAGGCCGCTAAGATTCAGTTGACCTCAGAGGAAGTTGCACGCCTCGAAGCTCTCGCAGATGCTACAGGTATCGATACACGTGGCGGTTGGGAACACTCCATGGAATAATCAATTATGGTTGTAATCGACAAATGGATATGAGAAGAATTGTAATTCTGTTCGCCCTTGTGTTCTCCATCACGGTAGCAGCACAAGAAAATGAGACGATGATAGTCCGCCTAGCAGAAATCGAGGTTTATCCACAGCACCTCAAGGAGTATCTCGAATTTGCCAACGAGGTGGACCGTCTGAGTGTGGAACAAGAGCCGGGTGTTATCTGCCTCTACCCGATGCAGAGTGCCGAGGACTCCACAAAGATTCGCATCCTCGAAATCTATGCCTCCGAGAAAGCCTATCAGCAGCACTTGAAGACCGACCACTTCCCAAAATACAAGCAGGGCACGCTCCACATGGTGAAAGACCTGAAGCTACCCACGATGAAACCACTCGATCCAGAGACGATGAAACTGATATTCAAAAAGCAGAGATAATATGGACTACGTAAAACTTGGTAACTCAGACCTGCGTGTGTCGCGCATCTGCCTGGCCTTAGATCAACTATTCTTCTTATAGCTCTGCACTGCCCAACAACCCATCAGCGTACCGATGCCCGCAAGGGCTAAGACCTGGTGGGCTGTTTCGTGCAGTCCACCTCCACGGATAAAGACGGTGCGGATGGCATCAATGAAATAGTGCATGGGGTTGATATAGGTGGTAAGATAGGCCCACTGGGGCATGGAGCGCGTGGGGGTGAAAAGTCCTGAGAGTAGCATGATACTTACCACAAAGAACCACATCACGAACATGGCCTGCTGCATGGTGTCGGAGTAGTTGGACACGATGAGTCCGAACGACGAGAAGAACAGCGCCAGCAACATGGCAAGCACGTAGATGAGCCACACGGGACCAGCAGGCGTGATGCCATAGACAAGCCACGCCAGCAGCAAGCACACGGTGATGACAAACAGCGCAATGAGCCAGTAAGGGATAAGTTTGGCGAGGATGAACGCCCACTTGGAAACGGGCGTAACGTTGATCTGTTCGATGGTGCCTGCCTCTTTCTCGCCAACGATGTTGAGTGTGGGCAGGAAGCCCGTCATCAGCATCATCACAATGGCAAAGAGGGCCGGAATCATGAAGAGTTTGTAGTTCTGTTGTTTATTGTAGAGGGTAAGCACGGAAGCGGCTGAGAGCGTTGAGACAGGAGCACTGACTATCTGCGAGAGATAGGCGCTGCCCATTGACCCCTTGGTGCCGTTGACGGCATTGGCTGCGATGAGATACTGGCCATCGCGAATCTCTAGAATAACATCAGCCCTACCCTTCTCGATATCCTTCATCGCCTCAGCATAGGTAGCCTTCTGTCCACCGAAGATAAAGTAGTTGGAGGCAGCAATCTGCTGTACCAATCGCTGAGACTCCACAGTGTGGTCGATGTCCACCACATCTACCACGATGTTCTTCACCTCCATCTGCATCACCCACGGCATCACGCACATGATGACAATCGGGAACATGACAATGAGTTTGGGAAGAAACGCATTACGACGGATCTGCAGGAACTCCTTTTGTATGAGATATTTCAGTGTCATATCAGTTACTCCAATCTTACATTAAACTTCTTCAGCGCAATGGCGAGCAGCACCACCGTCATAACTGCCAGCACAGCTACCTCGTGAGCCACTTCGCCAATGCCCACGCCCATAATCATCAACTTGCGCATAGTCTCGATATAATAGCGTGGCGGCACGATAGCCGATATCCATTGCAGGATAGTTGGCATCGATTCAACAGGAAACAGCATGCCCGACAGCATCACCACAGGCATCAACAGCACCATAGCTGACAGCAGCAGGGCCACAAGTTGCGTCTGTGCCACGTTGGAAATGAGCAGTCCCAGCGAGAGCGCCAGCAGAATATAGAGGATACTCACAGCCAGAATCCAGAACAGCGAACCAGCCAGCGGTACTCCCAACACGAAACGTGCCATCAACAAGATGGTGATGAGGATGCCAAAGGCCAGTATCAGATAAGGCACTGCCTTAGCGATGATCACCATCAAGGGGCGCACGGGTGATACCAACAGCACCTCCATCGTACCTTTCTCTTTCTCACGGACAATCGAAATCGAGGTCATCATGGCACAGATGAGCATCAACAACATACCCATGATGGCAGGCACGAAATTATAAGCCGACTTCATCTGAGGGTTGTAGAGAAGTGAAGTGTGAATAGTGATAGGTGAATCATTCTTCGCAGCGTGAAGCGTCGCAGGTGCCGAGTGGTCTGCCGCTATGGTTTGCAGAGCATAGGTAGTCCATTGCTGTGCCATATTAGGATCGCTACCATCAACCATGATCTGCATGCCACGATTCTGTACAAACACCAGCGCCATATCGGCCTTCTGACTGCGGATGAGTTGTTCGGCTTCCCGTGGGGTGTTCACAGTCTGCGTGATGACAAAATATTCCGATTGTGCCAGTCGTTCTACGGCCTGCTGCGTACGGGGCGACATCTCTGACGTGACTACCACCGTGCGCACATTCTTCACATCAGTGGTGATGGCAAAGCCGAAAAGCAGCATCATCACCACAGGCATGCCGAAGAGTATCAGCATCGTACGCTTGTCGCGCAGAATATGCTTGGTTTCCTTGATTACAAATGCTATAAACTGTTTCATACATTTAATCGCTTGAACGAGTGGCCTGGCGGGCCAGATAGGTAAACACGTGATCCATATCGGGTTGGTGGAAACGTTGTTTCAGTTCGTCTGGTGTACCCAGTGCACTGATCTTGCCGTCCACCATGATTGAGATGCGGTCACAATACTCCGCCTCGTCCATATAATGGGTGGTCACAAAGACCGTGATGCCACGATGGGCTGCGTCGTAGATGAGCTCCCAGAACTGGCGGCGCGTAGCGGGATCAACACCACCCGTGGGTTCGTCGAGGAACACCACACCTGGGTCGTGGAATATCGAGACTGAGAAGGCCAGCTTCTGCTTCCAACCTAAGGGCAACGAACCCACCAAGTCATCGCGATGGTCTTCAAACTTCAACTGCCGCAGCACCTCGTCCATCTTACGCTTCACCTCGTCGGGTTTCATGCCGTAGATACCAGCAAAGAGACGAATATTCTCGGCAACAGTCAAGTCTTCGTAGAGCGAGAACCGCTGCGACATATAACCGATATGCTTCTTTATCTGCTCATATTCCGTGCGGATGTCAAAGCCTACCACCCTACCCGTTCCGCTGGTGGGCTGGTTCAGGCCTGTCAGCATATGCATAGCCGTCGTCTTGCCGGCACCGTTGGCACCCAGGAATCCGAATATCTCGCCCCTCATTACACTGAATGAAATATCGTCGACGGCATGGAAATCGCCAAAGGCTTTAACCAGATGTTCTACTTCGATGACGTTATCTTCTTTCACTTCTGCAATCTTCTCGTGTTCAATGCCTGACGGATTGAAGATACTGGCAAACTGGGTGAGAATATCATCGGGAGTACCAATGCCGCGCACCTTACCCTGATCCAGAAAAGCGACACGCTCACAGCAGCGCACTTCATCAAGATAAGGCGTTGAAGCCAAGATAGTTATTCCCCGTTCCTTCAACAAGAGCAGCATCTCCCATAACTCCTTGCGGCTCACAGGATCGACACCCGTGGTGGGCTCGTCGAGGAAGAGTACACTCGGCTGGTGTACCAATGCACACGAGAGCGCCAGCTTCTGCTTCATACCTCCCGAGAGAGCCCCTGCCTTACGGTCTTTGAAGCGTTCTATCTGCGAGTAGATGGCTTTGATGGAGTCGTAGCCTTCGTCAACAGTGGTGCCGAAAAGCGTGGCAAAGAAGTTCAAGTTCTCCTCGATAGTGAGATCCTGATAGAGCGAGAACTTGCCTGGCATATACCCCACCCGACTACGTACCTCATGCATCTGCTTCACCACATCGTGGCCATCTACCGCTGCCGTGCCTGCATCGGGCAGCAACAGCGAACAGAGGATGCGAAACATCGACGTCTTGCCGGCTCCATCGGGGCCTATCAGTCCGAAGACCTCACCCTGGCCGACAGAAAACGACACATCGCTGAGCGCCAGCACCTTG
>JAFVGS010000031.1 GCA_017474845.1 Prevotella sp.
AAATTCATGCCGCAAAGGTAAGCATAATTTTTTTAACCGCTGTGTTCTACAACGCGGTTTTGGCATCTTGCAGAGGCTAACTGGCTGAAAATCAATTGCAACTTTTTTGAAAAAAGTTCAAAGCGTTAAAGTTGGGTTAATATGTCTTTGTTAGTATGTTAGTCTGTCTTTAATCTGAATCCAAGTATGTTCTTATATCTTCCTGTACGCGGCGGAACTGCTCGGAAGACATATAGCCACTGTTCTTCTTGAGCATTGCCTTGATATCCTGCAACGAGTTCTCGTAACAGGTCATCTCATTATGCTTCTGCGTCTGATGGGCCCTGGCACGGTTAATCTCCGTCTGCCGCTCCTGACGCAGCAGGTTACACACCTTTGAGAGTATCGGCGACACAACAGTGTCGAACAGATGATGACCCTGTATATATAAATAGGTGGTCTGTGGTGTCACGCCGAGTGCCTTGATACTGTCCTTCGTGGCCAGATATTCCTCCTTGGCATCGGGATACTGGCGCTGCAGCTCGTTGATCTTCGTATGCACCTTGCGCCTCACATTCTCTATCGACGGTCCGGGAGTCATCACATTGAAGCCTCCGGGATCGGCGATGCGGTTAAAGTCCGTGATGGTGAACTTCGGATAGTTACCGTTACGGTAGACCATCACCGACCAGACGAACAGCGGGAAGATGGCCTCGGAGAACAGACGGAAATACTCACGGAAGTCGAAGATGCGATGGTCGTTCAGCGTCACGGAGACACAGACGTTATGGAGCGACGGGGCATAGCATTGGAAGTTCTCGATGGCATAGACATAGGTATGGAACACATACGGACTCTCCAATACCTGACGTGACGAACTTGTTGTACCCTGAATCAGATAGTCGTAGTCGGCATCCACACAGGCAATCATGTCCCTACCTAAGGGTTCTCCTTTGAGAAAGTTCATCAGCACCGACTTCTTTCCCCGGGTGAGTTTCCCCTTCGACGGCAGCATCACCTCAAAATAGCGCTTTTCGTTCTCGAACTCCGAGAGCACCGTGCGCCAGAAGTAGATATCGTCATAGCTCTCTACATAGGCCACAATCCTATGCCTTGCCTTCTTCGATGTCAGCGCATTCGCCGCCTCGAAGTAGCGGCTATTGAGATTATCCTTCAGTCGGTTCGCCATCACACCGTGATATCTGTAACCTCCGTGACAGCATCCACCCAACCGTTCATGACGACGGCCGGCGAGTGCGTGGTCAGGATGATCTGCACGTTCGGATTCAGTTCCAGACAGAGGTCGATGATGCGCTTCTGCCACTCGATATGTAGCGACACCTCGGGTTCGTCCATGAAGAGCACGTACGGCTGGTTGTCCTCCACGAGCACGGTGAGCAGGATGGCCAGGATCTGCTTCTCGCCGCTCGACAGCTGATAGGGCACCAGCGTCTCACCGATCTGCGAGAACCGTATCTCGTTCTCCGTCCTGACGATCTTCTTCCCGGTTTCCGTGAACAGGTCGTCGACGATATCCTGGAAACGTCTCTTCTTCTCCGACAGCTGCTGGGCGGCATCGGCATGCCCCTGTTGCAGCTGCTCGATGATGCGGTTGCCGATGTTCACCTGATAGTCGAGATACTTCCGCTGCAGATGAAAGAGCTGGAAGTCGAGGGCCGAGCGGATGCGGGTGTCCACCATGTTCAACGTCTCATTGTCGAGCATCGGGGAGTCGAGCGAACGGATGATGTCGAAACGGATGTGCGTGGCATCGGCAGGCTCCACGTCGATATGCACCCCCTTCAACAGATGGTTGATGATATCACCGTTGGTGTTCACACTCTTGATCACCTTGTTCAGGATGGTACTCTTGCCCACACCGTTGATACCGCTCAGGATATTCACCTGCCGGTTCAGTTCCCACACCACGTGCTTCTTCCCGCTCCAGAGCGAGTCGATCTCTATCCTTCGGATGTAGTCAGCATACTTTTGCATAGGCTTAGGTTTTTACTGGATGTCTTGTTGTTATCGGCTCTTGAACGTTCCCACTTCATCACCCGGATGCCAGAACGAATCCATGACGATGTCGAAGATCAGGTTACTGTATCCCGGTATGGCGTCCGTCGATGTGGTGCCGTAGCCTAACTGGTAGGGGATGTACACCCGCCAGTAGTCTCCGGGATGCATGTTCATCAGGGCCGTAGCGAAGCCGGTGACGGTACCCGAGACATTCATGTCCGTCATGTCCGCCGTCTGCCAGTCGAAGTCGTTCAGGAAGGTCTGGTCGAACACATAGCCGTCCTTATAGCTCTTCGACGGGATGAGTCTTCCACGATAGGCCACACGCACGGTGTCCGTATAGGCAGGACTTCCTGAACCTTCGCCCTTTGCCAGCTCCTCCACATAGATGTAGTCGCTGTTCTTGAGGTCTGTCGCACTCGCGTCCTTCGAATAGGTGACAATCTTGCGATACCAGCCGCCGTTAGTCTGTGTCGCCCACCGGTCCGTAGTGCCCTCATTGCGCTCCTGCCAGTTGGCAAACTCTTCCTCCTCATCGTTCTCCTCAGAGCAAGAAGCGAGAAGAGATAAGTGAAAAGTGAAGAGTATCAATCCCACACACTCAAACCATTTCTTCCAACGAATATTCCCAATCTTCATTATCTATATTCTTTTATCAACACGGATTATAAGGATTTTAAGGATTCTCATTTTTCCTTATAATCCATATAATCCGTGTTTATTATTACTGAAGCTTTTTAAGAAGGCTTGCGATGCTCACCTTGTCCTCGATGATGGCGTTCAGTTCGCTGATAGCCACGCGCTCCTGCTCCATCGTGTCGCGGAAACGGAGGGTGACGCAACCATCATTGAGGGTATCGTGGTCGACGGTGACGCAGTACGGCGTACCGATGGCGTCCTGACGACGATAGCGCTTGCCTATAGAGTCCTTCTCGTCATACTGGCAGTTGAAGTGGAACTTCAGCTGATCGATAATCTCGCGGGCCTTCTCGGGCAGACCGTCCTTCTTCACCAGCGGCATCACGGCGCACTTCACAGGAGCCAAGGCTGCGGGCAACTTCAAGACCACACGGGTCTCGCCGTTCTCCAGTTTCTCCTCCTCGAAGGCGTGGCACATGATGCTCAGGAACATACGGTCGACACCGATTGACGTCTCGATGACGTACGGGGTATAGCTCTCGTTGGTCTGTGGATCGAAGTATTTGATGCTCTTACCTGAGTATTTCTCATGCTGCGACAAGTCGAAGTTCGTACGAGAGTGGATACCCTCCACCTCCTTGAAGCCGAACGGCATCTTGAACTCGATATCGGTAGCGGCGTTGGCATAGTGAGCCAGCTTGTCGTGGTCGTGGAAACGGTAGTTCTCAGCGCCGAAGCCTAAGGCCTGGTGCCACTTCATACGCGTCTCCTTCCATTTCGGGAACCACTCCAACTCTGTGCCTGGCTGTACGAAGAACTGCATCTCCATCTGCTCGAACTCCCTCATACGGAAGATGAACTGACGGGCGACGATCTCATTACGGAAAGCCTTACCGATCTGGGCGATACCGAAGGGGATCTTCATGCGGCCCGTCTTCTGCACGTTCAGGTAGTTCACGAAGATACCCTGAGCCGTCTCAGGACGCAGGTAGATCTTCATCGAAGCATCTGCGCTGGCACCCATCTCCGTAGAGAACATCAGGTTGAACTGACGCACGTCCGTCCAGTTCCTGGTTCCGCTGATGGGGCAGACAATCTCCTCGTCGAGGATAATCTGCTTCAGTTCGTCGAGATCCGGGCCCTGCATGGCAGCAGCATAACGGGCATGGAGGGCGTCACGCTTCTCCTTCGTCTCCTTCACACGCTCCGAAGTCTCTAAATACTTCGCCTCGTCGAAGCTGTCGCCGAAGCGCTTGCGAGCCTTCTCCACTTCCTTCTGGATCTTCTCGTCGTACTTGGCAATCTGGTCCTCGATGAGCACATCGGCACGATAGCGCTTCTTCGAGTCGCGGTTATCGATCAGGGGATCGTTGAAGGCATCCACGTGTCCGCTGGCCTTCCATATCGTCGGGTGCATGAAGATGGCCGAGTCGATACCCACGATGTTCTCGTGCAGCATCGTCATCGCCTTCCACCAGTACTGCTTGATATTATTCTTCAACTCCACGCCGTTCTGACCGTAGTCATACACAGCGCCTAAACCATCGTAAATCTCACTTGAAGGGAACACGAAACCATACTCCTTACAGTGACTCACGATCTTCTTAAATACATCTTCTTGTGCCATATTCTATATATACCTTATTTATTTTTGGCTGCAAAGTTAGTGAAAATATGTCGAAACACCAAACCAAATAACAATTAACAATTGACATTTAACATTTTATCCCATTGTTTCAACAGCCTTTCAAGGCTTGGGAGTCATGGAAAAGATAGGGGAAAGCGTTCGTCCGCCCAGCCCGGACGGTGAGTCCGCGCAGGGAGGACTGTGCGTCCGGGCTGGGCGGACTCATCGTCCAGACGGCCTGGACGATGAGCGAACAGGGAGGAAAGTCTCGGATTAGGCCGTTATCCATCCGCCTCGTAATAGGCCAAAGCCGTAGATAAAACGCCGAATCCTCGCTATTGGCGAGGATTCTTGGTAGGGACACCCGGGCTCGAACCGGGGACCTCTGCAATGTGACTGCAGCGCTCTAAACCAACTGGGCTATGCCCCTAACTTTCGTTTGCGGGTGCAAGGACGGTGCAAACCGAATGCAATCGAGCTCGCTCGAATTGCTGAGGTGCAGCCCGTTCTCGCATTTGCGCTGCAAAGGTACGAAGAATTTCTGAAACCACCAAAGGTTTTCCGAAAAAAAAATAATCCCCGACGTAAGTGGCGGGGATTACCTGATTATATCACGACAACTATGATGTTTTTCACTTCATCACAACCTTGCGCCTGTTGCGGACGTAAACGCCTTTCTTCAGGTGGCGACCGTCATGACGCTGGCCACGGAGGTCGTAGACCTTATCGTCTACAGATGGAGCAAGAGCCTTGTGGATCTCGGAGATGCCCGTCGTCTCGGGCTTCACGTAGTTGTTATAGCTGAAGGCCACATCGGTGTAGGAACCCCAGATGTACTGCTCAAGTCCGGGATAGTCGACGAAGGGGTTGCGGTTCTTCTGGATACCGTAGATGGCCTCGTTGCGTTTGATCTCCTTCTCGCTGATGGGATCCTGCTGCGCCCAACGGAGGAGCATCTTCAGAGCCCACTCCTTGAAGAAGGGGAATATCGTGCCATCGAGCATCGTCTTGTCGCCTTTGTCCCAGTCTTTCGGGCTGCGGTCCTTTCCACCACCACTCTTATATGCCTCATAACAGGTGGCCATGTAGAAATAGACACGGGCTAAATCTCCCTTATACTCATCGTTAGGCTCGAATACACGAGCCTGACCATTGACGACGGTATAGCCGATGGCTGGGTCGCAGATGCCAAACTTCGAGAAACCGCCTGCCGACTGTTTCGTGGGGTTACGGCTCTTGTCCAACTCGCCATAGGGATAGTTGGAGCGGAAGGTATTGACGGCACGATCGGTAGGGAATAGATGGTGAAGATCGGTGTACATCGGATAGTCTGTGGCATTGGAACCTTCATTGAACCAGCTCTTGGGCATGGCATGCTCACGGTTGTAGACCTTGCCTTCCTCGTCAATGTCAGCGCCCTTGTCCTGATCTTCCTTGGGTGTGAAGTTGGAGATGCCGGAATAGATGTCCCATATCTTTCCATCCTCACGGATATCGTAGCTGTTGATGGCTTCCCATACGCCGGGCGTATAACTCTGCACCGCGTGGGGAGCAATGATCTGGAAGAGGGCGGTCTTCAGTTCCACGCCTTTCTTGCCGTCGGCAGCCTGATAGTATGTGTCTGCGGGCTGTGCCAGTGAAGTGAGACTTAATAGAGGAAAAGCGAATAGTAATAGTTTCTTCATATTGTTGATAGTCGTAATTAAAAAAGGCTCCCGACACCAAAGTCGGCATCGGGAGCCCTATTAGATTCTGTGATTAATTAGCCTTCTTGAATGAGAAGCAGACACCCTGACAGAGTTCGACAAGCTCTTTATAGGTATCCTTGTAGCCGATGATGGTAATCTCATCGCCCACCTGGAGACCATTGTCAGCGATGAAGAACTTACGGGCATCACCTGTAGCTCCCCATCCGGGATAGGTGCCATAGACATACAGCTCAGTGGTACCATCGGTGATATAGAGGTTACCATAGTCGTTCTCCTTGCCGTTACTACCCAGCAGCGAGCTGATCTTACCTGTCACCATATAATAGGTGTTCTTATCGTCAGGCATGGTCAGGAACTCGGCAATCGTCACCTCCTTCACATCGTAGAGCATCTTGCAAGTGCCATTCACCATCTGCGGACTGTCCTTATAAGCACCGCGCTTACCAAGCACTTCGACGACGTCACCCACCTCGATGCCTGAATCAAGGAAGCCTTCCGTACGATAGACGAGTGTCTCGCCGCTGAAGTCCTTAATGTAGAAGCTCTTGCCCTGCTTGTCGCTCTCATAGAGTTTGGTGACAACACCCTGCATGCGATACTGTGTGTCTCCCACCTCGGCAGCGAGGAACTCTGCCACTGTGACATCGAGGATGGCTCCAGCCTGGGCAATGTTAAACTGTGAGGTATACTCCTTTCCTGCGTTATAGGTCTTCAACGTCACTGTAGCACTGCGGTCACCACCCGTATTGGGCTGTGCACGGAAAGTGACAGTGTTGGAAGTAACAGACGAAATAGAGAGCCACTCAGGAAGATTGTCGACGTTGATGCCGTCGCCCTTGCAGCTGACGTGAGCAGTTACCTCACCACCCTCTAAGGGCAGTTCAGCTTTGGCAACCTTAGCACCGTCAACAGTCAGCGAGTCAACTTTGATAAGCGACTTGTTGATCTTGACAACAGTGACGTTCACCAATTCGACAGTACCGTTGTATGTAGTCTTCGGACCTTCAACGGTCACCTCATCACCCACTTCGATACCCCAGGCAGCGATAGAGTTGTTCTGTCCGTCGCGACCGCTCTTGTCGAGTGTACCATAGATATAGATCTCGCCAGTGCCATCGTTCAGATACCAGTTACCATAGGTGGTATTGGCAATGCCGGTGACAGCACCAGTGACACGATAAGTCTTGGCATCAGGTCCTGCGATAACCTGCGCACAAATGGCGTTGGAAACCTCGGAAAGACCCTGGATGACGTTGATTTCCTGAGTCTTGTTACCTGAATTGAGCTTCAGGGCAGCCGTACGTCCGGCATAAGCCTCTGCAGAGAAAGACACAGTCGTTTCACCTGCAGAGCCGCTCAGCGGACTCACGGTGAGCCATGCAGGGATGCTGGCGGCATCGAAGCTCCAAGCGTCAGCAGAAGACACGAAGATCTGCGTGGTGCCTCCGTTCTTGTCAAGTGACACATAAGAGGTCGACACATTGAGGCCGTCCAGATAGATGGCATCGTTGTCAGACTTACAGCCCGTCAGCAGAGCGATGACAGCGGCAAAAAATGGAATAATATATTTCAGTTTCATATTCTTTACCTTTTTACTTTTTTACCTTTTCCTTTAGTTAAAGAAGTACTTGATACCTACAGAAGCATACCAGCACTGACCGAGCGAGTTGTAGGGCTTCCACTTTTCGGTGTTGCCATCGATAGTCTTCGGGGTAGAGAAGGTTGCAAAGCCATCGGCATCGACGCCTTCATACTTGATGATGCGGGAGTACTGCACGCTGTTGCTGGGAGCAGTGCTGTAGTCGAGGTTGGCAATCTTGGCCACGCCCCACTCGTTGTTGAAGAAGTTCAGCACGTTCTTCATGTCAAAGCTCAGCTGCAGGACATGCTTGGTCTTGCCCAGGTCGAGTTTGAAGTCATGCTTGTAGCTGAAGTCAATGCGATGAACCCAAGGAGAATAGACGGCATAAGCCTCTGCATATTCACCCTGACGGCTGCTGAGGTAGTCGTCGCTGTGTACGAAGGCCATGAAGCGGTCGCGGTCGTCGTCACTGACAAAGCGGAAGTCACGGTTTGCGACCTGCTGGTCTGTGGGCACATAGACGACATCATACTGATAGCCGTCACCGTTCATGTCGTTGCTCACCAGATAAGAGGTGTTGTAGCCACCGCGCCAGGTCTCATAGATCAGGCTGTAGTGGTTGCCGCTACGGTCATGGATAGTGGCGTTGGCCACGATACGGTCAGGCGTGACATACTGCGAGTTGTGCAGTCCCACGTAGTTCGGACCCTGCTCGCAGGGGATGTATGTGAATGCCGAAGAGGCATCAGAACCTGGCATACCAGTCTTCTCCTTGCTGACAGTGTGTGTATAGGCAGCCATCAAGCTGATCCACTCTGCGGGCTGTGCATTGAGGGTGGCGTTGAAAGTCCATCCATAGCCCTTCGACGTATTGTCGAGCACGAAGGCGTTAGGCATCTGCACCAACTTGCCGGCCTTGTTGGTGTACATATACTTGAAGTCCTGATAGAGGGCGCGGTTGTCAGCTCCGTTCAGACGTGCGAAGCCACCAACATCCTTAATGCTCCAGTCTGAGATACAGACGGCGTTGATGGTCTTGTTGAAGATAGCCTCAACGGTAGCGGTGAACGGGAACGACGTCGGAATCTGGTAGTCGACAGCAACGGAGGTCTTCCATACCTGCGGCATCTTGAAGTCGGGGTTCACGGCGTTGATGGCAGAACCAGCTTCACCATCCTCGGGCTTGATAGTCGAAGGACCGAGGTTATGATCGATGATGTAATCGCGGAGGGTGTTACCCCACATGAGGTTTCCAGCAAACTGCGACATGTCGGCCTGCTTACCACTGTTCTTACCCGTTGCATTCCAGATACCCTTGTACTGTACCATGTTGGAGTTGGTGGGCATATTGGTGAAGAACACGAGGGGCAGACGTCCAGAGAAGAGACCTGAACCGCCACGCACCTTCAGCGACTTGTCGCCGAACACATCCCATGTGAAGCCCACACGCGGAGAGAAGGTGAAACTGGAGTCAGGCCACTTACCTGTATCGATATGCTGGCCATTGTAGTCAAGGTCATAGATAGCCTTGTTGGTCATCAGATCGTCGTTGTTGAAGAACAGTCCGTCTACACGGAGGCCGTAGGTCAACTTCAGGTTGTCAAGGATGTTCCAGTCATCCTGCAGGTAAATGCCGAGCTTGTTGAACCTCACACGTGCTGCGGGATCGGTCTCACCGTTATAACCGTAAGTAAGAGCCACGACCTCAGGATTGCTGTTGAAGAGGAGTGCGGGATCCAGCACACCGTTCACCCACATATCGTCGGTAGCATTGAAGCGGTAGTAACCTGTACCGTTACGCATATACATATTATCGGCCATCTGGTGCTCGAAGCTGATACCTGCGGTGAATTTGTGGTTCTCCATATAATAGGTAGCATCGTCCTTGATGTTCCAGATCGTGTTGTGAACGGCGTTGTTATAGGTGAACAGCTCATAGCCGAGGGCCATGTAGTTGTTGTTGTCTTTCGTAATGTCGATATGGGGGAACATAGCCGACTCCGAGTCACGGATATCGTCGAGCTTCGAGTAGGTGAACAGCAGCTGGTTCGACAGATTGTCTGTGAAACGGCTGTTCAGGTCGAAGGTGAACGAGTGTACCACGTTGTCCATGGCATACATCGAGTTGGCGAACGACATAGACGACTTCGACATACGTGCGTCTGCCATACGCGGGCCACCGTCCATCGAAGAGGCGTTGGGCGAACTCCAGTTGCGGTTCTTCGTATAGTTGTAGCGCAGGGCGAGATGATGCCTATCGGTGATATTCCAGTCCAGACGGGCCAGGATCTTGTAGTTGCTCTTGTCTGCAGGGAAGCTGGTATAGCTGCCGGTGTTATAGCCATACTTGCTGGCTACATAGTCAGAAACAGCCTGAAGGTCGGCCTTCGTCGTGCGTGAGATATAGTTCTCGGGATCTGCGGGATTGTCCTCATCGGCACCCTGCCAGCGGTTCACCACACTCGGGATCTGCACCATCTCACCGTTGACGAAGAAGAACAGCTTGTCCTTGATGATCGGGCCACCGAGGGTGAAGCCGTAGGTGGTCGTACGGTCTTTCTCGCGGGCACCGTTGATCTGGTTGTGATAGACGGCGTCGCCCTGCATGTTCTCGTTCTGATGATAGATGTAAGCCGTACCTCTGAAGGTATTGGTACCCGACTTTGTGATGGCGTTCACACCACCACCGATGAAGTTCGTCTGACGGACATCGTAGGGCGATACCACCACCTGGAGTTCCTCGATGGCATCAATAGAGATAGGATTGCCACCACCAGGCAGACCTGCAGAGAGGCCGAAGTTGTTATTGAAGTTGGCACCGTCGACTGTGAAGTTAGCCGTACGACCGTCGGCACCTGCAAAGCTCATGCCGTTACCACCGTAAGGAGAGAGGCGGGTGAAGTCGGTGATACTGCGCGACACTGTCGGCATGTTGGTAATCTGGGCACTGGTGATGTTGGTAGAGGCACCGGTCTTCTCAGCGGCGAACTTCGAAGCCTTTCCGCTAACCACCACCTCAGCCAGCTGCGTAGCATCCTCAGAGATGGAAACGGCCAGGTTATAGGTTTCTGCAAGCTGTAGAACCACACCCTTTACAACCCTCGGCTGATAGCCGATGTAGGAAACGGTCACCTCATAAGGGCCGCCAGTACGCATACCCTGAATCGAGAAGCGGCCTGCTGTGTTCGTCACGGCCGTGTAACGGGTTCCGGAAGGCTCGTGCAAAGCCACCACAGTTGCGCCGATGACTTCTTCGCCGTTAGCATCGTCGAATGTCACCTTACCAGCCATACTGGAAGTAGTGATTTGTGCTACTGCTGTCAACGAGAGTGTCAACAGCGTAACAACCAGCAAAAACAATCTTTTCTGCATAAATTTGGTAAAGTTATTAATTAATTAATATGTCGTAAAAACGACTGATTTCCAATTTTCGCTGCAAAGTTAGGAAAAAGATTCGATATAAAGGTATAAAAAAGGAACTTTTTTTAATATAAATGAACAATTATTGCGATTTATTATCTTAGGACAATTCCAGTAAGGATTCGCCCAGACAATGTTCCCAACTTTCGGGCAGAGAAGAAATCGTCGGTCTGGTCGTAGGTGCAGATATCTGTCAGACGGATATTTGCCGAGGGGATGCCTGTGGATTCGAGTTGTAGCCGACAGCAATTGGGCAGGTCGATGTGCCACTTGTCCATCCGCTCAGCGATGACATCCATCGGGTATCCGGCTGCAGCGAAAGGCTCATAGACATCGTCGCCCACCTCAAAGTTGCGCCGTGAGATACCCGGACCTATGACGGCAAGCAGACTTTCGGGCCTGGAATGATACGACCTCGCCATCGCTGCGACTGCCGCCTCAATGATATTGGCCACCGTTCCGCGCCAACCACTGTGTACCACGCCAGCAGCATGATGCTCGGGGTCATATATAATAATAGGTATACAGTCAGCCGTCGAGACACCGATGCAGATGCCCGGCACGTTGGTGATCAGGGCGTCGATGCCTTCAAGGGCGGTGCGGCGGATGTCTTCTGACAAGAGGAAAAAGGTCTTGCTGATCTGGGTGACACCCGTGCCATGCACCTGATGGGGCATGATGAGACGATCAGGCTTGATGTGGAGATGTTTGCAGAGAGACTTTCTGTTTTGGGCGATATGCTCCGGATCGTCGCCAGAATAGGGGTTGACATTGAAGGAGGCATAGTTTCCCTCGCTAACGCCACCATGACGCGTGCTGCTGAAAGCCGTCACGTTGGGAGCTATATCGTAATAATGGAGTTGGGGTTCAGGCGTCTTCATCTTCCTCATATTCGAAGTCTTCGAGGTCTTCGATTTCGTCTTCGTCGATATATTCGATGTCTTCATCCTCCCCCTCGTCAGCCAGTTCCTCGGCAAAACGGCTCATATCTTTGTCACGATGAACGAGCGTGTCCTCGGCTGTTACGGCAGCGAGCTTGTTACTCTCGGCATTGAGTTCCCGCCAAAGCACATCCTTCAGTTCTTCCAGTCCGAAGCCTGTAACGGCGGAGATGAAGACCACAGACAAATCATCGGGCAACGTCTCACGGAGCATCTCGATGAGTTCGTCGTCAAGAAGGTCGCATTTGGTCACAGCCAGCACACGGTGCTTGTCGAGCATCTCGGGATTGAACTGTTTCAGTTCGTTGAGCAGAATCTCGTATTCGCGTTTGATGTCGTCCGTATCTCCCGGCACCATGAACAACAACAGCGAGTTGCGCTCGATATGACGGAGGAAGCGGAGACCGAGGCCCTTACCTTCCGAGGCTCCCTCGATGATACCAGGGATATCGGCCATCACGAAAGACTTGTTGTCGCGATAGCCCACGATGCCGAGGGAGGGCTCCATCGTGGTGAAGGGATAGTTGGCAATCTTGGGACGGGCATTGGAGAGGGCAGACACTAACGTAGACTTGCCGGCATTGGGGAATCCCACGAGACCCACATCAGCCAAGAGCTTCAGCTCAAGGATGATGGTCATCTCCTGCATGGGTTCACCTGGCTGTGCATAGCGGGGAGCCTGGTTCGTAGCGCTACGGAACTGGAAGTTGCCCAGTCCGCCACGACCACCTTTCAAGAGCAACACCTCCTGTCCGTCGTAGGTGACATCGCAGACATACTTGCCCGTCTCGGCATTGTAGACCACAGTACCACATGGCACATCGATATACACATCCTTGCCGTCGGTGCCGTGACACTTGTCCTTTCCGCCGTTGCCACCATGCTCCGCGAAGATATGACGCTCGTATTTCAGGTGCAGCAGCGTCCAGTAGTTATGATTACCACGCAGGATGATGCTGCCTCCCTTACCGCCGTCACCTCCGTCGGGACCGCCGTTGGGATTGTACTTCACATGCTTGAGGTGCATCGAACCCCTGCCGCCCTTTCCCGAGCGGCACAGGATCTTCACGTAGTCTACAAAATTACTCTCCATATCTTTTTCTACAACGAATTACACGAATTTCACGAATTACGCGATGCATATCTCCATTGCGAATCAGGTACTACTCAAATAATTCGTTTAATTCGTGAAATTCGTTGTCTTTTAAATCTTGTCGATGACAGCGCAGATGTCGGCGAAGATGCGGTCCAGTTCGCCGAGACCATTGATATGATAATGAACGCCCTCCTTGCCATACCACTCGATGAGGGGCTGGGTCTGGGAGTGATACACCACGAGGCGCTTCTTGATGGTCTCCTCGTTGTCATCGGCACGGCCGCTCTGCTGACCGCGGAGGATAAGACGCTTCATCAATTCGTCCTCAGGCACGTCGAGTTCAATCATCGCAGCCACCTTGTCGCCACGCTCGTCGAGCATCTTCTTCAAAGCCTCTGCCTGCGGGATGGTGCGGGGGAAACCGTCGAAGATCACGCCCTTGTGCTCACGGCCAAAAGAGTCATAAACTGAGGCAAGGATACTCACCATCAGATCGTCGGGGATCAACTGCCCCTGGTCGATGTAGCTCTTGGCGGTCTTGCCGAGTTCCGTACCGTTCTTGATTTCTGCCCGAAGCACATCGCCCGTGGAGATATGGTTCAGACCGTACTTCTCAATCATCTTGTCGCTCTGTGTGCCCTTGCCTGAGCCCGGTGCACCGAAAATCACAATATTCTTCACCATTTTATTTACGATTTACTAATTTACTATTTACGATTTATTACTCAACGATAGTGTAGACGTCTTTCAGCTCACGTCCCAGTCCGTCGTAGTCGAGACCATAGCCCACAATGAAGTCATCGGGGATGCGGAAGGCCACATAATCCAGATCCAGGTCCTCCTTCAGCTTCTCCGGCTTGAAGAACAGCGTACAGATACGAACAGATTCAGGATTCCTCGTCCCTAACGACTCTATCATCTGCTTCATCGTCTGACCGCTCTCCACGATATCCTCCACAATCACCACGGTGCGTCCGGACAGGTTCTCATTGATGCCCAGCACTTCCCGCACTTTACCCGTAGATGTCGTCCCCTGGTAGGATGCCAGTTTGACGAAAGATATCTCACAGGGAACTGTCATCTCCCTCATCAGGTCGGCGGCGAAGATGAACGATCCATTAAGCACGCCCAGGAAGATCGGATTCTTACCTTCCAAGTCCTTACTCATCTGCTCTGCCAGAGCCTTCACATGCTGTTTGATTTCCGCCTCCGGGATGGAGACACGGAAGCTTTTGTCCTTGATTTTTACTGTGTCCATAGGTCGAATACGTTATTTTTGTGCAAAAGTACGAAAAATTTTTGGAATCACCAAATCTTTTTCCTACCTTTGCACCATTATGAAGATTTTTACGAGTGCCCAGATACACGAACTGGACAAATATACGATTGAAAACGAGCCCATCAAGTCTATCGATCTGATGGAGCGGGCAGCCAAGGCCATCTGCCAGGCCATCACTGAGGTGTGGGGCAGTACCACACGTGTCATCGTCTTCGCCGGCCCAGGAAACAATGGGGGCGACGCGCTCGCCGTGGCCCGGATGCTGCTGGACCGCAACTACGATGTCACGGCCTATCTGTTCAACATACAGGGGCATCTCTCCGAAGACTGTGCCGCCAATAAGAAACGGCTGCAGGATAAGAAGTCGAAAGCACTCATCGAGGTGATTCAGGAGTTCGAGCCCCCACAGCTCGAAGCCGACACCCTCGTCGTCGACGGCCTCTTCGGCTCCGGATTGAACAAACCCCTTGCAGGCGGTTTCGCATCACTGGTGAAGTATATCAATGCCTCACCATCGAAGGTCGTCAGCATCGACATCCCTTCAGGACTCATGACTGAAGACAACACCTACAATGTCCGCGCCAATATCATCCGTGCCGACATGACACTCACGCTCCAGCATCAGAAACTATCGTTCCTCTTCGCAGAGAACCAGCAGTTCATCGGACAGTTGAAAGTGCTCGACATACGGCTGAGCAAGGAGGGCACCGAGAAGATTGACGCCAACTACACGCTGCTTGAAGAGAGCGACATCCGCCAAAGGCTTCTGCCACGCGATCCCTTCGCCCATAAAGGGAAGATGGGCAATGCCCTCATCATCGCAGGCAGCTATGGCATGGGGGGAGCGGCAGTACTCGCCACGAAAGCATGCCTGAGAATCGGAGTCGGACGCGTCACCACCCACACCCCCAAGCGTAACTACATGATCATGCAGATCAGCGTGCCTGAGGCCGTACTGCAGTTCGACCGTGAAGAGACCACCTTCTCCGAGGCAGTCGACACGGAGGACTTCACGGCTGTGGGTATCGGTCCCGGACTGGGTACCAGCGAACAGACTGCCATCGCGATCATCGCCCAGTTGCGACGCACCCAGTGTCCGTTGGTGGCCGATGCCGATGCCATCAATATCCTCGCCAACCATCGGGCATGGCTCCAACAGCTGCCCAAGGGTATCATCATGACGCCCCACCCAAAGGAGTTCGACCGTCTGGAAGGTCCCAGCAGCGACAGTTTCGAGCGTCTGATGAAGGCGCGCGACCTGGCCGAGCGTCTGCAGGCCTATATATTGTTGAAGGGCCACCATACTTCGCTGTGCCTGCCCGACGGACATATCGTCTTCAACACCACGGGGAATGCCGGTATGGCCACCGCCGGCAGCGGCGACGTGCTTACTGGCATCATCACCGGACTACTCGCCCGTGGCTACAAACAGGAAGATGCCTGTATCGTGGGCATGTATCTGCACGGACTCTCTGGCGACATTGCGGCCAAGGAGTTAGGTCAGGAGAGCGTCATCGCCAGCGACCTGATCCAGTATCTGCCCTATGCCTTCAAACGGATCAAAGAATAATGATCATTAGTTTACAGTTTACAGATGATTACCAAGACATACAAAAGAGCGCTGCTCAGTTTATCATTTTTCATTTTTCATTTATCATTTAGCGTAGCGCAAACAGTAAGCAGCGTCTATCAGCCGGGTGTAACCACGGAGGGAGCTGTCTATTTCCTGCCAAAGACGGCAGTCAGTGTCACGGTGCAGGTGGAGAAGACTACCTACACCCCAGGCGACTTCTGCCAGTATGCCGAGCGTTACCTCCGCATCAAAGATGTCTCCCCCACTCCGTCTGTCGGTTATCGCATCATCGCCGTCCGTCAGGACGCCGTAGCCGTGCCAGACACCGCCAAGCGCTATGCCGTGAAGTTCGACGCCAAGACCTCCGCCGCCAATGTGCGTCTCTCCGATGACGGCATACTACTTGGTATCAATACCGAGGAAAGAGATTATACAGAAGGCAAGAACCAGCAACAGGAGTATCCTCACTCCTCACTCCCCACTCCCCACTCCTCCAAAACGAACCCCCGCCAATACATGAACGAGGAGACTCTCGCCGCAGGGAGTACTGCCAAGATGGCCGAGCTTACGGCCCAGGACATCTATGAAATCCGCGAGAGCCGTAACCTCCTTGTCCGCGGACAGGCAGACAACATGCCCAAGGACGGAGAGCAGCTGCGCCTGATGCTCAAACAGCTTGACATACAGGATCGGTCACTCACCAGTCTCTTTACCGGCACTTACGACAGAGACACCATCCAGCAGGTCTTCACCTTCGTTCCGTCACAGTTCGAAAGCCGGAAAGTGATCTTCCGCTTTTCTGAAAAACTGGGACTCGTTGACGCTGATGACCTCGCGGGCGTACCTTATTATATATATATAAAGGATCTCGAGACCGTTCCCAAGCCCGAACCCGTTGATCCCAAGAAGAAACTGAAGCAGTTTAGCGGGATCTATGTCAACATCCCCGGCCGTCTGCGTTCTACTATCAGCAACACCCAAGGTATGATTGTTACCGATGAATATCCCGCAGGACAGTTCGGGAACGTAGAACTGCTCAGTGGTGCACTCTTCAACAAGCGCTATACCACCCGTCTGCGTCTCAATCCCCTCTCAGGCGCCGTTGACCGCCTGGATGCGGAATTACCCAAATAAAGAAATCCCACCGGCGGTGGGATTTCTTTTTCATTCATTCTATTCTTACAACTTATCGAACTTCTTCAGCACATCCTGCAAGCGGGCTACGCTGTCGGGATCCTTGTCGTTCTGGGCAATCAATTCCAGATGATGACGGATGTCAGACATCTTGTCGAAGAGCAGCAGTGCTTGCTCATAGCCCTTACCGATGTTCTCAAAGTTCTTGGAGAGAGAGTTGTAGTCCTCCAACAAACGCTGAAGTTCGTCAACACGCCTCTGATAGTCGTTGAGCAACTGCTGTCCTTCTGAAGCCTGCTGCTTGGCGGCCTTCATCTGGAAGAAGAGAGCCACGCCAAGGCCAACCACTATAGCTATCAGAATAATTTCAAGTACACTCATAGTCATCAACCTTTTTTCTGTTCAACCTTCATAAACTGAGTAAAGCCCGTCATGGCGAGCACTTTGTAGATTTCAGGGCTGACATTGGTCATCTTGAACTGACCGCGCAGCTGCATGACCGTACGCATGGTCTTCTGGATGATACGCAGACCAGAGCTGGCCATGTAAGTAAGATCAGTGCAGTCCATTTCCAGGTCTACGCCACCGTCCTTGAGAGCCGGCTGGATATCCTGCTCAAACTGAGTTGCATTCATCGTGTCGATACGACTACCCGTCTTGATGATGGTTTTGCCACCTTCTTTTAAAATCTGTGTCATAATCCTAATGTTTTATATTTTATGTTATAGTTTATCATTAATTTTTTTCGTCATCGTCAACAGGTTCTTCCCCTTGAAGCGCTGATAAGTCACCTCGTCCATAATATTCTTCACTAAGAAGATGCCCATGCCGCCAAGCTCACGCTCAGCAGGATTAACACTCATATCCGAGTCTTCCTTCGACGTCGGGTCGAACTCACGTCCCTGGTCACTGAGCACAAGGGTCAGTTCCTTGTCATCAGACGTGACCATCAGTTCGATCTCTCCATCAGTACCTTGGGGATAAGCATAGGAAACCACATTCACAACCAACTCCTCAATGACGAGATTCAGATCCATGGTCATCTCCATGCTCAGCCCCAATTCCTCGCTGATCTCACCAATGAATTGATTGACCTTCTCCAGTTCTGTCATCTGGTTCCTAATACGAAGTTCCTTTCTCATAAACACGCATTTGGTTAGAGTGATTAATCCGTTATTGCTGCAAAATTACGCACTTTTTTTGAATTATACAATAAAAAACAGGAAAAAAAGCAAATCCCCTTGCTTTTTTGTAAAGCAAAGGGATTTGTAACAGTTGTCCAACCTTGTATTAGCACTGAGCGAGCTTGCCGTCAGAACCGAGCACATTCACGATCTTGTGGATGTACATCTTCTTCATGTTCTCACGAGCGGGCTTCAGATACTGACGAGGATCGAAGTCTCCAGGATGCTCAGCAAGGTGCTTGCGGATTGCAGCCGTCATAGCCAGACGAGAGTCTGAGTCGATGTTGATCTTGCAGACAGCGCTCTTCGAAGCTTCACGCAGCTGCTCCTCGGGGATACCGATAGCTGCCTCGAGGTGACCACCATACTGGTTGATGGTGTTGACCTCTTCCATGGGAACTGAAGAAGAACCGTGGAGCACGATGGGGAAGCCGGGGAGCTTCTTCTCGATCTCATGCAGGATGTCGAATGCCAATGGCGGTGGAACGAGCACACCGTTCACCAGTGTGCACTGCTCAGGTGTGAACTTGTGAGCACCGTGAGAAGTACCGATAGAGATAGCCAGAGAGTCACAACCAGTGCGGGTAGAGAAGTCGATAACTTCCTCAGGCTTGGTGTAGTGAGACTCTGCAGCAGCAACCTCATCTTCAACACCGGCGAGCACGCCGAGCTCAGCCTCAACGGTTACGTCGAACTGGTGAGCATAGTCAACAACCTTCTTTGCCAATGCGATATTCTCCTCATAAGGCAGAGAAGAACCGTCAATCATCACTGAAGAGAAGCCATTGTCGATACACTCCTTACAGAGCTCGAAGCTGTCACCGTGGTCAAGGTGCAGAACAATCTCAGGATGCTCGCAGCCGAGCTCCTTAGCATACTCTACAGCACCCTTTGCCAGGTTACGGAGGATCGTGCCGTTAGCATAGTTACGAGCACCCTTTGAAACCTGCATGATAACGGGAGACTTTGTCTCAACTGCAGCCATAACGATGGCCTGCATCTGCTCCATTGTGTTGAAGTTAAAAGCGGGGATAGCATAGCCACCGGCTACTGCTCTCTTGAACATCTCGCGGGTATTAACGAGACCTAAATCCTTGTAATTTACCATATTAATTATTTTTAAAAAAAATGAGTAATTATCTTAGCGACTGCAAAGATACGAAAAAAGCGTAAAAAGCAGTGCATGAAGCACCGCTTTTAACGTTTTTTACACGAGCGTATGTATATCGAAGAAGTTCTGCACGTCATCCTTGTAGTTTTCGGAGATGGGAATGTAGTTCTCTCCGAAGACAATGCGAAAACGATCCACAAGGGGTGTCTCCGTCATGTGGACGATATAAGAGCGATGGGTACGCAGGAACTCCGGCCTGGGCAGATACTCCTCGAGTTTCTTCATCGACATGAGCGACATCACCTTCTCACCGTTTTTCAGATAGAAACGCACATAGTCTTTCAGACCCTCGATAAAGAGGATGTCATCGAGATTGACACGCTGCAGCTTGTAGTCGGTCTTGACGAACATGAAACGGTCACGACGATAGGCATCCTGCCGCTGGATGATGGAGAACCACTCCAAGGCCTTGTCGGTGGACTTGAGGAAGTCGTCATAGGAGACAGGCTTCAACAGATAGTCGAGAGCATTGACCTTATAGCCTTCGACGGCATACTGCGGGAAGGCGGTGGTAAAGATGATACGCGTATCCTTGGGCAGGATCTTGGCAAACTCGATACCGCTGAGTTCTGGCATCTGAATGTCGAGAAAGAGCAACTGGACAGGGCTCTCGCGCAGGTCCTTCATAGCCAGGATAGCACTGTTGTAGGTTCCTACGAGTTGCAGATAGGGTGTCTTACGGGCATAACTCTCCAGCAGGCCTGCTGCCAGGGGCTCGTCATCGATGATGGCACAAGTAATGGTCATAATGTGATTTTAATTGTTGATGAATAAACTGTTCCGTCGTCGCTGACACCTTTCTCCCACTCATAGTGTTCGTAGTAGGCGAGATCCAGGCGTCGCTGTACCTGCTGAAGGCCAATACCATGGCCACTGCGGTCTGTCTCTGACTTCGGGAAATTAGAGTTCTCGATAACGACACAAAGGGAGTTACCCTTCTGCGTCATGGACATATGGATGAAGCTGGGCTCCGTAGAGCTGATGCCATGCTTGAAGGCATTCTCGACAAGTGATATGAACAGTAAAGGAGCCACCTTCGTATGGGGGTTCTCCAAATCGGTTACAAGTTTCACGTCGACTGTCTGAGGCAGACGGATCTTCATCAGGTTGATATAGTTCTCTATGAACTTCACTTCATCGTCGAGCGACACCAGCTGTTCCTGATTGTCGTAGAGCATGTGGCGCAGCATGTTCGAGAGTTGCTGGATGGCACTCTGCGCCCTCGTGTGGTCGATGGCAGTCAGCGCATAGATATTGTTCAGCGTGTTGAGCAGGAAGTGGGGATTGATCTGTGAACGCAGGTTACCCAGTTCCGCTGCCACCCTTGCCGCCTCGGCATTCCTTAGGGCCTTATCAGCCCAGTACCACTGCTGTGCCAGTGATATACAGGTGGCTGCGGTGGCAAAGATACAGAAGTTGGCGATATCACGGACAAAGGACATGAAGTCGTCGAGCGCATCTGGTATGCGGGAGAGTCTGTAGGAAGGTTGGAACAAGTCACGCGTAAAATCCATCCAATAATGCAGGAAAATAGCGAAACTGATGATCATAATGAAATTGATAATCGTGTAATAGCGATGCTTGCCTTCCACGAAATACCTATACGTCAGCCACTTGAAGTTGGCATAGAACACCACCATCAGCAGCAGCGACGGCATACAGCTCATCAGATACTGGAGCATTGACATACCCGTTCCTCTCATATACTGCATGGGTGACAGGAACATGAACGCCCAGAACACGATGTGCAGAAATATCTTCAGTCTCTTATCCAGCATATATCTCACTTTTTTACTCTTTCACCTTTCACTATTCGTGTCGGATAGCTTCTATCGGATCCATATTGGCAGCCTTCTGGGCAGGGATATAGCCGAAGAGCACACCAATAAACACACAGACGAGGAACGACACATAGATGCTCCATGCCGGCACGCTCGACGGCATGCCAAAGGCTGAGACGCCAGCACTCGCCCCACACCCGACAAGGACACCTATCAGTCCTCCCGTCACAGAAATAAGCACCGACTCAATGAGGAACTGTAGGGAGATAACAGGTCCTGTGGCACCTACAGCCATGCGAAGACCAATTTCCTTCGTACGCTCCGTCACCGAGACAAGCATAATATTCATGATGCCGATACCAGCCACCAACAGAGAGAAGGCTGCTGCCACGACAAGGATGATCGTCACGGTATCCATCGTCGACGACATCGTCTCCATCATCTCAGCCTGTGAACGGATGGTAAAGTCGTCATCGGCCTCATCTTTAAGTTTGTGGTTGCTGCGCAGGATCTGGGTGAGCTCCTCAATGGCGGCATCGGAGAGTTCCTCTGTTACTGCCGAACAGACGATACTGGAGAAATAAGTCTGTGCAGCGATACGCTTCATCACCGTCGTATAGGGGGCAATGATCACATTGTCCTGATCCATTCCCCAAGAGTTGTATCCCTTCGACTTCAACACGCCCACGATACGCATGGGAATGCTCTTGAAACGAATGGTCTTGCCAATGGGATCGGCTCCTTCGCCAAAGAGTTCCTTAACGATGGTGGTACCTACCACCACCACTTTGGAGGCCTTCCTGATGTCCTCCTCGGTAAAGCACTCGCCTTCCTCCACAGGCCACTGCTTGATGTCGAGGTAGTCGATACTCTCGCCATACATCGAGGCGTTGGTATTGTTGTTGCCATAGATGGCCTGTCCGCTGGCGGTGACTTCCGGTGACACTTTCGTCACGAACTTCTTCTCACGCATGATGCGCTCATAGTCAGCCATCTTCAGCGTCTGCATGCTCGAAGGATCCTGACGTACACCACCACGCATATCGGCTCCCGGACGGATGGTCAACAGGTTCGTACCCATGGTGGAGAGTTCCTTGCGAATGCTCTCTTTCGAGCCCTGGCCGATACTCATCATAATGATGACAGCGGCCACACCGATGATGATACCAAGCATGGAGAGGAATGACCTCATCTTATTGTTGGCCACGGCCTTCAGGCTTACTTTGAATAGGTTTAATAAATTCATTAATCTCTAAATTCTAAAATCTTAATTCTCAATCATCCTGAGGGGCTGGCAACAGGGCCAGAGCCTCAGCTGCCGACTTGATATTCGTATTGATAGTATCCTCACGAATCTTTCCGTCACGCAGGTTGATATTGCGACTCGAATACTCAGCGATCTCTGGGTTGTGGGTCACAAAGATAATGGTATGGCCTTGCTTGTACAACTCCTGGAACAGCACCAGCATCTCAAACGACGTACGGGTATCGAGGTTACCTGTCGCCTCGTCGGCAAGGAGCACGGCAGGGTCGTTGACAAGGGCACGTGCGATGGCCACACGCTGCATCTGACCACCCGACATCTGGTTCGACTTGTGGTACATACGATCTCCCAGTCCTACTGCCTGTAAAGCCTTGATGGCTCTATCGCGACGCTCTGAAGCCGATACCTCAGAGTTATACATCAGCGGCAGTTCCACATTCTCTAATGCCGTGGTCTTTGGCAACAGGTTATAGCTCTGGAACACAAAGCCGATCTTCCGGTTACGGAGACGGGCGCGCTTGGTCTTCGACATCGTCCGAACGCTGATACCATCGAGGAGATATTCTCCACTCGTGGGGGTATCGAGACAACCGAGCTGGTTCAGAAGCGTAGACTTGCCGGAGCCCGAGGTGCCCTGGATGGTGACGAACTCGCCCTCGTAGATCTTGAACGAAACGCCACGCAGTGCCTTCACTGTTTCAGAGCCCACCTGGAAGTACCGCTTCACATTCTGCAGCTCGATGACTACTTTTCTTTCATCCATAATACTTTTTTCTACCTTCTTGGCTGGGCATTACCGCCGCCGTTGGCGTTGCCGCCCTGTCCGTTGCGGTTGTTATTATTGTTTCTCGGACGTGGCATGAAGGGGTTACCTCCCTGCTGACCCATCTCAGGAGCAGCACCGCCGGAGATCTCGAAATCTGCGAGCACCTCGGTACCGGCAGCAATGCCACCGGTGATCTCGGTCATCACACCATTGCTGGTGCCCACCTCCACCTTATGAGCCGTGAAGACAGGACCTTCCTTTGTCCACAACTTATGATCACCCTCGCAGTCGCTGATGCTCTCGCCTTTCTGCAAAACGGCCTCACTGGGATGGAAGCGCAGGGCCTTGGCAGGCACAGCGAGCACATTGTCCTTCTCCATCGTGAAGATCGTGACATTGGCCGTCAGTCCGGGTTTCAGTTTCAGGTCGGCATTGGGTGCAGAGATCACCACCTCATAGGTGACGACATTGCTCTCCGTCTTGGCTTCCTGGCGCACCTGCGTCACGGTGCCGTCGAACTTATCCTCAGGGAAGGCGTCGACCGTAAAGCTCACGCGCTGGCCTTCCTTCACGCCACCGATATCAGCCTCGTCGATATCGGCAATCACACGCATATCCGTCAGGTCCTGGGCGATGACGAAGAGCTCCGGGGTGTTGAACGAGGCGGCCACCGTCTGACCCTCCTCCACACTCTTCGAGAGGATGACACCGTCGATGGGCGACGTGATCGTAGCATAGCCGAGGTTGGTCTGGGCCTTCTGCACACTCTCACGAGAGGTGTTCACCTGCTCCTTGGCCTTCAGATAAGAGAGTTGGGCACTCTCAAACTCGTCGGCACTCACGAGTCCCTTCTCATAGAGCGTCTTATACCTATTATAATTAGCCTGCTCATACGCAGCCGTACTCTGGGCACTCGACAGATTGGCCTTCGACGTATTCAGCTCGCTGATAAGGTTTGTACGGTCCAGTTCGGCAATGACCTGACCTTTCTTCACCACAGAATTGTAGTCCACATAGAGATGGCTGACGATACCAGAGACCTGTGTACCAACCGTCACACTTGTCACAGGCTCAATCGTACCCGTGGCGGTGATGCTGGTATGGATGCTCGTACTCTCCACCTTGGCGGTCTCGAACGTTATTTTCTCTTCCTTTTTCCCGCCTCTCAGGAAGAACCATGCAATCAGGATCACGGCGATAACGCCGATGGCGATCCAACCTTTCTTTCCGATCTTTTTCATATCTTCTTAACTTCTTTAACTTCCTTAACTTCTATAACTCCTTATTTTATCTCTCCTCCCTGATAGAACGCTAACATCTGCTGATTATACAGCGTCAGATACTTCGACTGCAACTGGTTCTGTTGGGCATTGAGCAGATTATCCTTGCCCGCCAACAGCTCCACAATATTCTTCAGTCCCAGACGGAACTGCTCCGACAACAGGTCATAACTCTGCTGGGCACTCTCCACACTACTCTTGGCAGCCTTATACTTCTCCTGATTCGTCACGGCATTCAGCCAGTAGCCCTGGATATCGCTATAGAGCGTCTTCTGCTGGTCCTGCAAGTTAAGCTGTGCCTGCAACTGCTGGATCTTGGCCTTGTTGACAGCCGTCTTCGTAGACCGGCCGTCATAGATGGGCATACTGACACCCACACCGAGCTGCGTGTTCACATTACTCTTGAACTGCGAGCCCCAGCCACTGCCGCTCAGTGAGTTGGTAGAGGTGCTGACACCACCCGTCAGACTGACATTCGGCATCCACCCTGCCTTGGCAATACTCACGCTCACCTCACTGCTCTTGAGGGACAGCTGTGAGCGTTCGATTTCAGGACGGCTCAGCAAGGCCTCCTCATAGACAGCCTGCAGGGCGGGGATCTCTGCAAGGATCCTATCCTCGCCAATCTCCGGCACTGCCACGTCAAATGCCGTCTCATCGGTAATCTCCAACAATTGCTTCAACTGTAACTTATAGTTAAGCAACTGGCTCTTGGTTTCCACGATGCCATACTCATCGTTGGCACGCTGTGCTGACAACTGCGCGAGATCAGCCTTCGACATCTTACCCACGTTCAGCATCTCCTGACCGCGCTCCTCATTCTTCTTGCTGGTTTCGAGCATCTGCTCACTCACCTTCACGCTCTCATCAAGATAGAGTATCTGGGCAAAGATCTGGGCGATGCGCTCCTGAATGCTGTTCGCCGTCTCACGGGCGGTGAGATCAGCCTCCTGTTCTGCGAGACGGTCCAGTTTGACAGTGTTCGTATTACGCCCGCCGTTCCAGACGGTCCACTGGCCGCTCACCGAATAGGAGCCGTTGTACGAGGTCTTGTCCACCTTCGCATTCACCGTACCATTAGAGACATACGCCGTACCCGTATCCTTCCAGGGCTGATATCCCAGACTCTGGTTCGTGGAGGCACTGAAGGTAGGCAGCAAGGCAGCCTTCGCACCTTTCAGGTCCTCCGTCGCACTTTCTTTCTGCAACTGCGACTTCTTCAGTGTGATGTTGTTTTCCATTGCGTAGTCGATGCAGTCCTGAAGCGTCCATTGCTTCTGAGCCGACATCTGAAGCGTTCCCAGCATCGCTACACCTATTAATAATACTTTTCTCATAAAACTACATTCTTTCAATCTATATGATTTCAAAATTCGTCGGCAAAGATACGTAGTTTATCGCAAACTTCCAAAGAAAATAGATAAGATTAACAGTTATTACAACAAAATAAGAGTCAGAGGCTGCTCCCCTGACCCTTATTTTGTTTACAAAGTCCATCTTACTCTTTCGAGTCAATGAGCTTCCAGATACCGGCAGCGCAGGCACCACCCACGAACGGGCCGATGATGAAGATCCAGAGGTTCTCCAGTGCCGTACCACCCTGGAAGACAGCAGGAGCGATAGAACGGGCTGGGTTCACGGAAGTACCTGTATAACGGATACAAACGAGATGTACCAGGATCAGCGAGAGACCGATGGCCAGACCAGCGAAGTTGTTGGTAGCACCGTTGGTTTTAGAGGTAGCCCCCAACACAACGAGCACGAACACACAGGTGAAGATGATCTCTGCGAGCAGACCGCCGAGCACACTCACATTAGCCTGCAGGTCGTTGGCACCCGTACCCTCCAGACCAGGCACATTCTGCGTCAGCACGAAGAGCAGCAGGCTGCCGATGAACGCACCGATCACCTGGAACAGGATGTACATACCACAGTCCTTGGCACTCATCCTTCCGCTCAGGAACACACCGAGGGTGATGGCTGGATTGATGTGGCAGCCGCTGATGCCGCCGATGGTGTAAGCCATAGCGACCACAGCAAGACCAAAGGCAAAAGCCGTTCCTACCACAGCGGGAATGTTGTTGATGGGATCACAACCCAGGCTCACAGCCACGCCACAGCCCATTAATACGAGCACCATCGTGCCCACCATCTCTGCTAAATACTTTTTCATACGCTTTTGTTGTTTAATGATTAATAATACGGTATTTCGGTGCAAAAGTACAAAATACCCTTGAAACCTCCAAACTTTTCGGCAAATATGTTACATTATTTTCAAGCAAGCGGCCTAACCTCGCTGTGAGATTAGGCCGCTCGTCAGATATACGGGACGCTTCTTAGATGTTCATTTTGATTCGCTTATCTTCACAATCTCCACGATGTCAACGGCATTACCGCCACTTCATTTATTTCGTCCGCTTATGTCCTGTTGATCCTTCCTGTATTCATTGGGTGACATGCCCAAATGTTCTCGGACGTATTTACCGAAGAACGAAGCATTGGGGAATCCCAGTTCGATGCCTATTTGTGAGGCCGTCAGTTCGGTATTCTTCAGATAGTGGGTGATGTCCTCAATGACATATTCCGAGATCCATTCCGTTGGCGACTTCCCACTGACCGTTCGGCACACCGTGGAAAGGTATTTAGGCGTGATGCAGAGTTCCTCGGCATACTCACTGACGCTAAGTTTCTTGATGCGTCGGCAGGCAACATTTTTCAGGAACTGATGGAAGAGTGTCTCCATGCGCGAATGGCCTTCCTGTGGCAACTCATCCTCCGCTTTCTGATTATTGCTCATCAACTGATGACACAATTCCAGCAATGCCACACGCAGCAGGCTGACCAATATCTCACGTTTGAAGGGATTGTCCTCGTTGAGCCATTGGTAGCGCAGTTCGTTAAAGAGCCCGAAACGGTCTGCAGGAATGTCGATGATGTTGTAGCGCTGTTTATAGAGCATATTGTTCCATATCAGCATCTGCGACTGCAGGATACTGCGTAGCAGTCGGTCACTGAGACACATTACCTTGCACTCGAAATCAGGACTCATCATGATGTTTGAGAGAACGACATGTGAGGTACACACAAATATCTGCTGCGCGTTGACCGTAGTGGATTGCCCGGACACTTCCATCAGCATCCGACCAGTAATGCATGCCGCCACCACGTTAAAGTCTATTTTCCCACTTCCTAATTGGGGAATCTCCCGAAGGTTGTCAACAATAACTAGTTCGTCATCATTGTACCTAATCAGTTCCTCGTTGACAGACATCGCCGTGACATCCATCAGTTTCACGTTCTGTATGACTTGTTCCTTTCGCTGATAGTCCATATTTGTGCATTTGATGTGGCAAAGGTAGTTTATTTATTTGAAAAAACCACCATATTGGATGTTCTTGTTTTCGTCAATGATGTGCCGAATAGCTCATTTCTTGAATTTGGAACATCTCTGAAGCCTTTCAATAGCTCAATTATTGCGAGAATATAACGAATTTTGCACGCAGATTTCAAAAATTTATCAATAGAAAAATGACAAACAAGACATGTGTGATGCTGCTGGCTGGGATGCTGATGCTCGGCAGTTGCGGCGAGAAAAACAGAAAGGAAAGGGCGGTGGAACCTGTCAATGTTAAGACGATGACGGTGCAGCAGGAGACTGCCGACGGCCTGCAAGGCTACAGTGGTACGATTGAGGAAGCATCGGCCACCTCGCTGTCGTTTGCCGTACCCGGGACGGTAAGACAGATCATGGCCAGCGAAGGTCAGCGTGTCAGCAAAGGACAGTTGCTGGCAGTACTTGACGAGACATCGCTCCGCAGCAGTCATGCCAGTGCAAAGGCTGCTCTGACTCAAGCCGAGGATGCTTACCAGCGTATGAAACAACTGCACGACAATGGTTCGCTGCCCGACATCCAATGGGTGGATGTGGAGAGCAAGTTGCAGCAAGCTCGCTCTTTGGAAGAGATTGCCCGCAAACAGTTGGCCGATGGTCGGCTCTATGCACCTGCCGGTGGTGTCATCAGCAAGAAAAACGTGGAGCCAGGACAAACAGTCGCCCCAGGCCTTGAGGTTTTGCGACTGCTTAATGTGTCGGCAGTGAAAATGACCATCAGCGTGCCGGAACGTGAGATAGGCAGCATTGCCATCGGCACCAGTGCCACAGCCACCGTCGATGCCCTTGATGCCCGCCAGTATGCCGTCAGGGTCAGCGAGAAAGGAACCACGGCTAATCCGCTCACACGATCATACGAAGTGAAGTTCAGTATCAGTAATGCAGATGGCGCACTGAGGCCAGGCATGCTGTGTAGTGTCACCCTTGCCCCAACCGATGCGATGGAAACCGGAAACAAAGTTCTGCCCGCCAGTGCCGTAATGCTGACAGAGAAGAACACCCATTACGTGTGGATTGTCACTGACGGCAAGGCTCATCGCCGTAATGTCACCATCGGCGGAACGGCCACAGGCGGCGTTGTCATCGCAACCGGTCTCACCGCCTCCGACACCGTCATCGTCGAGGGCATGCAGAAGGTCTATGAAGGTTGCACGGTTAAAGAAATTGAGCAGTTATGAATATCGTCAAGACATCTTTCAGGTATCATCGCATCGTCATCCTGCTGGTGACGGTGCTGATGATGGGCGGCGCGTATGCGCTGAAGTTTATCAACAAGAACGAGTTTCCCGACTGCACCGTGCGGCAGGGCATCGTGGTGGCAGTGTGTCCGGGGGCGACGGCAGAGCAGGTGGAGCAGGAGGTGACAAAGCCGTTGGAGGACTACATCTTCACGTACAAGGATGTGCGCAAGGAGAAGACTACCTCGACGTCGATGAGCGGCATGAGCGTGGTGCAGGTGCAACTGAACGACGAGATTGAGGACAAGGAGGAGTTCTGGGCGAAATTCAAGCACGGCGTGAACGAGTTCAAGGCTCAACTGCCGCGAGGGGTCGTGGCCGTGATGGTGATGGACGACTTCGGCGACTCGTCGGCCCTGCTTATCACGATGGAGAGCGACGACAAGACCTACCGCCAACTGTCGGACTATATGGATCAGTTGAAAGACTGTCTGCGCACGGTGGAGAGCGTGGGGCGCATGACCGTGACGGGTATGCAGAAGGACCAGGTGAGCATCATCCTCGACAACGACCGGCTGGCACGCTACGGCCTGAGTGACCGGACGCTGGCCATGACGCTCTTCTCGAAAGGCTTTACGACCACGGCGGGGCGCATCCGCGACGAGGTGAGCGAGCAACCCATCTTCGTGAACCGCTCGGAGGCCAGCGTTCGCGACATCGAGGAGATGATAGTGCTCTCCACGCCAGCGGGCAACGTGGTGCGGCTGAAGGACGTGGCAGAGGTGAGGCGCGAATATCCATCGCCCGACTCGTACATCACGAACAACGGCCATAAGTGTCTGCTGCTGTCGGTGGAGATGAAGATGGGCAAGGACATCGTGGCGATGGGGGAGGCGGTGAAGGAGCAGATAGCCGAATTCCAGGAGACCCTGCCACGGGACATCACACTGTATAACATTACCGACCAGTCGAAGGTGGTGGACGATGCCGTGATGAAGTTCCTCAGCGAACTGGCCATTGCCGTCGTTGCGGTCATCATCGTGGTGATGCTGCTGCTGCCGATGCGTGTGGCACTGGTTTCAGCTGGCACCATCCCTATCACCATATTCATTTCCTTAGGTCTGTTCATGGCCTGTGGACTGGAGTTGAACTGTATCACGCTCTGTGTACTAATCCTGTCATTAGGCATGGTGGTGGACAACTGCATCGTCATCATTGACTCCTACCTGGAGAAACTGGGACTGCTGCCGCAAGACCTGCCGCGAGAGGAATACGACCGTCTGAGGCGGGAGGCCAGCATTGACAGTGCCCGACACTTCTTCCGCAGCATCTTCTCTGCCACGCTGGCCATCTCTGTGACGTTCTTCCCCATCTTGTTCACCGTGACGGGAATGCCGCTCGACTTCCTGGAGTCGTTCCCGTGGGCCATCAGCATCGTACTGTTCACGTCGCTGTTGGTGGCAGAACTGTTGGTGCCCTACCTGCAATACACGTTCATCAAGAACCCGCTGAAACCACGCGAGAAGGAGCATGACGAGAACATACAGATGCAGACAGGACGGCTGACGTGGAAAAAGCACACCACACCGTCGATGCTCGACCTTCTGCAGCGGTCGTACAATAAGGTCATTGGCTGGTGTTTCCGTCACACGAAGACCACGCTTACCCTGGGCATCGGCAGTGTGCTGCTGGGCATCCTGCTGATGGGCAGCATCCCGCAGAAGCTCATGCCCATTGCCGAGCGCAACCAGTTTGCCGTAGAGATATACCTGCCGTCGGGCACGTCGCTAGAAAAGACGTCGATGATAGCCGACTCTCTGGAGCGCATGATGCGCCGCGATTCGCGCGTGCTGTCGGTGGCCTCGTTCCACGGCAGTGGCTCACCGCGTTTCCAGTTCTCCTACGCTCCACAGATGGGTGGTACAAACTTTGCGCAGTTCATCGTCAACACGCCCAGCAACGACGACACGGTCGATATGCTTGACGAGTTTCAGGACCTTTACGCAGACTACTTCCCCGAGGCATACGTGCGCTTCAAGCAGATGTCCTATTCCGAGGCTGTCTCACCGTTGGAGGTGCGGCTGACGGGCAGCAATCTGGATCACCTGCGCTTGGCTGCCGACTCCATTCAGACGGTGCTGCGCCAGTGGCCGGAACTGAAGATGGTGCGCTCGAACCTGAACGAGCCGCGCCCCACAAACCACATTGCGCTGCGAGAGGACTATTCCACTCGTCTCGGCCTGACCAACATCGGCATAGAATCGACATTGGCCTTGCGCTACGGCAGCGGTTTGCCGGTAGCAAGTGTCTATGAAGACGACGACGAGGTGCCAGTGGTCATCAAGAGCACGCGTGCAGACGCTTCATCGGCTACCGATCTGTCCAGCGAGCAGATTCCCGTAGTGGGCGGCATCGACAACGTGCCTCTGCGCCAGGTGGCAGACATTGTGCCAGAATGGGAACTTGGCAGTATTCCCCATCGCAACGGTGTGCGCCAGGTCACCGTCAGTGCCGAGTTCGACCGCACCGAAAGACCCAATGGCATGGTGGAGAAGGAAAAGGTGGAGCGGATGATTGCCAGTCGCGGGCCCGAGTTCCTGCCCGCTGACGTAAATGTCACATACGGCGGCGACTTCGAGGAGTCGGACGACAATATGCCAAAGGTGATGCGGGCACTTGCCATTTCCATTATGATTAATTTCTTCATCCTTCTGTTCCACTACCGCAATGCCCGCACGGCCACCCTGCTGCTATTCTGCTTTGCCCTGTGTCTGCCTGGCACCGCCATCGGCGTGAAACTGATGGATTGTGACTTCGGCTGCACCTGCGTCATGGGTGTCATCAGTCTTCTGGGTATACTGGTGCGCAACAGCATCATCATGCTCGATTATACCAACGAACTCTTGGAAGAAGGGCAGACAATGTACGATGCCTGTCTGCATGCCGCCCAGCGACGTATGCGCCCCATTTTCCTTACCTCGGCAGCCGCTTCTATGGGCGTTCTGCCTATGGTGACAGGCGGCAGTCAGTTGTGGGTGCCTATGGGCTCCGTCATCTTCTTTGGCACGCTCATCACCATGCTCTTCATTCTCACCGTCATCCCAGTGGCCTATTTTACCATCAATAAGCATACAATATATAAAAAATCTGTAAACGAATGAAAAGAACGCTCTTTCTTATAACAGTAATGGTTTGCTGTGGTGGCTTGTCTGCCCAGCAAACCTATAGTCTGGAGCAGATACTCGACTCTGCCCTACACAACAATATCGCCATGCGCAATGCTAGACAAGAGATAGATGCCGCCCAGCAGCAGCGCAAGGAGGCTTTCACCAAATACTTCCCCAACGTCAGCGCCACGGGCTTGTGGTTTAATGCCAACAAAGGCACGGCAGAGAAAACACTCTACCCTTCGGAGATGATTTCCCCTGAGATGGGGGCAGGACTGGCCCAGATGTTCCCAGCCGAGGCTTTGGCCGCTTTGCAGAATCCAGTCAGCCTCTCACTGATGAAGCACGGCACTGTAGCCGGTATCACTGCCATGCAGCCCGTCTTTGCAGGTGGCCTGATTGTCAACGGCAACCGCTTGGCAAAGGTCGGCGAAGACGTCAGCCGTCTGCAACTGCAACTGTCGGAGAATGAAGTGGAGAAAATTGCCGAGCAGTATTTCTGGCAAATCGTCTCACTTCAGGAGAAGATGAAAACCGTCGCTGCTGTCGAAACCATGCTAGCAGACATTCACAAGGATGTCGATGCGGCTGTCAGTGCCGGCATTGCTCTCCGCAATGACCTGCTGCAAGTGCAGTTGCGACAGAACGAGGTGGAAAGCCAGCGACTAAAACTCCAGAACGGCATCAGCATCGTCCGTCTGTTGCTTGCCCAGTACTGTGGATTGCGTGACACGTCTTTTACACTCAGCCACCATGCAGATGCTGTGATTCCTGTGCCTTTGAAACAAGACCATCAGCAGGCATTGTTTTCAACATCTGAGTACCAGTTGCTTGGCAAACAGGTCGAGGCTGCCAACTTACAACGTAAGATGGAGATTGGCAAGAATCTCCCCACCGTCGCCGTGGGGGTAGGCTACAACTACCACACATTGCTCGAAAACGACCACTCCTTCGCTATGCTCTTCGCCACTGTCAGCGTCCCTATCTCCGACTGGTGGGGCGGCTCACATGCCATAAAACGCAAGAAAATCGCCTACCAGCAGGCGCAAGACCAACTCGCCGACAACGCCCAACTGCTCACCATCCGTATGCAGAACGCCTGGAACAGCGTAGTGGAAGCCCGTCAGCAACTCGACATAGCCCAGCGCAGCATCGAGCAGTCGGAAGAGAACCTCCGCCTCCACCGCGATTACTACCGTGCCGGCACCTGCAAGATGTCCGACCTCCTCGAAGCCCAGCTTCTCTACCAGCAGTCGTGCGACAAGCATACCGATGCCTATGC
>JAFVGS010000032.1 GCA_017474845.1 Prevotella sp.
ATGTGGAAAATTATGGTGGCTGACCACAAAAATCAGGCTCCGCATCGAAACGAGGTGTCCCAAAACGCCCTTTTGGAGAATTGTATATGCTTCATTTTCAGACAGATGACTTTTTTGAGACAAAAACTTGCGGAAAACAGGCGTTTCTTCATCTGGTCCGTAGAAAGTCCTCCAAATAGGGCATAGTCGCCTTTTGAACGGATACGTCCAAAACCACGGTCATCCACTCCACGTTGGTAGATATTGCGACTTAATTGCTTTTCGGAAGCTCGTAAGCGTTCACGAGTATTCAGACGCGCCACTTCGTTTAATCGTTCTTCAATAAGTTCAGCTTTGCGGGTCTGGACTGCGAAGTAACTTTGTGCAAAAGCTATTTCCTCTTTCTTTGGATCACCATTCTGCGCTATCAAATAGCAAGCATATCGTGTGAGCATGAAGTCTTGAACTTCACGTTGAGCGCCTTTGGCCAAAGCTATCATTTTCGTGACCTCACGAAAATGATCATCCACATTGATTCCCAAGGTCTTACACGATTCCAAAGCACGACCAATAGCCACCACGAAATTCTCCCATCGCGCATAGCCTAACACTTGTTGCAACTCACGTGCATACCATACTTCGATAGAGTTTCCTTCATCGTCCTTGATGTCTTTTGCTATCAAGTCGAAGGCAGATTTGTATTGTTGTATTTTCTGTATATCCATAGTCCTTATCCTTAATTCTTTATCTTTGACAATAGGAACTGCTCGTATTCTCTAACCAACAACTCTTTTATATCAACCTCCAGCAAGTCGGCAATTTTAAGCAGACTTGCAACATCGGGCTGTGAAGAGTTAGTACACCACTTGCTTACTGTAGATGGATTAACACCCATCTGCATTGAGAGCCATCGTGCAGTACGCTTTTTCTCTACCAATACGACTTTCAGTCGGTTTATATCTTCCATACTTATAGCTTTATTCCACAAAGGTAGTGATTTATTTTCAATTGTTTTCTGTTTTACCCAAACAATCTACCTAATTTTTTCGTATTTTGCTATTTTTAAACACTTTATCACATTTTTATGGATATTTGGTTAGTCCGTGAAATGTTAAAAAAAACACTTTCTACTGCAAAAAACCTGTTTAGTTATTTTTTTGTTGTTCTTTTGCAGCCGTTTTTTAAGGATAACAAACAATTAGTCCGCATGACTATTAGTTGCGGATTTTAGGTTTCAAGATGATTACAATAAAATATCTTCTATGTTTGCATGGTGTTTGGTCATAATACAATGATTTAGACTTTGGATAATAGCACTATTTCTATTTGCCTCTACCAAAATGCTCGCATATTGCTGTATATGAATGATTTAGCTGAAATTTTACATCTATTTTCCTTCTACTTTTCTTCTACTTTGCCACTACCTTGCTTCTACTAATCATCTACAATTAGGAAGTAAGGTGTGATATTGTCCTGATGTGATTCAAAAAACAGGATGACAGAATTCAAAAATACAATTAGGCAGAAAAAATGTTCCCACACTGGGAATATGGTGTTCCCATACTGGGAACGTGACATTCCCACCTTGGGAATAAGCAGTGAGCCTACGGCTTTCTGATTGTCGAGATAAGATGCTTAGTAGAAGCAAGGTAGTGGCAAAGTAGTGGCAAAGTAGTGGCAAAGTAGAAGGAAATAATTATAGGATATTTGCTAAAGTCGCTTAAAATCAACAACTTAGCATATTGATGCCAATCATTCTGTAGAGGCAAATGTGAATTCGATGAATTTAATTATCTGACTTTTATGTCAAGAGTATGTAGTTAGCAATCTTACACTACTGTCACTGAAGTAAAACAATGTTTTACTTCTCGTAACTATATCTCTTCCACCTTAAAGAGCAATCCTTTGCTGCTACGCTTGCGTTCATAGCCTATTTTAGTTGCCCAAAGCGCGGATTTGTGGCAGGAGCTGGCGTGTGGCGTCGGCTCCTGACTGAATCATACGGGCTGCGATCTTGTTGCCGAAGCTGGTGACATCGTAGTCTGGCAGATAGGGATGGATGAGGATATCGGCCTGTTGTTTATTGGCGATATACTTCTCAATGTCAGGACGGTTCAGGATCCAGTTGAGGATGCCACCCACGCCTATGAGGTCGGCAAGGGCGGAGAGTGCTGACAAGTCTGTCTGCTTATGGGGTTTCTGATCATTCTGCTGCAGGTCGACGGCGATGACGATGTCTGCCCCCATCTCCCGGCAGACATCGACGGGCAGATTGTTGAGCATACCGCCATCAACGAGTTTACAACCACCTCTGTCTACGGGCTTGAACACGCCTGGTATGGCCATCGAGGCTCTCATGGCCTGCGCCAGCTTACCCTCACGGAGTATCACCTCAGAGCCGCTGCGGATGTCGGCAGCCACACAACAGAAAGGAATCTTGAGCGAATCGAAGCTGGCACAGCCTTTCGCGCTGGCCATCGAGTCGAGCAGGTGTTCAATCTGTCCCCCTTTCATCACGCCCCACCCTTTCGACCGACGATCGCGAATGGGGAAGCCGAAGACGTAAGTCACGTCGTCGACGGTCGTATAGGGCTCGTTAGCCAACGAGGCCTTGCGGTCGGTGAGCAGCGTGAGCCACTCCTGGGTCTGGAACATCGTCTCGAGTTCCGCAGCGGTATAGCCTGCCGCATAGAGACCTCCCACGATGGAACCTATCGAGGTGCCGACGATATAATCCACTTGGATGCCCGATTCTTCGAGCACCTTCAACACGCCAACCTCTGCGGCACCCTTGGCACCGCCGCCTCCCAGCGCCAGTCCGATCTTCGGACGGTCGGCCAATGCCGGCATCATCAGCGCCAGGCATAACACCATATTGAGTATTCTCTTCATATCAGCATTTCCATTTGAAGCCGCAAAAGTAGCAATTATTTCCCAAATAGCAAAAGAAATGAAAAAATAATTGTAACTTTGGCTTCGCCGAAGGTACTCACGTTCGGAAATGCTCAAATAAATTTGGCATTTCGCTCACTTATTCGTACCTTTGCACCATAAATAACAAAAAGACCATCGATATGAAACTAAAAAGGCTATTCTTAGGAGTGCTGGTGCTCGTGGCTGGGCTGAACGGTCTGGCACAAAACCAGAAGGACGGTCTGACAGAAGACCAGAAGAAGATGATGAACGCGTTTATCGACCAGCTGATGTCGAAGATGACCGTCGAGGAGAAACTCGGACAGATGAACCTGTTGCCTGGCACCTCAGCCACGACGGGAGAATTGAAGAACAGTCCGCTGCTGACATTGATAGAGCAGGGAAAGTTGGGAACGGTGCTGAACCAGAAAGGCGTAGACGGTATCCGACAGTTGCAGGACGCTGCCAAGAGAAGCCGTCTTGGCATCCCCGTGCTCGTAGGTATGGACGTGATTCACGGCTACGAGACCATCTTCCCCATCCCCCTGGGCATGTCGTGTAGCTGGAATCTGGAGGCCATCGAGCAGGCTGCGAGGATAGCCGCCAAGGAGGCCACTGCCGACGGCATCTGCTGGACCTACAGTCCGATGGTGGACATTGCGCTCGACGCCCGCTGGGGCCGCATCGCCGAGGGCAACGGCGAGGATCCGTTCCTTGGCTCCCGGATCGCCGAGGCCTTGGTGAGGGGCTATCAGGGCAACTACGGCCCAGAGAACATGATGGCCTGCGTGAAGCACTATGCCCTTTATGGCGGAGCTGAGGCAGGGCGCGACTATAACACGGTGGACATGAGTCACGTGAGGATGTACAACCAGTTCTTCCCGCCCTATGAGGCAGCCGCCAAGGCAGGGGCAGGCTCGGTGATGACCTCGTTCAATATTGTGGACTACATTCCAGCCACTGCCAACAAATGGCTCATCGACGACGTGCTGCGCAAGCAATGGGGATGGAACGGTTTCGTGGTGACCGACTACGGTTCCATCGCTGAGATCACCAAGCACGGACTGGGTGACCTGCAACAGGCCTCGGTGCTGGCCCTGAAAGCGGGCACTGATATGGACATGTGTGCCGAAGGCTTTATTAACACCCTCGAACAGTCGCTGAAAGAGGGCAAGGTGACGATGGCCGAGATCGATCAGGCCTGCCGTCGTGTGCTGGAGGCGAAATACATCTTAGGACTCTTTGAGGATCCCTACCGTTTCCTCGACCCCAAGCGCCACGAAACGGACATCTACACCACAGAGCACAGACAGGCTGCACGCCAACTTGCTGCGGAGTCGTTTGTGCTGCTGAAGAATGAGAACAGTCTCCTACCGCTAAAGAAGCAGGGGAAGATCGCGCTCATCGGACCGATGGCCGACAACCGCATCAACATGGCAGGCACCTGGGCTCCGACAGCCACCAACGAGCGATATGCCACGCTGAAAGAGGCGATGGAGAAGGCATTAGCAGGCAAGGCGACGCTCAGCTATGCACAAGGCTGTAACTTCACCAGCGACTCCACCATACAGAAGGACGGCGGATTCTACCGGCAGACACCTTTCAAGGATGCCGAACTGTTGAAGCGCGAAGCATTAGACATCGCCCGTGATGCCGATGTCATCGTCTGCGCCATGGGAGAGTCGGCAGAGATGAGTGGCGAGTGCAGCAGCCGTGCCACGTTGGAGATGTTCGACACACAACGGGAGCTGCTGGAAGCCCTGCTCGCATTAGGCAAGCCCCTGGTGGTGCTGAACTTCGCCGGCCGTCCGACGGTACTGACATGGGAGAACAGTCACGTACCTGCCATCCTGCAGGTATGGTTTGGCGGCAGCGAGGCAGGTGATGCCATCTGCGACGTGCTCTTCGGCGACAAAGTGCCATGCGGCAAGCTTACCACCTCGATGCCTCAGGCCACAGGACAGGAGCCGCTTTACTATAACTATCTGCCGACGGGAAGACCTGTGGGAGAAGACCTGAGCACATTCTCGAAATTCGGCAGCAACTATTTCGACGTACGCAACGACCCACTGTTCCCATTCGGGTTCGGACTGAGCTATACCACCTTCGAATACAGCGACATCCACTTTAACGGACGGAAAGCATCTGTGACGGTCACCAATACAGGCGACTATGACGGCGTAGAAATCGTACAGCTCTATATTCACGACGTCGTGGCCAGCATCACCCGCCCTGTGAAGGAACTGAAAGGATTCAAGCGCATCCATCTTAAGAAGGGCGAGAGCAAGGAAGTGACGTTTGAGATCAAAGATGACCTGCTGAAGTTCTATAACAGCAGCCTCGACTACGTCTTAGAGCCTGGCGAGTTTGAGATTATGATTGGTCCGGACAGCAGCCTGAAACATCTTAAAAAGGCAGTGATGACCGTAAATTAAATGCGATAATAACACAGATATGAATATTACAGAAAGATTCTTAAACTACACGAAGTTTGACACGCAGTCGGCTGAGGACAGCCAGACGATGCCGAGTACTGCGAAACAACTCGTATTTGCGGAGTACCTGAAAAAGGAGTTAGAGCACGAGGGCCTAAGTAACGTCGAGCTCGATGACAAAGGCTATCTCTACGCCACGTTGAAGTCGAACATGAAAGGATCGGATTACAAATCCTCCCAACCAGTACCCACCATCGGCTTTATCTCGCATTACGACACCAGTCCAGACTGTTCTGGGGCAGACATCAAACCGCAGATCGTACGCAACTACGACGGCTCAGACATCCTGCTATCAGAGGGCATCACTTCGAGTCCCCAGCGATTTCCAGAGTTGCTGAATCACATAGGCGAAGACCTGATTGTAACTGACGGCCACACGCTCTTGGGAGCCGACGACAAGGCGGGCATCGCAGAGATTGTCGAGGCGATGTGCTGGCTGAGGGCCCATCCTGAGGTGAAGCACGGTGACATCCGCATCGCCTTCAATCCAGATGAGGAGATCGGCATGGGTGCCCACCACTTCGATGTAGAGAAGTTCGGTTGTGACTGGGCCTACACGATGGACGGCGGCGATGTGGGAGAACTGGAATTCGAGAACTTCAACGCCGCCAGCGCTAAGATATATATAAAAGGTGTAAGCGTGCATCCCGGCTACGCGAAGGGCAAGATGGTGAACGCCTGCCTTCTGGCGGCTGAGTTCGTGGCGATGCTGCCGGCAGAAGAGACACCAGAGCAGACGGAAGGCTACCAGGGTTTCTACCACCTGACGGGTATGCAGGCCAACGTGGAGAGCGCCAAGCTGAACTACATCATCCGCGACCACGACCGTGAGCGCTTCGAAGACCGCAAACGCACGGTCCAGAAGTGTGCAGACCAGATGAATGAGACATACGGCGAGGGAACTGTCACCTGCGAAGTGAATGACCAATACTATAATATGAAGGAGAAGATCGACCCTCAGATGCACGTCATCGACCTCGTGCTGCATGCCATGCAGGACTGTGGCGTGGCGCCCAAGGTGAAGCCTATCCGTGGCGGTACCGACGGTGCCCAATTGTCATTCCGTGGTCTCCCCTGCCCCAACATCTTCGCCGGCGGCGTGAACTTCCACGGACCGTATGAGTTTGTGAGCATCCAGTCGATGCAGAAGGCCGTCGAGGTGATTGTCAGGATCTGTGAACTGACGGCGGGATACAATTCTTAGGCTTTCATCAGGGCGTCGAGCGCCTCGATCTCACCTACCACCCAGATGATATCGCCCTCCTTGAAACGGCGGTTCGGACGGAAGGTGGAAAGGCTTTCCTTTCCCTCTTCCAGGCCGACGACCATACAACTGTACAGGTCGCGGATGCCACTCTCGATGAGTGTCTTGCCGATGAACGGACTGTCGTTGCCGATGACCAGCTGCCGCAGTTTCATCTCGCGCATCTCCATCTCCGGGTCCTCGCCGAAGCGCTCCCTTTCAAGTGCATCGCGGAAAGCCGTGAACTGTGCGTCACTACCAATCACCTGGAGCACATCGTGGGGGAAGACGATATAGTCACCGTCAGGAATATTCACACGCCGGCCACCACGCAGGATGCTGCTGATCATCACCCCATACTTCTGTCCCAGGTTCAGCTGCTTCAGCGTCTGTCCCATCCACATCGAGTCGGCAGGCACCTCAAACTCAGCGATATGGATATCACGGTCGAGCAGGCGCCCTTCGTAGAGCGGACGCTTCTTGCCGTGTACCTGAGCCTCAATCTCACGGGAACGGAGATTCTGGATGAAGAGTCTCTCGAGCGTGATGCTGCGATGCTTGATCCAGCGGGAGAATACGATGCCCCACACCACGACGATGCCGAAGCAGATCAGCAAGGCGCTGGCAAATTGTGTCAGATAATTGCAGATATAGAAGATGAATGCCACAGCGATAATCACACGCACCAAGATGGTGAAGATCAGCGGCAGGCGGTTGCGGTTGCTCTCCCGCCACAGGGCCTTGAACTCCTCGCTCTTGTTCTTCTTCATCACCATCGCCCGCAGGAACGGCGCGATGAAGAGTATCGTCAAGATGCCCGTAATGGCATTTGCATAAGGTCGCAGTTCCTGACCCGGCAGCAGCTTGTGCATGAAGGGCAGCGCAAAGGTGAACATCAGGGCAATGCCTGCAGACGAGAGGATAGAATATACGACGGTATTGATGCTCATCTGCGTCAGCAGCCGCTTCCAGTTACTCTGCTGCTGCGTGTGCTGATGACTCATCGACAGATGGTTCAGCGACAGGATGAGCTTCTTGGGCAGATGGTGCTCCAGACGGTTATAAGCCGGTGTGGCCAGACGGATCATGTAGGGCGTGAGGAAAGTGGTGATGACAGATACGGCCACGACCACAGGATAGAGGAAGTCGCTGATCACACCTAACGACAGACCTAATGAGGCGATGATGAACGAGAACTCACCGATCTGTCCCATCGAGAATCCACAGCGCATGGCCGACTTCAGCGACTCACCGCCCAGCATGAACGAGATTGTGCCGAAGACTGCCTGTCCGACAAGAATCGTCAGCACCAACAACAGGATGGGCAAGGCGTACTCCACCAAGATCTTCGGATCGACAAGCATACCCACCGACACGAAGAAGATGGCACCGAAGAGGTTCTTCACCGGTTCCACCAGCTTCTCGATGCGCTCTGCCTCGACCGTCTCTGCCAGGATGCTACCCATGATGAAGGCACCGAAGGCTGAACTGAAGCCTACTTTCGTCGACGTCACCGCCATCGCGCAGCAGAGTCCCAGTGACACCACCAGCAGCACCTCGTTGTTGATGAGGCTGCGCACCCTTCTCAGGAACAGCGGGATAGCAAAGATTCCCACTACCAGCCAGAGAATGAGGAAGAAGCCAATCTTGATGACCGCCCCGATCATCTGCCCGCCCTCCAGGTCGTTACCTGTAGCGACGGCACTCAGCATCACCATCATCACGATGGCCAAAATATCCTCCAGTATGAGCACACTCATCACCATTCCGGCGAACTGTTGCTGCCTAAGACCCAGATCGTCAAAGGCTTTATAGATAATAGTGGTCGACGACATGGCCAGCATACCACCGAGGAAGATGCAGTCCATCTTCTCCCAATGGAAAGCCTGCCCCACCAGCACTCCCAGCATCGACATGCAGAAGATGATGGTGCAGGTGGATATGATCGGCGAAGCACCCATCCTCAGGATCTTCTTGAACGAGAAGTCGAGACCCAGCGAGAACAGCAGGAACATCACGCCGATGTCTGCCCAGAGATGCACGCTGGCATGATCGACCACAGACGCCGTATAGGGCATGTTGGGACTAACCAGGAACCCGGCGACGATATAGCCGAGTACCAGCGGCTGCTTGAGCCGCTTGAACAACAGTGTCACAATGCCTGCCACTATCAAGATCAGGGCGAGGTCTTCAATCAAACCGGGAATCTCTGACATATTTTTACGTAATTACGGTATAACGATATAACGGAATAATGGATTTAGTACCACTGCACGGCATTGGTCGAGCCAGAGCGCTTGTCGTATTTCAGGGCGTCTGTCAGCGTCGAGGCGTTGCAACGGAAAGAGAAGTTATAACTGGTGTAGGGCGCCAACATGACATCGGCCGACATGCTGAAGCAGTGCAGGTCGCGGGAGAGCGACATGCGCGTCATCGAGATCTTCTTGTTCTCGAAGTCGTAGCCAGAGCTGAAGTTGATGTTCCAGCCGTCACTCAACGTCACATTGCCGCTGAGGTTCAGCGTCTGGGTGATCTTGTAGGGATAGCGCATCGTTTCGTAGTTGAACTTCTTAACATCCCTATTCTCACGCAAGGAGACGGTATAGCCGATGTTCAGCGTCCAGGGCATCTTGAACTTCATATAGCCGTCCTCGTCAGTCTCAGCCTTCGACTTATCACCTGTGGGGTGCTTGGCCTTCTCCATCTCGAGGTCTACGTTACTCTCCACGGAGTCCCAGTCGTCATCGTCATCTTGCTTCTTCTTATTCTTTTTGTTCTTGTCGTCGTCCACCTTCTGACCCGTCAGCCGCTTGAAGAGCTTGATCACCTTCTGATTGTCAAGTTTGTAGTTGAGACTTTGGTCGATACCCGTCCAGCGGCCCCATTTGCCTTGCCCCCAGTAAGTGGTGTGCTCACTCTCTCTCGGCGTGGCACCCACACTGTCGGCCTCATAGACGTATGAGGCGAAGGTAGCGTTAAGATTCAGGGTGTACGACTTCGTGAGCTTCAGCCTCAGGTTGGTGCGCAAGTCACTCAGTGGCCTGATGTCCGTGGCAAAGTTATACGACATGCTGGCCCCAAGCTCATCAATCAGACTGATTTTCTTTACACCCGTGGAGTCATCGTCCGACTTAATCTTCATTTCAAGGTTGTTCTTGATGTCGAAATTGATGGTCCCCTTTTTGCCCTTGCCTGGTGCAGTATAGATATTAATATCGTAAGGCTTATACTCCACGAACGACACATTGCCGTCAGCATCCGTCTTCGTGTAGGTCTTGTAGTAGCCGTAGCAGGGGTCACCGAAGTCAGGCGCATAACTGAAACTAACCATCGGCGTAAATACGTGGCGGATAGCTTGTATCTTGTCGCCGAAGAGCTTGCGGCTGGGGACATAGAAGCCGTACAACTTCGTGTCGACAGAGACGCTCGTCGACCAGTCGTAGACATTATAGAAACCCGTCACCGTATCAGTGACCTCCTTCTGGGCATCAGTGTCCCAGTGTTTCTCCTGCTTTCTGAAGAGCGTACGGTCGGTGAAGTTGAAGCCAGGGGTGACATTCAGGAATCCAAACACCGAAAAAGTGGCCTTGATGGGAATCGAGTGCATCATGCCGTTCTGCCAGTCTTTAGCCAAGTTCGTGTGAAAGAGTTGGCTCTCCTTCACGTTGTTGATCTGGTTCTTGAAATTACCCGTATACGACATCGAGATCTTCTCATACCATCGTTGTTGACCAGCCGCCTTCTTGCGTTTGAAAGGATAGAACTGGGCGATGGTGATACCGAGTGTCGGCAGCTCGATGCTCAGCGTGGAGTCTTTCATGTTCTGCGTCAGGTTGGCCGAGGAGTTGAGACTCATGCCGATGCTGGAGAAAGACGTATTGAAACCGACGGCCGATGTACGTGTGGACTGTGTCCGCGTCTGCGGGTTGTACATCGAGGTGAGGTTGTTCTGTTCGTAGCTCTGCGAGGAGTAATTCACACGTGCCGTAAACGAGCGTACGGGATGTGCCTTGGTGTCCTGGCTGTGGTTCCACGTCAGCTTGAAGTCCGTCGCCTTCTGATAGTCAGGCATGTTCTTGTCGCCCGTGACGGAGTTCTGGTAGCTCACCAGAAAACTGCCATTGTAACGATAGCGCTTCCTATAGTTCGACGTGGCGGTGACACCCCATGAGCCTTTCGTATAGATCTCGCCCAGCAGTTTCAGGTCCATCTTGTCGCTGATAGCGAAATAATAGCCGCCGTCGCGCAGGTAGAATCCCTTGTTCGACTCGTCGCCATAGGTAGGCATGATGAGTCCGCTTGAATAACTCTTGGTAAAGGGGAAAAAGCCGTAGGGGACGGCCAACGGCAGCGGCACGTCGGCCACGACGAGGTAGGTCGGTCCGAATACCACATCCTTGCCAGGACGTACCTTTGCACGCGACATCGCCAGATAGAAGTCTGGATGCGGATCATCGCAGGTTGTATAGCGGCCGTGCTGGATATACATCTCCCCCTCAGGTCCGCGCTTCGACAGCTCACTGGTCAGAAAACCGTCGTCCTGCTGGGTGTACACATCCTTGATCAAACCCTTCTTCGACTTGAAGTTGAACGACATCGGTCCCGTCTGATACTCGTCGCTGCCCATCTTGAACACCGGCGAGCCTATTGTCTCCTGCGTGGTCGAGTCAAGCCTTCCCTCCGCATGCACGATATTGCTGTCGAGGCTCATGAAGATCTTCTCACTCGCCAGGTCCATGTTCTGGTACTTCACCTTCGAGTCGCCATAGAGCTTGGCCTGCGATGTGGCAGCGGTATAGGTCAGGGAGTCCTTGGCAGAATACTCCACCGGCGAGTCGATACCGCTCTTGCGGCTACGATTGATGCTATCGAGGGCCAGCGAGTCGTCGACAGCCTTGTTGTGTTTCCAGATGGCCAGCTCCAACGAGTCCATTGTCGTCGTGTCGCGCTTCAGTTTGGCAGCCGCCTCCTGCAGCACCGTCGTCGGCGATGCCGGTTTCACCAGCGAGTCGCCCTTGGTAAAGCCGTCGCGGATCACGTCGAGCGCCGCTTGAACGCTGTCGCGGGGTACCTCGTCGGCCAAGAGGCTGTCTTCTGGGATGATAGTGGAGTCATTTCGAGGAAGGAGGAAGGAGGAAGGAGGAATAAGATTACCTTGAAGGGTGCTTTCTCCCCCAAAATAGGGGGAGCCAGAGGGGGTCTGATCCGCCTCCGAAGTATCCTCATTCCTCATTCCACCTTCCACATTCCTCGATTTCCTATCCGACCTCAGGGATGCAGGCGTACACGCCATCATCAGCATGAAGGCGACCATTATACATATGATGACCGATTTACTACTCCTCACTTCTCTGTGTCAATCCACCTTTCTGTGATCATCTGTGTAATCTGTGGCTCAATCTCTACTCAAACAAGTCCACCCACTTCTGGAACCGTCTGATGCCGTCCCAGCCGAACTTCTCCAGCGCCCGCATCGCCTCTACGACAGTGCGCTCGCTGCCCGGTCTGGTCTTCGAATAGAACTTATCCGCGTAGCACACCACCTGTTCCTCCAGTTCCTCGGGCATATAATCTTCGTGGGGCAAGGGCAGTTGTTGCTGCTCAATGTCCCACGCCGTCAGACCTGTGCCCGTATGCCTTTCACACACGCGCGCATGACGAATCCACCCCTCCTCGCGCAGCATCCGGCCACCAATGATACCGTGGCGGATATACGGCTCCTTGCCATGACAGTGGATGCCCGGTGCGTCGCATTCGCGGATGCCGATATCGTGCAGCATCGCCGCCTCTTCCAGAAACTCCGTGTCGAGCTTCAGCTCCGGGTGTTTCTTCGCAATCAGCAGGCAGCGATCCGCTACCTGCCGACTGTGAATTAATAGGAGTCTCCTGAGTTCATCGTCCTCAGGATAGTACTTGTCAATGATCTTCTGATAGTCCATTACGCTTCTCTCTCGATCCAAGCAATAGTATCGCCCTGACGGATCTGCTGTCCGGGCTTCACGCTGATGTCCACCAGCTTACCGCCCATGGCAGCGGGGATCTCGACGATCTCGCCCCACTTCGTCTGGAGATAGCAGAAGATATCGCCTTCCTTGTATTTCTGACCGATGTACGGCTCGATGCAGGCAGCAGGCACACCCTCGCCGCCGAAGCTCCAGATCAGCTGTCCGGCCAACGGCGACTTCACGGCATCGGCCTTTGCGTGCTTGATGGCGTCGATCTCCTCCTGCGAGATCTTCTTGCCGCCGCCCAGCTTTGCGTCCTTCGCTTTCTGGATGTCGGCCAGCAGATTCTTCTTCGCCTGTCCGCTCTTGAACGGACGGTACTGCTCGGGGTGCATAGCCAGCTCGAACAGTTCCTCGTCGTCGGGACCATATTCCCAGCCGTTCTCGTCCATCTCCTTGCGGAAGCCGTCGAGGGCGTTCTCCAAGAGCGTATGGGGATCCACGTCGGTAAACTCCAGCTTCTTCTGTGCAGCCAGTTCCTTCAGTTCGGGAGCAATCTCGCCGGGCACCTTGCCACTCTTGCCGAGGATCATGCCCCAGATGGCGTCGTCCATCATCACATAGCGACCCTTGCCCTGCTCCATCGTCAGGAGATTCATCAGGGCGATGTTCTTCGTGTACTGCGAGAACGGCGTCACCAATGGGGGATAACCCACCTTCGGCCACACGTACTCCACCTCGTTGAACAGCTTCACGAGCATGTCGTCCATCGTCAGCTCTGCCTCACCCTTCTGTGCACGCAGCTTATTGATCATCGTCATGATACCGCCCAGGTCGGCCATCATCGAACCCATCATACCGCCAGGCAGTCCGCAACCGAGCAGCAGGCTCGACATGTGCTTATTGGCGGGATTGATGAAGTAGCCCAGCCAGTCGTCGATAAACTCCTGCGTCAGCGTACGGGCCTGCATATAGGCGTTCATGTTCAGGTCAGCCACCTCGAAGCCCTCGTTCTTCAGCATCGACTGCACAGAGATGATGTCCGGATGCACCTTACCCCAGCTCAGCGGTTCGATGGCGGTGTCAATCACATCGGCACCGTTGTTACAAACCTCGAGGATTGAAGCCATCGACAGGCCGGGGCCCGAATGGCCGTGATACTGCACGATGATGTCGGGATGCTTTGTCTTGATAGCCTTCGTCAGGGCACCGAGCATAGCGGGCTGACCGATGCCGGCCATATCCTTCAGACAGATCTCCTCGGCTCCAGCAGCAATCACCTCCTCAGCAATCCTTGAGTAATACTCCACGGTATGCACGGGACTCGTCGTGATGCAGAGCGTGGCCTGCGGCGTCATGCCGCCCTCTTTCGCCCACTTGATGCTGGGGATAATATTTCGCGTGTCGTTCAGTCCGCAGAAGATACGGGTGATGTCCACACCCTGTGCGTGCTTCACCTTATACATTAACGCACGCACGTCATCGGGCACAGGATACATTCTCAGGGCGTTCAGGCCTCGGTCGAGCATGTGGGTCTTGATGCCCACCTCGTTGAAGGGCTTACAGAAGGCGCGTACGGCGAGGTTCGGATTCTCACCCGCCATCAGGTTCACCTGCTCAAAGGCGCCACCGTTGGTTTCCACTCGGGCGAAACAGCCCATATCGATTATCACCGGGGCAATGCGCTCCAACTGATCCTTACGGGGCTGGAACTTGCCTGAACTCTGCCACATGTCCCGATAGACGAGACTAAACTGGATTTTTTTCTTCATAAATGCTTTTCTTGTCAGTTATATACTTACAAATTGCAAAAGTAGGCATTTTATTTCAGACACAAGCACATTCCCCGCACTTTTTTTGATTATTTATGATTGGAAACGTCATTTGTAAAAAACGATATAGGCAAATCAGGCATGACACAACCTCACAAATCCTAAAAGACCACCAAAAGGGCCATGCGGTTAAAAAATGTTATTTTCAGGAGAATAATTGTTATTATTACTCGAGAATATACTATCTTTGCAAAACTAAAACAACATATTCAAATTTAAAACAAAGTATTATGACAAGAGCAAAGTTTTTCAGCGCAGTAATCGTGATGGCATTCATAGCTGCCATTCCTGCAAGTGCCCAAGGCGTCCAATTCGGTGTGAAGGGTGGTGTTAATTTTACCAAGATGAGCCTCGATAATGACGCTGTTGAGACAAAGTCCGGTGTAGGTTTCTTCGTCGGTCCGACGTTGAAGATCGACTTCCTGCCATTCCTCGGTATCCAGGGAGCCTTGATGTATGAGCAGTCCAACAGCAAGGTAGCCGATGAGACCGTCAAACGTCAGGCCATCGTCCTGCCCATCGATCTCCGCGTGAACCTCAAGCTCAATGAGGCAAGCGGTCTCTATGTGGCCACAGGTCCGCAGTTTGACTTCAACGTCGGTTCCGATTTCGAGTTTAAAGGGGACAAGCTCAAGGAAACATTCGATTTCAACACGGCGATGTTTGGCTGGAACTTCGGCGTCGGCGTCATGCTGAGCAAGAAGTTTGAAATCGGCGCCGTCTACAACCTCGGAATCTCCAAGACGGGTGAGTTAGAGGCTGAGTATGAAGCAGCCAAGGCCAGCGGCAAAGACCTGAAGCCCAAGTCGAGCTCCTGGAAAATCGGTGTCACCCTCTTCTTCTAAGGGATGACGGAGTTCTGATACTTCTGATGAGAACCGCCCTCGTCTGCTGTCTGGCAGACGAGGGTTTGACTCAAATAATTCTATCAATATGAGACTACACAAGAAACCTATTTCTTTATTGCTGTTGGCAGTGCTGCTGGCCGGATGCTCGCACCGCAACTACCCCACGGAGGTCGCGGAGGTATCGGGTTCTAGCAGCTGGCATTTCCCACTACCGGGTGCAAAGGTGATCAGACCATACGGTCAGCGTGGGGGCAAGCAACATACAGGGGCCGACCTGAAGACGAAAAACAAGGATAAGATCTATGCGGCGTTTGCCGGTGAGGTGGTCTTCGCTGACAAGTTCTCTGGCTATGGCTACCTGATACGCATCAGGCACGACAACGGCCTGGAGACCTATTATGCCCACAACTCGAAAAACCTGGTGAAGAAGGGCCAGCACGTAAAGGCCGGCCAGGTGATAGCCCTCGTAGGCCAGACGGGCCGCGCCACGACACCCCATCTGCACTTCGAGACGCGCGTCGACGGCAAGCCCCGGAACCCAGCCAACTATTTCGACCTGAACAGAGGTGTGATCCGAAAATAAGTAAACAATTAGCATAACTATACAGAAGATGAAAAAAATCCGTCAATGGGCGTTAAGGCTTTTGCCTGCCCTCCTGAGCTGTCTTGTCGGCAGTGCATGGGCTGCCGAGGTTTCGGACAGTCTGAAAGAAATGAAAACCATTGGCCATTGCACGACCTACACCTATAACTACCCGTCGAAGAACGCTGCGGGTGAGGACGTGGTGCTCTCGTCGGCGCTCTTTGCCTGGTTGCCCGAAGAGCCCGAGGAAACCGACAGCATTGAGTCGCTCCACATATATAGCCACTTCACCATTACCGAAGACGACGAGTGTCCGTCATCGGAACTTAACCTAAAGGAAAGTGCGCTCTTTGCCGTCTTGCTGAAAGACAAGTACGCGTTGGAAATGGACCCGGCCCAGGACTTCATCAGCCACGCCGTCATCATCGCCCCCGACTTCGAGGGCTATGGCGCCACCAAAGACGTGCCCCACCCTTATCTGTCACAGGAACTGACAGCGCAACAGGTAATGGACGCTGTGGAGTACGGCTTGGAACTCTATAAGAAACATGTCGACGACAAGCGGGCGCTGCCCTTCAAGAGCGACTGGCGGTCGTTCGGCTTCGGATTTTCGCAAGGAGGTGCCGTGGCCTTGGCCGTGCAGCGATACATGGAGGAACAGGGACTGGACGAGGAGTTGCGCTACCGTGGCACAATCTGCGGCGACGGTCCTTACGACCTGATAGCCACCCTGCGCTACTATGTAGAGGATGACGGCGACAGCTACGGTCAGCAGACCGACCATCGCAAGGGAGTGAACACCATGCCGATGGTGGTGCCCATGATCATCAAGGGAATGATCGACACGCACCCCGACATGAAGGACCATGCACTGGAGGACTATCTCTCACAGCAGTTCCTCGACACGGGCATCATGGAATGGCTGGAGAGCAAGGAGGACAAGATCAATGACATCCATGGGAAGTGGTACGACCAACTGCAGGAGGGACTTGACGCCGGCGAACGGCAATACACCAAGGAGCAGATGGCAGAGTTGTTCGAATCGCCCAAGGAGAATCGCGTGTGGGCCCACCTCGACAAGCTCTTCACACCCGCCTTCTACGAGTACATGAGTGACGCCTCGAACTTCGACACCGTGCCGACGGAGAAGGGAGACGCATGTAAGGATCTGCACCGGGCGCTGGCCGACAACAGCGTTGCTACAGGCTGGGAACCCAAGCACCGCATACAATTCGTACACTCGAAAGGCGACATGGTGGTGCCATACGGTAACTACCTCTCCTTCCGCGAGGCCCATCCCGACGGTGAGGACACCCTCTACAAGATAGATGACCAAGATACTTGCGACCATATAGACATGGGAACGACCTTCTACTTGAGCCTCACCACTACGGGCACTTACGGCAAGTACTTCCAATGGATCGACGAGGATGGAGCCACGGGAATCCAGCCAATTGATAATGGAAAATGGAAAATGGATCATTATGCTGACGGCTGGTACGACCTGCAGGGTCGCAAGCTCTCAGGCAAGCCGACGCAAAAGGGTATCTATATCTATAAAGGTAAGAAACAGATCATCAAGTAAAAAAAACGGGATGATAATGTTTCAGAGAAGTCTGATGGTCATTGCCCTCGTCTGCTGTCTGGCAGGCGAGGGTATGGCACAGAAGAAGGACTTCTGGAAAAGCATCGTGGCCTACTTCGACTCTTCCAACGTGAAGGGCGTCGATCCAGCCTATATCACCCAGCCCGACAAGCCCTGGGCCCTCGTGCTCAACTCCAATACCGGGCGGACGGATCTTGAGGTGTCGTCCACCATGAAGTTGCAGACAAACAAAGAAGACTTGACCATCAGCCTGGATATCAAGCCTCCCGTATCCTCCTCCATCGGTCTGTGGGCCGGCTACCGTGGCTGGGGTGCGGGCTACTCCCTGTCGCTGTCGGGCAATAGCGGATATAACTTCGACCTCAATATGGTGTCGACAAGCTATGGCATCAATCTCAGCATCAAGCGTTTTTCCTTTGACAAGCCGAAAAGTTCCTTCACTTTGAGCGGGGCTGATGGCTCTGAGATCAGAAGCGGTATGTTCGACGATAAGTTAGTAGATAAATTGCTGAGCAGTCCGATGAAGATCGGGACGGTCATGTTCGACGCTTATTGGATTTTCAATAAGAAGCGGTTCTCCCTGTTGGCTGCCTACGACCAGTCGACCATACAGCGGCGTTCTGCGGGCTCGCTCATCGCAGGCATCATGTACTATTACCAGAAACTGGATTACGATAGCCCGAAGAACTTCTTCTTCATCGAGCATGGTGGCAACGTGGGACTGATGAAGGTCTATCAAGGCAGCATCGGACTGGGCTACACCTACAACTGGGTGCCTGCCCGTGGGTTGGTGGTGAATGCTGTGGCCATGCCGGTTCTGACAATTGTGAACAAGGTCAAGTCGTCGCGCTACGAAATCGAATACCCTGACGATAAGGATTTCAATAACCAGGAAGACTACTTCAATGCCATCAAGATGACACACACCGGTGACGAGATGCTCAACGGCGGCGTGCGCCTGAACCTCGACCTGCGCATGAGTGCCTCGTATAGCGTTAAAGACTGGTACTTCGGCGTCACAGGCCAGGGCAGACGCTACCATTCGAATAACGACAACACCACCATCAAACTAACCGACTGGAACGTCAAAGCCTTCATCGGCAGAAGGATATAGAGTTCCAAAATTCACAAAATATGTTTCAAAATTGACTGTTTTTGCCAATTTAAGGGGGAAACTTTTGTCTAATACTGAAAAAATGACTACCTTTGCACCCCCGAAAACAGAAAATGTTTATCAGGATAACAGATAATAATGATTAGTCAACCTACGTATTTAAAAGAGGGAGACAAGGTGGCGCTTGTATCTCCTGCCTATTGGATGCCTGAAGACACCCTTTTGGAAGCCGCAGAAGTGATTAGAAACTGGGGGTTGCAACCGGTTATCGGTCCACACACCAACAGCCTGAACGTAAATGTCTATGCAGGAACGGCCGACGAGCGGGCTGCCGACCTGCGATGGGCGCTCAACGATGATAACATCAAGGCCATTGTATGCTCCAGAGGCGGCTATGGCTGTATCCACTTGCTGAACCGCATACCATCGGAAGCCTATCAGCGCCATCCGAAATGGCTGATCGGCCATGGTGACATCACCATGCTGCTCAATGCCGCCGTCGGAGCCGGGTCGATGTGCATCCACGGACCCATGGCATTCCAGATTGCCAACGAACAGGAACCTGCCACGTCGCTTACCCGCAACATGCTTTTTGGTAACATCCCGCAATACAAGCTTGCCAGTGCGCCCTATAACAGATGTGGTCATGCAGAAGGCTTTCTGATTGGCGGCAACCTGTCGAGCTATGCAGCCATAGCCGGAACCAGGTTTCATCTTCCACCGGATCAAGACATCATCCTCTTTATCGAGGAAGTGGAAGAAGCGCTGCACGACATCGACAGACTGTTCTATATGCTGCGTCTGATACTTGACTTCGACAGGGTGAAGGGCATTATCTTCGGTACATTCAGCTCCATCAAGTTCGACCTTCAGTTCGGCAGTGTGGAGCAAATGCTGGTAGCCCATCTGCGCGATCTGGAAATCCCCGTATGCTGCGGATTCCCCGTAGGCAGCAACAGTTGCCTTCCACTCATGGAAGGTGCACCGTGCTCACTCGATGTCACATTAGACAAAGCCATACTGACCTTCAATGTCGAAGGTTCCATAGAGCCATACGATATAGGAAGAGAGCAGCCTCAACTGTTGAAGCCCGAACTGGTAGCCATCTGATTTCACTTCATCTGGTACTCCATGAGGCGGCGCTCGGCGAGGTCGGCATATTTCGTGCCTGGCTGGCCGTAGTTGGCGTAGGGGTAGATGGAGATGCCGCCACGGGGTGTGAAGAGCCCAACGACCTCGATGTATTTAGGTTCCATCAGACGGACAAGGTCCTTCATGATGATGTTGACGCAGTCTTCATGGAAGTCGCCGTGGTTGCGGAAGGAGAAGAGGTAGAGCTTGAGGCTCTTCGACTCTACCATCCGACGGCCGGGGATATAGAGGATCTTGATCTCCGCGAAGTCGGGCTGGCCCGTGATGGGACAGAGACTGGTAAACTCGGGACAGTTGAACTGTACCCAATAGTCGTTGTCGGGGTGCTTGTTCTCAAAAGTCTCCAACACTTCCGGCGCATAGTCCATCCGGTATTCGGTCTTACGGCCCAAGGCCTGCAGGCCTTCCTCACTCCTCATTACTCGTTCCTCGATTCTCTCTTGCTCGTTCATAAGGCTTAGTTCAGATTCAGTTTAAAGATGTTATACACCATGCCATTGTCGTAGACATCCTCATGGTCGTGCTCCTTGGTGAACTTCACGACACGGATGGTGACCGGCAGGACGATGATCTCATAGACGGTCTTCAGCGTGACCTGGGTGATGATTAACGACGGCATCTCCTCCCAGGGAATGACGCCACCAAGAGCCAGGGGGAAGAAAATGATGGAGTCGGTCAGTTCTCCGCCGATTGTGCTGAGCACAGCACGGGCAGAGAAATTCTTGCCCTTCGACGAGAGCTTCATGCGGCTCATAATGTAGGCATTGATGAACGAACCACAGATGAACGCCAAGAAGGAGGCGCCTGCGATACGGGGAGCCAAGCCGAAAATCTGATGGAACCCCTCTTCACCGTCCCAATAGGAGGCACCGGGAATCCAGTCGGCGATGGCACCCATCGTCACGAAGAAGAAGTTCATGGCGAAGCCTAACCAGATGAGCATACGGGTACGGCCATAGCCCCATACCTCGCACACCACGTCGTTGATAATGTAACTGACGGGGAAGACAATGAGTCCAGCCGTCATGTTCGCAGGACCTAAGGATATCTGCTTGGTCTCAAGCACGTTTGCCGTGATCAAGCAGACGCAGAACAGTATGCTGTAGAACATGAACAGCACACTGATACGTTGTTGTCTCTTTTGTTGTTCCATTTTTGTTTTGATAAAGGGGGGGGGGCGTCGACCCCTGTGTGTTACTATATGAGGTAGAACAGCCAGCCCATATATAATAGGAAGCTGAGAACCAGTACTGCGCCCTCACGACGAGAAACGTAGTATTTTGTGAATGCGAAGAGCCAGAGGAAGCCAATAGTCACCAGCAGTACCATGAGATCGACGATGGTGATACCCATGATGCGCAGCGGGTGGATGACGGCCGTGGTACCGAGGATGAGCAGGATATTGAACACGTTGGAGCCGATGACATTGCCGATGGCAATGGCAGAACGTCCCTTGTAGGCGGCAACCACGCTGGTAGCCAGCTCTGGCAGCGACGTACCACCTGCGACGATGGTCAGGCCGATGACACTCTGACGAACGCCAAAACGATGGGCAACATAGGTGGCAGCATCGACAAAGAGGTTACTGCCATAGATGAGGCAGCCCAGGCCGACGACAATCCAGAAGAGGTTACGGCCGAGACGGGAGTAGTCTTTCGGCATCTCGGCATAGTCTTCAAGCTCCTCTTCCGTGGGCATCAGACCGTCTTTCTTGGCGACATGGAAGGTGTAGATCATGAATCCGACGAAACCTAGGAGCAGAATGATGCCGTCGGAACGGCTAATCTCGTTGCCCCACAGGTGGGGAGAGTCCATATCGTCGAAACAGAGGACGAAGAGCGCCAGCGAGGCGACAACGGCGAAGGGGATATCCTTGCGGACTGTAGACTTCTGCACCATCATCGGCGCCACTAAGGCAGAGCAGCCCACAATGAGCGTCGTGTTAAAAATATTCGAGCCAATGACGTTACCTACGGCAAGGTCGGCGGTGCCCTTCAGGGCTGACATCAGACTCACGAACAACTCTGGCGCTGAGGTGCCTGCCGCCACGATAGTCAAGCCGATGACAATCTCGGGAACATGCATGCCACGAGCCAGGGAGGAGGCGCCCTCCGTCAGACGGTCAGCACCCCACAGGACGAGTGCCACGCCAATGATAATAAACAGAATATTCAGCCAAGTCATAAGATTTACTGATTTTAGATTGATTACTCTTCGTCATCGAAGTCATCACCAAAGAAACTGTCGAAGTCGCCTTCCAATGATGGGCCGACGAAGGCGTCCATCGCACGGCGGTCCTTCTTGGTAGGACGGCCGGTACCTCGGGCACGGTTCACGAAACCGCTGATGCGGTTCATCTCCAGGAGTTCGTACTGGTCTGGCGTCGTCACATTCTCATAGATTTCAGGAATCAACTTCGCCCCTACCCTCTGTTCGATGGTCTTCAGGATGCGGAAAGAATAGGTCACGGGAGGCTTACGGACACTGACCGTCTCGCCAACCTTGACGGTATGCGAGGGGTTCACGTTGACACCACCGATGGTCACACGGCCGTTCTTACAGGCGTCTGCCGCAATGGAGCGGGTCTTGAAGATCCGCGCTGCCCACAGCCATTTGTCGATACGGGCGAACCCACCCCCACCCCCTCCCGATGGGAGTGGTGATTGGTTACCTTTATGATTCATATCTCCATGCATATACTTCATCGTAAAGTCTATTCAGACTCCCCTCCTCTGGGGAGGGGTTGGGGGTGGGTTTTCCCCAATTTATTAAATTGGTTCATGGTGACATCAATCCCAGCGAGGACAAAGCTCTGGATGATCTCAACACCCAGGTCGATCGCGGGCTGGAGGGCCTTGAGTTCTTCCTCGGAATAACGGCCGAGTACCCAGTCGATCTGCATGCCACGGGGAAAGTCGTTGCCGATGCCCATACGCAAACGGGCATAGTCCTGACCGATGAGCTGTTGGATATGGCCGAGGCCATTGTGACCACCGTTGGAGCCATTGGCCTTCAGGCGGAACTGCCCCAAGGGCAGCGCCACATCGTCGCTGATAACGAGCAGCCGCTTCTGATCGATGTTCTCCTTGTTCAACCAATAGCGCACGGCATTGCCGCTGAGGTTCATGAACGTGGAGGGCTTCAGCAGGAACACTTTCCGTCCCTTGACCGTTGTCTCGGCCACAAAGCCGTAGCGCCGGTCGTCAAAATGAATATTGGATGCCTTAGCAAAAGCATCCAATACCATAAACCCTGTGTTGTGGCGGGTGAGTTCGTATTCGTCACCGACATTACCCAAGCCAACAATCAAGTATTTGTCCATGAACTACTGTAAACTGTAAACAGATTACTCAGCAGCCTCGGCAGCAGCGGCAGAGCGCGATGCACGGGTAGCCTTCACGGAGCAGACAACCACCTGGGCAGGAGTTGCGATCTCGAGCCCCTCGAAGTTCAGGTCAGCCACCTTGATGGCCTTACCAAGGGCGAGCTTCGTCACGTCGATCTCCAGCGTCTCAGGAATCTGCTTGTAAGGAGCGGTCACATTCAGCTGACGCACAGCCTGGCTCAGACGACCACCATCGCGGACACCCTGGGCATGACCGGTCAGTTTCACGGGGATACCGATAGTAATGGGTTTCTCCTCGTTCACCTCGTAGAAGTCGATATGGAGCAGGGCATCCGTTGTGGGATGGAACTGCAGTTCCTTCATCACGGCCTTGTGAGCCTCACCGTCGATGGTCAGGTTGACCACATACACATCGGGAGAATAGACGACCTTACGGAGCTGAGTAGCGGGGATTGCAAAAGCAACGGCCTCGGGAAGACCATTCTCACCCTTCTTCTCACCATAAAGATTACAGGGAACAAGTCCCTCCTTGCGCAGCTCCTTGGCTGCCTTCTTGCCTGTCGTGGCACGCTTCTGGCCACTTACACTGAATTCTTTCATAATTTGTGTTACTCTAAATTAAGAATTTAATAATACTTGCCTAATTCACCATCACACGTTACATTTTCTGATTGTGCTTTGAGAAAAAGCGGTGCAAAGGTACACCTTTTTTCTGAAATGAGAAAATGAAAGCATGAAAAAATGAAAAAAAAGACGATTTTTCTCTTATTTTCTTGCATATACAAGGAATTTTCCCTACCTTTGCATCAAGAAACAACAAATAAACATCAAGTGAGATGATTAACAGAGAGATTATCAGAAACAAAATTGTTCAGTTAACCTATGCCTACTATTTAAACGGTAACAAGAACATTGACACGGCTGAAAAGGAACTTTTTTTCAGTCTGTCCAAAGCGTATGACCTTTACAATCACCTGTTGTCGCTGATTGTCGCAGTGACCAAAGAGGCACAGCGCAGACTCGAAGTGACTCAGGGCAGAGCCAAGCGCGAAGGCACGGAAGAGCCCTCGCAGAAGTTTGCCTACAACCGCTTTGCCATCCAACTGCAGGAGAACAAGGCGCTGAATGAGTTCATCGGCAACCAGAAGACCAACTGGGCAGACACCCCTGTCCCAGGACAACTCTTCGAGACCATCGAACAGAGCCAGATCTACAAGGACTACATGGCCAGCAGCGAAGACACGTACGATGCCGACCGTGAGCTGTGGCGCAAGCTCTACAAGACGTTCATCCAGGAGAACCCCGACCTCGACAACGTGCTCGAGGACCAGAGCCTCTACTGGAACGACGACAAGGAGATTGTGGACACCTTCGTGCTGAAGACCATCAAACGCTTCGCCGAACAGAACGGCACCAAGCAGGAACTGCTGCCCGAATGGGACAGCGACGAGGAGAAGGAGTTTGCCCGCAAGCTGTTCCGCTCCGCCATCCTCAATGAAGTGGAGTATCAGCACTACATGAACGAGGTGTCACGCAACTGGGACCTCTCCCGTCTGGCCTACATGGACATCGTCATCATGCAGATTGCCATCGCCGAGCTAATGACCTTCCCCAACATTCCCGTCAGCGTGACCATCAACGAGTTTGTCGACATCGCCAAGCTCTATTCTACCTCGAAGAGTGGCGGTTACATCAACGGCATGCTCGATGCCATCGCCCGCAACCTCATCAGGACCAACCGTCTGATGAAGCACATGGATCCGCAGAAGGGCAGCCAGGAAGCCCCCACCCCGGATGAAGCTCCGGCAGAGATCAATGCCGTGCCCGTGAAGATGAGGCATCGCAAGTGCATTATCCGTAAAGACAACGACGAGAAAAAGGATTAAAATATAATATAATTAAGGTATAGAAATGACAAACATCATCATCGCTGCACAGTCAGCACAGGGAGGTGGCATGAGCATGATCATCATGATGGTCGCCATCTTTGCCATCATGTATTTCTTCATGATCAAGCCCCAGCAGAAGAAACAGAAGGAGATCCAGAAGTTCCAGAACGAACTGACCGAGGGCACGCAGGTCGTCACCGGCGGCGGCATCTACGGCACCGTGAAGAGCATCGACCTGGCCAAGAACACCGTCGACGTGAAGATTGCACGTGACGTGGTCATCACCGTCGACAAGGGTTCCGTATTCAAAGATCCTTCCAGCACCCCACAGCCGCAGAAATAGAGAGAAAGAAATAGCCACCACCGCGTATGACCTTTCGAAGCGTATGGCGAGCCATCAGGGAGTTCCTGTTCACGAAAGCGAGCAAGGAATTCTTGATATTCCTGTTCTTCCTGGCTCTCTCGGGCATCTTCTGGCTGTCTCTGACACTCAACGAGACCTATGAACGCGAATTCGCCGTTCCCGTCTCTGTCGTTGGCATCCCCAAGAATGCCGTCCTCACTTCCGACGAGGTCGACACCGTCCGTGTCACCATCCGCGACAAGGGCATCATCCTCGTAGCCTATCGATACGGTGAGACCCTCAGCCGCATCGACCTGCCTTTCCGCAACTATACGCACAACAACGGCACAGGCCTCATCCCGGCCTCGGAGATACAGAAGTACATCTACCAGCGGCTGGGCAGCAGTTCGAAGATCACCGCCATCAAACCCGAGAAGATGGAGTTCTATTACAGCTACGGTTCCAAGAAACAGGTGCCCGTTCGTTGGAGCGGGCGTGTCATTCCCGAAGAACTCTACTTCATCTCGCGGGTGACATACAGTCCTGACAGCGTCACCATCTTTGCGTCGGAAGAGAAGCTCGACAGCATCAGCATGGTCTATACCGAACAGCTGAACTACGCCAACTTCCGCGACACGCTGACCGTAGACTGCAACCTGGCGAAGCTCAAGGGGGTGAAGACCGTTCCCGACCATGTACGCGTGAGTTTCTACACCGACGTGCTGACCGAGGAGCGCATCTCCGGCATCCCCATCGTCGGCATCAATTTGCCCGAGGGTAAGGCGCTGCGCACCTTCCCCGCCAAAATCTCCGTCAGTTTCGTGGCAGGCGTCAGCGTCTACCGCAACCTGAAACCGGAGGACTTCACCGTCATTGTCGACTACAACGAGATACAGCGCAATCCCTCGGAGAAGTGCCGCATCTATCTGAAAGATACGCCAAGCGGCATCTCACGGGTGAAGTTAGAGACGACTATGGTTGACTATCTCATCGAATCACAGGAATGAAAATCGGCATCACAGGAGGTATCGGAAGCGGCAAGAGCTATGTCTGCCGGCTTTTGGAACAGCGGGGCTATAAGGTCTACGACTGCGACAGTGCCGCCAAGCGACTCATCCGCACCTCACCTTTCATCCGTCGGCGTCTCACTGCTCTCATCGGACCGGAGACATATTTTAAGGAGTCAGGAGACAGCAGTCAGGAGTCAGGAGAATACATTCTGAATAAGAAGGCTGTAGCTGAGTTCCTGTTAAAATCCGAGGACAATGCAAGAGCCATCGACCGCATTGTGCATCCCGCCGTCTTCCGAGACTTCATCGAGAGCGGCATGGAGTGGATGGAGAGCGCCATCATCTACGAGTCGGGTATCTACCGCCTCGTCGACCGCGTCATTGTCGTCACTGCTCCTAAGGAACTGCGCATCCAGCGCGTCATAGCCCGCGACGAGATCTCACGGGAGAAAGTGCTCGAATGGATGAGCCGCCAGTTGCCACAGGAAGAGGTCAGGCAGCGCGCGGACTTCGAGATCGTCAACGACGAACAGGCTGACATCAACCGGCAACTGGATGACATATTGGGAAAAATTTATAATATATCAAAGTAATAAATAACAATAAATAAAGAAATAATAAATTATGCAACAGACCATTTTAGCCATTTCCGGCAAGCCCGGACTCTACAAACTCGTTACCCGGGGTAAGAACAACCTCATCGTCGAGGCACTCGATACGACACACCGCCGCATGCCTGCTTTCTCCACAGACCGTATCACGTCGCTGGCCGATATCGCCATGTTCACCGAGACTGATGACATTCCCCTGATGGACGTTCTGGAGAACCTCAAGACTCTTGAGGCAGCCAAGAAAGCCTCCGTCGATCCCAAGAAAGCCTCAACAAAGGAACTACAGGACTACTTCACAAAGGTGTTGCCCGAGTGGGACCGTGATCGTGTCCACGTCAGCGACATCAAGAAGCTCATCAGCTGGTACAATATACTAATTGAAGCCGGCATTACCGACTTCAAGGAAGAAATGCAACCCACCGAAGGCGATAATATCGACGATCGGAAGACGCAAGAATAAAACTCTGATTAGAACTTGGCCATCTTAATGGCCACCACCGCACACTCGTCGCCCTTGTTGCCCAATCGGCCTCCGGCGCGGTCCTTGGCCTGCTGAAGATCATTCGTCGTCAGCAGGCCAAAAACTACGGGTATGTTACTGGTTGCATTCAGACGGGCAATGCCCTCTGTCACACCCTGACAGATATAATCGAAATGGGGGGTCTCACCACGGATCACGCTGCCGAGGATAATCACGGCGTCGTAACCGTCGTTGAGCGTCATCTGGTGAGCACCGTAGATTAGTTCAAACGAACCGGGCACGGTCTTCACATGGATATTCTCGGGCAGAGCGCCATGCTTCTCCAACGTGGAGACGCAGCCATCGAGCAGAGCCCCGGTAATCTCGGGATTCCACTCGGCGACAACTACACCGAAGATCATGTTCGATGCGTCAGGCACCTGTTGTGCATTATACTCTGACAGGTTCTTTGTAGCCATCTGTAAACTGTAAACAGATTACTCTGAACAGCGCTCGATATAAGCGTCGATCGTCTGATAAGCCATCGAGTTGTAGTACTTCTCCTTCACCGTCTGATACAGTTTCAGAGCTTCGTCCTTCTTACCCTGGCTCTCGAGAATCTCACCAGCCTGAATCAGGAACGTGGGAGACAGCGAGTTGTTGTCAGCCTTCTCGGCAGCCTTCTTCAACGTGGCCACAGCTTTGTCCAGCAGGTTCTGGTGGGCATAGGCATTACCCAGTGCTCCGAGGGCGGCAGGAGAGATCATCTGGTCATCGGCACCGTCATAATTCTCCAGATACTTCACGGCGTCATCCCACTTGCCGAGCTGGGCGTTGCAGAGTCCGGCATAGAGGTTTGCCAAGTTACCGGCAGCGGTGCTGCTATAGTCACTGGCCAGCTTGACGAAGCCCTTATAGCCTGTGCTGTCACCCAGGAGAGCCTTCTCGAACTGACCCTGGGCGAAATACTCCTGACCCTTGGCGATGGCCGTGGAAGCCTTCTGCTCGTTGGGTTCTGAAATATAAGTCTTGTAAAGTACGACACCAGCGATGATGACAATCAGAGCCACCACAGCGGCGATGATGGCCTTCTTGTACTTCAGGAAGAAAGCCTCACTCTTGTTCAGGGTCTCCTCCATCGTAGGAGCTGCCTGAGGTTGATTTTTTGTTGTTGCCATTATAATATTTGTATTATTTTTCGAAAATCGGCTGCAAAGTTACAAAAAAAAAGTAAAAGTGAAAAACGAAAAGTGAAAAATTTGCTTCCGCTGCATAAAATTATCCGTTATCCATTATCCATTATCCATTTTTTTCGTACCTTTGCACTATGATTTTAGAGAAACTGTCGCTCATCAACTATAAGAACATCCGGGAGGCCACGCTCGACCTCTCGCCGAAGATTAACTGCATGATCGGCAGCAACGGCGTCGGTAAGACCAACATTCTCGATGCCGTCTACTTCCTCTCCTTCTGCCACTCCGCCTCCAATCCCATCGACTCCGCCGTCATCCGCCACGGCGAGGATTTCCTGATGCTCGAGGGGAACTATGGCGAAGTCACCATTTCCTGTGGCATGAAGCGTGGCATGAAGAAGCATTTCCGTCGCGACAAGAAAGAATACCGCCGACTGTCGGAGCACATCGGACTCATCCCTTTAGTGATGGTATCCCCTGCTGACACCCTCCTTATCGACGGTGGCAGCGAGGAGCGCCGACGGCTCATGGACATGGTCATCTCACAATACGACCACACCTACATGGAGTCAGTCAACCGTTACAACAAGGCCTTGCAACAGCGTAACACCATGCTCAAACAGGAAACGGAGCCCGATCCCGACGTCATCAGCCTCTGGGAGGAGCAGATGGCCGTCGAAGGCGAACGCATCTACCAGCGTCGCGATGCCTTCGTCCGCGAACTCACGCCCATCTTCCAGCGCTACTACGAACGTATCTCCGGCAACCGCGAACAGGTTGCTATCGAATACGTCTCTCATTGTCAGCGGGGTTCCCTCCTCGAGGTCATCCAGCGCGACCGCGCCAAAGACCGCATCATGGGCTACTCCCTGCACGGTGTCCACCGCGACGACCTCATCTTCACCCTTGGCGGCCATCCCATCCGCCGCGAAGGTAGCCAAGGTCAGCACAAAACCTTCGTCGTCGCACTGAAGCTTGCTCAGTTCGACTTCCTCCGTCGTACCAACGGCGGCAACACCCCTATCCTACTCCTCGATGACATCTTCGACAAGCTCGATGCCAGCCGTGTCGAACAGATCGTCACCCTCGTCGCCGGAGAGGAGTTCGGTCAGATCTTCATCACCGACACCAACCGTTCGCATCTCGACCAGATCCTCGCCGCCTCCTCCCACGACTACAAGATCTTCCACGTCAATAATGGTGAAGTAAATGTTCAAACGCAATAGCACACTTATTAAGGACATCATCCTCAAGAACCTCCGAGATCAAGGATTAGAGACGCCCCTCCTCCAGAAGCGCCTCATCGACTCATGGCCCGAGGTCATGGGCGACGCCATCGCATCATATACCGCCAACCTCTGCATCCGCAACCAGACGCTCTTCGTTCACCTCACCAGTCCCGCCCTTCGCATGGAGCTCTCCATGCAGCGTCAGGACATCGTCCGCCGCCTCAACGAACACGTCGGCAACCAAGTGATCGCCGACGTGAAGTTCAATTGAATCTACAGTTCCTATAACAGGTATATCTTCTGTCTCATCATCTTATTATCTGCATATTCTTTGTGTCCATCAAATGACGGTCAGTGAGTTTGAGGTTGGGGATGACGGGCAGCGCCATGAAGGCCATGGTGATGAAGGGCGACTTCATCGTACAGCCAATGTCGCGCACCATCTCGCAGAGCATCATCGTTCGGAAAGCTATCTCATACCCCGACAACGGAGCCATCAGGCCGGCAATGGGCAGCGGGATGTCGTTCTCCTCGTCGGCACTGACCACCACCAGTCCGCCCCCCATCTCAATGACTCGGTTGACAGCCCGCACGATGTACCCGTCGTTGGATCCTATGGCCACAATGTTATGGCAGTCGTGAGCCACCGAGCCGGCGATGGCCCCATTGGAGATGCCGAACCCGTGTATCAGCCCTACCATAGGCTTTGCCCCAGGCTGATAGCGGTTGTAGACCACTATTTTCTCTACCTCCAGCCATGGATGGGTGTCGCTGAACATACTTGCTCCCATGTGCCATACTTCGTGTCCGGTGACCAGGCTGCCGTCTTTCGCGTTGATGATATGTTCGGCATCGCCAGGCTTGACTTGGTAGAAGATGTCTTCTTCTGTGATGGGTGCAGCCACGAAGTTGTTGGGATAATCCTGATTGGCATTCATGTCAAACACCTCGTTGGCCATGTCGACGGCTTCGCTGGTACGCTCCAACAACAGTCTATAGGTGCTGATGTCGTACATGGTCGATGTCACGTCCTCCCTCAGTGTACGCTCTGCCTCGTCGAGTGCACTCTCCTCGCGCTCCACCCATGCCTTAGCGGCTGCATGGCGGCTCTTGGCGGCTCCGTGATCCATCAGCGGCACACTGAGCGTGACGGCTCCAAGGGCATACAGCTTCTGGTCGCGGAATGCATGGCCTAGCACATTGTCCACCTGCTGCATACCCACATTGACATCGAGGGCAACGTTGATGCCCTTCTCCTTGTATGCCTTCTGCTCCTGATGGCGCGACTCGGTGAGGGTGGCTATCTGGTGCTGGTAGACGGGACTGTTGGCCAGGGCCATGTCAATGGCCTGGGCGGTCGAAAGTTTGATGTTTTTGGGATTGCGTGGATACTCGAGGCGCATCGTCGGTGACAGACTGTCGCCGCAGAGTCTCAGGAAGGAAGCTAACTGTGTGCGGGCCACCTCTTCCTCAGTACGGGCCATGGCCAGTGCGTTGGCGACATTGACGCGTTGCAGTTCCATTGAGCGCAGTTCGGCTATGGTCACCATCGCGATACTGGCTTTCTCGCGGGCGATGGCACAGAGTGTGTCGGCTGTCTGCAGGTTGCTCTGGTACATTTCCAACTCCCCTTGTGTGCAGACCAGTCGGAAGAAGCGCTGTGTCACCTCTTCGGCTATGCGGTTCTTGTCATATTCGTGTTGCTGACGGGCAGCTTTCAACCGCTGGTCTTCGACGGCTTTCTCCCAGCGGTAGGGATTGTAGCCCAAGAGCGTCTGGCGGTAGCCCACCAGGAGGGGGGCAGCCATGAATTGTCTGGCCTCTGTCGCCTGTGAGTTGAAGTATTCGCTCCAGATCGCCTGTGTGCCGATATAGGCCTCGCCACCCCAATTGAGCATCTTCTGGGTGAGCTTGACGCTGGCTGCCGCCGACAGATTGTCGTAGTTGCGCAGATAGACGTAATCGCGGGAGAGGTCGCTGACCAGACGTGAGTAGTTCGGTGCCACACGAAGGGTCAGTTGCGGCTTCCGCAAGGCGGTGAACTCATCGTAGTGCAGCTGGTAATAGTCGTACTCGTGCTGGCTCTGGAAGGCGATGATCGTACTGTCCTGTGCCTGGCGGATGGCCTGCTCAAGGCTCAGCTGCGGCTGAGCCTTGCAATGGATAATGGACAATGGACAATGGATAATTGCTGCGCACAGCAAGAGCCGCAACAGCCATTTCCCAGATCCTATTATCTTATTCCTGTATGTAATCATAATTATCAACTCTCAATTCTCATTGAATCAGATCTTTCACTTTCTCATAGGGACCGTCGGCCGCCACACGCCCGTTGCGCAGCACGATGACGCGGTTGCACTGCTGGATAGTGCTCAGGCGGTGAGCAATGACAATACGCGTACATTTTAGTTTGGCGAGATTCTCAACAACGATGTGCTGGCTGATATTGTCGAGTGCCGATGTAGCCTCGTCGAGGAAGAGTACCGTGGGGTTTCTTACCAATGCACGGGCAATCAGTATTCGCTGCCGTTGTCCGCCCGACACGCCTTTACCGTCAACAGTGATGGGTGTATCCATGCCTAAGGGGAACTGGCGGATGTCACCGTCGAGGGCAGCCAGATGGGCGGCCTCCCAGGCATCATCGTCTGTCAACAGCGGATCATTGAAGATGATATTGTCGCGGATGGTACCCTCAATGAGCTGGCCGTCTTGCATACAGATGCCGATGCAGTACCGTCTTAGGCTGCGCAGATTAATGTCGCTCAGGTCATACTGGTCGTAGAAGACGGATCCGGCCAAGGGATGTTCCAGTCCAAGCATAAGGCGCATCAGCGTGCTCTTGCCGCAGCCAGAACCTCCGACAAGTGCCACGTAGTCACCACTGTTGATGGTCAGGTTGAGACCATCGAAGAGCAGGGGCATGTTTTCGGCATAGCGAAACTTCAGGCCACGTATCTCCATCTGGCCCGTTATGCTCTTTACCACCTGGCGGTTGTCCTTGAATTCAGGCATTGCCGCCATGATAGGCTGGCAAAGTCGTATCTCAGGTAACAAGCGAGCCCCATCCTTTGTAATATTCTGCAGCTGCATCATCGCTTCGTTGACAAGCATCAGTACAGCGCAATAGGCAATATAGTCGGAGAGTGACAGACCATAATACCAGGCAGCCCACATGGTTACTATCATGGGCATCAGTTTCATGCAATAGGAAATGCCGTTTACATAGAAACTGGCTATGGGTTGACGACAGCTGTATATCTCTGATGGAGCATATGCCTTTGCCCACTGAAGGAAGGCCCGGAACTCTGCACCACTGGTCTTGAGTTTCTGGATGCCAGAGAACAAGTCGAACAGTGTACCTACAAGATGTGAGCCTTCATTGTTCACGTTCAATTGCACTCTCCTCGTATAGTAAAAAACCAGTACAATGGTAGCAAATTGTATGATCATGACAACGATGCCAGTATAAAATAATGGGCCGCCATAGATGAAGAACTGCACGAACATAATGCCGGAAAAGAGGAAGGTGAGTATGGTCGATAAAAAGCTGACTGTGAGATTAGAACTGACACGTGATATCGACAACAGGCGGTTGGATAGGTCGCCGGGTGAGAACTTCTTGGCAAATGTGGCGGGCAACAGCAGTAGGCGCGACATGAAGGCCGTTTGCAGCGCATGCTCCACCTTGTCCTTGATACGAACAACTACCAAGTTGCGAGCAATCTGTACCATCGCCAGGCCAATGGCAGCGCTGAATAGTAGCGTGACAATGGGCACAATCTGGCTGGCATCGCCCGAGGGGATGACCTCCGAGAAGATCAGTTTGCACACGTATGGTGTGAACATGGTCAGCAAAATAACACTTACGCAAGCCACCAGGCTGTAAAGGAAATCATACTTGCAGAGACTACTCACGGCATAACGTACAATTCCCTTGACGGTCAGTTCACCGTCTGAAAAAGGAAAGCAGGCAATCACTGCCTTTTTCTTCAGCAGGTGGGCACTTTTGCTCGCCCTCATGCCCTCGCCTGTCTTGGGATGGACGAAAGTATAGTCCGTGAAGCCGGGTACGAGTATAACAGGCGAGTCGTCATCGGCCATAAATCCTAACATATAGCCCGTACAAAGGCGCCACCAGCCTTCGGTCAGCTTGATACTACGGAAAAAGACGTTATATTTATCAAGCAATGTCTCTATCTGCTCTAAGTCCTGGGGCAAGTCCACGCTTGATTCCATCTGCTTCCACAGCTTACGGTCTATCATGGAACGCAGGATTTCCAACGTCTTCTTCATGGCCCTGCGGTCACCGTCCATGCGCTGGGACAACTGCTGAAGGAATAAATTCGTTTCCATGGTGTCAGGCGTATTTTAAGAGATTGCTATACAGACCGTCCATCTGTCTCAGTTCGTCGTGAGTACCATGCTGGGTGATGCGTCCGTGTTCTACCACGTAAATCTGGTCGCAACCGGCAATGGTCTCCAACCGGTGGGCAATCATGATCATGGTCATACCCATGTCGTAGAGATGCTTCATCAACTTAGCCTCTGTCTGGGGATCCAAGGCAGAGGTGGCCTCATCCATCAGCAGGATGGTGGGCTCCTTAGCCAGTGCTGTGGCTATCTCGATGCGCTGCCGCTGTCCGCCGCTGAAGTTCTTGCCGCGCTCCATGACGGCTCCCTGATAGGCACCCGGACGTTCCAGAATCTCGTGGTGTATCTGCGCATCATTGCATGCCAGCACCATGGCAAAGTTCTCTATCGACTCGTCCCACATCTTCACGTTGTCTGCAATAGTGCCCTCAAAGAGCACCACGTCCTGATTGATGACCGATACCGAGTTGACAAACGTCATACGTTCGATGTCCTTGCGCGGCTTGCCGTCAAATAGCACCTCACCCTCCCAGGGTTCATACAGCCCTGACACGAGGCTCAGTACCGTGCTCTTACCACAGCCCGAGGGGCCTACCAGGGCTATGCGCTCACCAGCCTTGATCTTCAACGAGAAATGGTTGAGGATGGGTGGCAGGCTGCGGTCGTAGCCGAAGGTGACATCGCGCAACTCTATCTCTCCCGTCAGTTTCGCTATATCAGGCAGATCGTCGCCTTCAGGCAGGCTCAACTCTGCGCTTTCCTGACCAAAGTCAGTCACGTCCTTGATACGCTGGATGCTCGAGTGGGCTCTTAGTACGCCCATGATGCTTTCAATGGTTTTATTGATGGGAAAGACAGCCTCGTTAATCATTCCCTGCGAGGCCAGAATCATACCAGGTGTCAGTTCACCATCCATGACATACCAGGCACCCATACATAGTATAGAAGCATTGGTGAGTTGTAGCATCAGCTGCGGTACAACACTCAGGAAGATGGTATTCGTCGAGGATTTGACGCGGGCATTGATTGATTGCGTATAGATTTCTTCCCAGCGTTCAAAGAAATACTGCTCGCTTCCTAACGACTTGATCGTTTCCAGATTGCTCATGCCCGTCATCGTGACATTCTGAAGTCGTGCCTCCGTCACCTCCAGATCCATAGCATACTGCTTCTGCAGCTTGGAAGTGGTACGCATCACATAAAGCAGCATGAGAACAGCGAAAATCTCTAATATAGCCAGTTTCCAACTATAAGATATAAGGATATAACAGCATAGAATAGGTACAAGCATTAAGACCAGAGCAGGCGATGCAGTGTCCAGCGACTTAACTGTTTTTGATATGCTTGTATAGCGTGCCACCAGTTCGCCTGCTGTGAATTGGGTCAGAAGTGACAACGGCAGCCGAAACACAGTCCATATATATTTCGTAGATAAAGTAATGATGATTCTTGCATAACTCTTTCTGCGTATGACGGAGAACGATGTCCAGATGGCAAGCTCTATCACAAACAACGCGACATAGAACACCATCAGCGGGGCAAACCACTCAGGATTCTTGTGCGTGATGATATTGTCGGTATAGACCTGCTGGAACAACGACGGGAAGATGCGAGTCGGAATGTCAAAAGAATAGATCGTGACACTGGAGAGGATGAACAATATATTACCCTTAAGGAAAAACTTAAGGGCAGAAACTACCGATAACTTCGACTGGCGATTAGGCTTTTCCTGCATCATTCGAACTTTTGCTCCTGGTTACGGATTTGAGGGCGGGAGGCTTTGTACAGTTATAAATGCTGTCATGCCTGGCGCCAGATGCGGATGCGGTTGTAGCGTGGCTTCCACGTGTCTCATGCCATTGTCATCAACCGCACCGACGCCTGAAATCGTAGCAGGATGCTGCTCTGAGGGGAATGCAACGGTAGAGACGGTGAGAATGGCTCCATCCCAATATCGCGCCACTTCGTTTTCGAGTACGTCGAAACTTACCTTCAGATGCTCTATATCCACAATATAGAAAAGGGCTTCGCCCGGCTGGGCCATACCATAGAGCGTGTTCTGAATTTTGATGACATATCCAGAAATGGGGGCGGTAATGGTACAATAGGACAGTTCATGCTCCAGTTCGTGCAGCTCGGCCCTCGCTTCGTTATATCCACTGCTGATACGAGCCATTTTCTTGATGTTTTCAGGTGCTGCATCCAGGTTGTCGTGCTTATAGCCCTGCCCCATCAGAATGGCCTGATACTGGAATTCGGCTTTCTCCAGTTTAGCACGGCTGTGGGCTATCTTCTCACGCAAGGCAGCGTCGCTAAGTCGTGCAACAACCTGACCTTTCCTGACTTCCTGTCCGCTATTCTCTATGGCGAACATAACAATCTGTTCTCCGATACGACTATAGACAGGAACCTCGCGCACTGCTTCTATCTTCCCCTTGATAGCAGTTGAAAAATTCGGAGCCTCTTGGGGCGAAGGGGCTTTTGTCGATTGCACAGCAGTCGTATCACTCTGCTGAGGAGTGGATTTCACGTCGCCTTTCGACTGACAAGCAGTGAGAAGTGAAAAGAGCGTGACGAATAGTGAAATACTGATATACTTATTCATAATTGATGAGAGTTTGCAGATGATAGTGGCTCACCCAGAATTCTTCCAAGGCAGCCAGGTAATTAGTGTAGGCAGTAGCCCATCGCGACTCTGCCAGAGTGAAGGTGTTGATGTCACAAAGACCGTTGGCATAGTTGTCGGCCGTCTCATTGTACGTCTCTTCTGCCAATTTGATGGTCTTTTCGGTGCTGATAAGCCTGTCTCTGCTGGATTGCAGCTTCTGCAGCGTCACAGCGGCATCTTCTGCCAACAGACGCTCAACCTCCTGGGATGCCAGTTCCTGTCGGTTCGCCCAGGCCGTAGCTTTCTCATGACGCTTTTTGGCTGCACCATGATCCATCAGCGGTATTGAAAACTGCACGGAGCCTAAAGCATACAATTGCTGGTTCTTGTAGGCACTGCCGAATGTATTATTGACTTGTTGCATTCCCAGATTGATGTCAAGCCCGACATTGATGCCCCGCTCTTTGCGCGCCTTGTATTCCTGATGGCGCGCTTCGGTAAGCTCTGCCAGCTGGTGCTGGTATGCCGGACTGTTGGACAAGGCAAGCTTTACGACCTCCTCCGATGTATAGCTGACAGGAGGGAGCATATCTGGTATGCTTAATAGGGGCAGGTCGGCAGGCAATTGTTCCAAGCGCAACAAGGATGCCAGCTCTGTCCTTGCATTCTGCTCATCTTTTCGCGCCACTTCCACCTGGTTGGCGGCATTCTGCTGCTGCACCTCTATTGAGTGTAGTTCTGCCAGAGTGACGATAGCAATTGTTGCTTTCTCGCGGGCAATGGCCAGAAGTGTGTCGTTCAAATACATTTCCTCTAAACGCATCTGCAACACCCGTTGCTTACACGCTAAGCGGAAGTAGCGCACGGCTGCTTCTTCGGCAAGAAGTCGCAGATCGTACTCATGTTGACAACGTGCTGCCTTCAGACGCTGGTCTTCCACCCTTTTCTCCCAACCGAAGGGGTTGTAGCCCAACAGTTCATGACTATAGCCTACCAACAGCGGACTGGCCACGAACTGTCGTGGGTATCCTGAGGCTTCTTCACGGAAGAACTCACTCCAAATGG
>JAFVGS010000033.1 GCA_017474845.1 Prevotella sp.
CCAGAACGACTATCCAGTATCAAGTTAAAAGCACCATTCAATTTCTTGACGGTTCGTTTCTTCTACCCAACATACTCACAAAAAAAAGTATGTCGCTTCTTGTACTACTTCTGTCTATGTAAATCTTTCAAAGAACTCTTTCTTTTTGCCTCCGCCCTAAATTTTTGCGCGAAAGCGGATGCAAAGGTACGAATAATATCAATACCAACCAAACTTTTTCCCAAAAAAAAATCCCAAAAACATGAAAGTTTTCGGGATTGTTGACAAAATTGGACTATACCTTATATATTATATATAGGCCTTATTCGCGTCTTCCGAAGATTCTCAAGAGATAGATGAACAAATTGACGAAATCGAGATAGAGTGACAGTGCACCCAAGAGGGCGATTTTCTGTGCTCCCTCACCGACATCTGGTGCCATCAGCAACATCTGCTTAATCTTCTGGGAGTCATAAGCCGTCAGACCGACAAAGATCAGCACACCCAGATAGCTGACGATCATCTGCAGGCCTGTACTCTTCAGGAAGATGTTCACGATCGTTGCGATGATAATACCAATAAGTGCCATGAAGAGGATCTTACCCATCGACGTCAGGTCTTTCTTGGTCGTATAGCCTATCACTGCCATCACAGCGAACGTGCCCGCCGTGATGAAGAACACGCTGGCAATGCTTGACATCGTGTAGATGGCGAAGATGAACGACAGCGTAGCACCGTTAATCACCGAATACAAGACGAACAGCAACGTGGCCGTCGTCAGAGACAGCTTATTGATGGCAGCACTGATAGCCACCACCAATCCAAACTCTGCTATGATCAGCCCCCAGAACAAGAGTTTGTTCGTGGCGATGGCCATCATCAGACCGGGACTGGTAGCCACGCCATAGGCCGTGACACCTGTGATCACCAAAGCGAGAGTCATCCAAACATACACCTTCCGCATCAGGATGGGAAAGGCTGCCGACATCGAGAGTTTCTGCTCCCGAGTTGTCATTCCAAAATTCAATTCGTTATAATTCATAAGCAATTAAAATGTTCAATTCGTAATCCTAAAAGCAAATATTATGCCACAAAGGTAAGCAAATACTTTTAATAAAGCATAAAATAAAGGCATAAAACATCTATTTATTAGTATTTTTGGAACTTTTTCACTATATTTGTAGCCAAAGTAACTGAAAACGAATGATCATAATATGCTAGCAATATGAAAATCGGACTATTTATCCCCTGTTATGTTGACGTGGTTTACCCTCAGGTAGGCGTTGCCACATACAAGCTTTTGAGTCACTTGGGACTGGACGTGGACTATCCCCTGAACCAGACCTGCTGCGGACAGCCGATGGCCAATGCGGGCTTCGAGAAACAAGCCATTCCCCTGGCGGAGAAGTTTGAGGACAAATTCAAGGATTTCGACTATGTCGTTGCCCCATCCGTCAGTTGTACGGCTTTCATCAAGCTGAACTATCCCCGTCTGCTGAAAGGCAAGCACGAGTGTATGACATCCGGCAAGATCATGGATGTGGTGGAGTTCCTGCACGATGTGATCAAGGTGGATCACCCGCTGGGTACGTTCCCCCACAAGGTCAGCCTGCACAACTCCTGTCATGGTGTCCGTGAGTTAGGTCTCAGTTCTCCCAGCGAAGAGAACATCCCCAAGTTCAACAAGATCAAGGACCTGCTCAATCTCGTGGAGGGCATCCAAGTGCTTGAACCAGAGCGTCCCGACGAGTGCTGCGGCTTTGGCGGTATGTTCTCCGTGGAGGAGACGGCCATCAGTACGCAGATGGGTATTGACAAGGTACAACGTCACATGAAGACTGGTGCCCGTTTCGTGACAGGACCAGACTGTTCCTGCCTGATGCACATGGCCGGTGTTGCCAAGAAACAGGGTCTCCAAGTGGAGTTCAAACACGTAATAGAAATACTTGCAGCCGGATTATAAGTTAATACGACCACGAATTAAACGAATTAAAATAGTGTAATTAGCGTAATTCGTGGTATAAAAAATAAGATGAATTATGAGTACAGGACATAGCATAGCAGCAAAAGAGTTCTTAAAGAACCAGACCTACGCCAAGTGGCATGACGCCACTTTCTGGGCCGTACGAACCAAACGTGACAATATGGCATACGGGTTGGACGAATGGGAACAGTTACGTGAGAAGGCCAGTGCCATCAAGCGCCACACCATCACCCACCTCGACGAGTACCTCGACCAGTTTGCCACCAATGCCGAGAAAAACGGCTGTATCGTCCACTGGGCCAAGGACGCCAACGAGTTCAACGAGATTGTCTATGGCATCTTGAAGAACCACAACGTGAAGAAGATCGTGAAGTCGAAGTCGATGCTGACAGAGGAGTGTGGCATGAACCCCTACTTGGAGAAGCACGGCATCGAAGTCGTGGAAACAGACTTGGGTGAACGCATCATCCAGTTGAAGGGTCAGGCACCGAGTCATATCGTGATGCCTGCCATCCACCTGAACCACGACGACGTGGGCGAACTGTTTGAAGAGAAATTAGGCAGTGAGAAGGGCAATCACGACCCCACCTATCTGACATACGTCGCACGACTGAGCCTAAGGAATGAGTTCCTGACAGCCGACGCCGGTATGACAGGCGGCAACTTCGGCATTGCAGAGACGGGCGACATCGTGGTCTGCACCAACGAGGGCAACGCCGACATGTCGACCTCCTGCCCCAAACTGCACATCGCCGCCATCGGCTTGGAGAAGATCATCCCCAACTACGACTGTCTGGCCGTGTTCCAGCGTATGCTTTGCCGTGCTGGTACCGGTCAGCCTACGACCACCTTCACCAGTCACTTCCGCAAAGCCCGTCCGACGGCCCATCCCATGCACATCGTGCTGGTGGATAACGGTCGCTCAGAGTGGATCGGCAATCCTGATCACTGGGAGGCGTTGAAGTGCATCCGCTGTGGTTCGTGTATGAATACCTGCCCGGTATATCGTCGCAGTGGCGGTTACAGTTACAGTTACTTCATCCCAGGTCCCATCGGCATCAACCTCGGTATGCTCCGCGACCCGCAGAAGCACTCCGGCAACGTCAGTGCCTGCACACTCTGCAACAGTTGTCAGACGCTTTGTCCTGCGAAGGTGAACCTTGGCGACCAGATCTATCTATGGCGTCAGCAACTCGATGAGTTCGGCACAGCCAATCCACAGAAGAAGCTGATGTGCAAAGGCATGAGCACACTCTATGGCAGCGAAGGGCTCTACAACCTCGGCACGGCTCTGGCTCACTGGGCGAACATCATCCCCTCGCCTCTCCTGAACTGCGGTCTGAACCCGTGGGCCGAAGGCCACAAGATGATGGAGTTCCCCAAGAAACCATTCCACAAACTGTTCAAAGAGATCAAGAAGTAAAGAATAAGAGTTATGAGTAATAAGGAAGATATATTGAAGAGATATAGGGCGAATGTACGAGAGAAGTTCGACATGCCAGACCTGAGTGACATCAAGGCCATCACCTACCCTGACCCTCTGGTGCAGTTCATCAAGATGACGGAGAGCGTTGGCGGCCACGTGATAGAGGTAAAAGAAGGCCAGGACATCAATCAGTTGGTGAAGGAGATGTATCCTGATGCCAAGGAGATTGCCTCGAACCTGCCTGAAGTGACCATCGCCACAAGGAATCCAGATACCGTGGGACGTGCCCGTGACCTCAACGGCACAGACGTCGGCATCATCTGCGGACAGTTCGGTGTGGCGGAGAATGCCTGTGTGTGGATTCCCCAGACGATGAAGGAGAAGGCCATCTGCTTCATCTCGGAGAACCTCGTCATTCTCCTGCCGAAGTCACAAATCGTGAACAATATGCACGAGGCATACAAACGTATCAAGTTCGACGAGACCTACGACGGCTATGGCACGTTCATCAGCGGTCCGTCGAAGACGGCGGATATTGCACAAGTATTAGTGATGGGAGCACAGGCTGCCAGGAGTGCCACCGTGCTGTTACTGCCGGAGTAGTCTGTATCTTTCAGAGATTCCATTCATAGCAGTCATAACATACGCCACGACCTCCGAATCCCTCTTTCTGGTAGATCAGCGGTTCTACCAGGATATGTCCGTCCTCCTCATTGGAGGTCCCAAAATCAAAATAACGTGCTTGCCACTGGCAGTCATGGAGCAGATAATCGAACAAGGCATCAATCACCCTCAGCTGCTTGCCTTCGAGACTTGCAGAGATATACTGGGCATGAACTACCGTATGTGTGATATAGATGACCGTTCCTCCGAGGATAAGCCCGTCTTTACAGGCTGTATACAGACGGATATTTTCCGGGAAACGTGAACTCAGCAAAAGAATCTCCTGCAGCGAATGAACTGGCTTTGCACCATACTTCAGCTTCAGGTTCTCCTCCAATACAGCCCAGAATCCGGCCCAGTCGTGACTTTCACCTACCGTCACACCATTGTTACGGGCCTTATTAATACCGTATTTCCTGTCACGGTGCCATTTCAGAGGCTGGCTCAGATCGATGACAGAAGAAAGGCTACGGTCAACCAGCTGGGCCCGACACACGCTGAACAACGAGAACCAATCCTCCTCAGCAGGAATCCGATGGAAGATATGGGGCACCGTCTTATAAACCACCTTATGATAGCCAGCCCCACGAAGATAATCATTCAGTTCCAGAAAGAGTTGTTGGATTTTCTCCGCTGTCGCATTCTCCTGCATCATCACACTGCCATAGGTCAGTCCACGATGGGAACAAAGGGTATCGCCTTCTGCATTGGCAGGCAGCAAGGCATAGAGTGCCCCTTCACGATAGAACATCAAGGAATAATCCATGAACCTGTCGCTATGATAGTCCATGTACTCACGATAGAAGAGGAATGTGCCATTCTTCGACTTCGTCACAAAGTCGTTCCATTCGCCAGCCTTCTCCGGAGTATATCGTATAATGTCGAACATCCCTTTTGTCTTGCTTATTTATTATCTTAAACGAAACAGCCGTGAAAATATTATCTGAACACCCCAACTTATTGTCAGGGTAACAAAGACACAGACCATCAGCATCAGCATGACAGGCATCTCTGGCAAACGATGCAACAAGATACCGATAATCATCTGATGAGTCAGGAAAACCGGCATGGTGAGAGAGCCCAGAAACAACATCGGTTTTGTCTTCAACAAACTGGACACAAGTCCCTTCTCCTGGGCAAAGACCAGTATCAATGGCATCAACACCACCCAATACAAAGGCGCATTACGTAACTTAGCATCAGTAAAGGGGTAGACGGCCAAAGTCAGTAAGAGTACGAATATCAGTAACAGTTCCGTGCCTTTGGGGATAGACAACGTCTTTTTTCGCTCATAAAATTGGTATAACAGCATTCCAATGTAAAAGTCTATGAACCGCACCGCCGGGAAAACATACAACACAGCATTGACACGATCATAGGGTGTCAGCCAGTATACTACGGCACAGGCTGTAAGAACAGCCAATGTCAGATATTCCGACAGATGTCGATACACCCAAGGGAAAACCACATAACAGAACAACAGACTCGACAAGAACCATGACACCTTATTGCAGGAGAAATACCAGTCGGGATCAGGCACCCAGCTCTGCAACAGCAAGGCATTGGCCAACACCTTCAGGTCAAGGGTTGTCTGGCTCACCAAGAGGAAGAACAACAGACAAAACAGATGCAGGGGATACAGTTTCTTCAGGCGCTTCCATATAAAATCGCCATAACGGAATACACCCTCACATATCCTCTGACCATAGCCCAACGAGCAGACAAAGCCGCTGAGCATAAAGAAGAAAGCGACACCACAGTCACCACCTGCATCGAACCCACGGATGTCGCGATAGTCAAAGTGCGACATGAAGATCATCATCACAAAGATGAAGCGCAGTGACTGTAGTGTCCCGATCATTATAGAGTCTTAATGCTCGAACTTCGTATAAGGATCCGTGCCGAGGACGGTCTTGGCGAGACGCTTGGCCTTGTCACGAAGGACGGTGGTATCATCGCCTACCTCACCGTAGCAGAGTACGACGCCCATACGACGACCCTTGTGAGCCTCGGGCTTGCCGAAGATGCGGATACGGGTACGATCCTCCTTCAAGGCATCGACAAAATTGTAGTCGAGCAGCGAACGGTCGACGGGTGTAGAAGCCTCCTTCGGCGAGAGAATCACAGCCGAAGCACCGGCATGTTCGAGATGGATGCCAGCAATAGGCAGTCCCAGCACGGCACGCAGATGGAGTTCGAACTCTGAGAGGTTAATGGTATGACCCAGTGTCACCATACCTGTGTCGTGTGGACGTGGTGAGAGTTCCGAGAAAATCACCTCTCCCTGCTTCGTCAGGAAGAACTCAACACCCCAGATGCCAGCACCTGTCAGGGCCTTCGTCACCTTGTCGGCCATCATCTGAGCCTGTTTCAGGGCCTCATCAGAGATCTTATACGGCTGCCACGACTCACGATAGTCACCAGCCTTCTGCACATGTCCGATGGGCGGACAGAACAGTGTGGGCCATCCATGCTGCTGGGTCACCGTCAGAAGGGTGAACTCCGAGTCGAAGTCGATGAACTCCTCAATGATGACTTCCTTCACATCACCGCGGCTTCCCTCCATCGCTTCCTTGAAAGCCTGTTCCAGTTCGCCGTCGTTATGAACATAGCTCTGACCATGACCAGACGAAGACATCAGGGGTTTCACCACACAGGGAAAGCCGATCTCATCGGCAGCAGCCTTGAACTCCTCGAAGGTCTTGGCATAGAAATACTTAGCCGTACGCAGACCCAGCTCCTTGGCAGCGAGATCACGGATGGCACGACGGTTCATCGTATAGTTCACGGCACGGGCAGAGGGAACGACCTGTATGCCCTGCTCCTCGAACTTGAAGAGACGCTCCGTACGGATGGCCTCGATCTCAGGTACGATAATGTCGGGCTTGTGCTTGTTGACCACGGCCTCAAGGGCATCGCCGTCAAGCATCGAGAACACTTCACGCTCATCAGCCACCTGCATGGCTGGAGCATTGTCATAACGGTCACAGGCAATCACGTACTGTCCAGCACGCATGGCAGCAATCACGAACTCCTTACCGAGTTCTCCTGAGCCTAATAAAAGAATCTTTTTCATATGATTTGTATTTGTTTCTCCCCCTGAGTAGGGGGAGTTAGAGGGGGTCTGAGCAGGCGCTGAGTCTGAGGCTGATCATACCACCCCTAACCCCTCCTACTCAGGAGGGGAAATGATTACCTATTACTATACATGTTATCGTAATACTTTTGATAATCCCCTGAGGTGACATTGTCCAGCCACTCCTGGTTGTCGAGATACCAGCGGACGGTCTTCTCAATACCCTCCTCGAACTGAAGACTGGGCTCCCAACCGAGTTCACGCTGGAGTTTCGTGGAATCGATGGCATAGCGCAGATCGTGGCCTGCACGGTCTGTAACGAAGGTGATGAGGTCCATATCCTCGCCTTCCTTACGACCCAGCAGACGGTCGACGGTCTTGATGACCACCTTGATAATGTCGATGTTCTTCCACTCATTGAAGCCACCGATATTATAGGTATCGGCAATCTTTCCCTCATGGAAGATGACGTCGATGGCACGGGCATGATCCTCGACATACAGCCAGTCGCGCACATTCTCACCCTTGCCATAGACAGGCAACGGCTTGCGATGGCGGATGTTATTGATAAACAGCGGTATCAGTTTCTCGGGGAACTGATAAGGGCCATAGTTGTTCGAGCAGTTTGTCACGACAACAGGCATGCCGTAAGTATCGTGATAGGCACGGACAAAGTGGTCTGAAGAAGCCTTCGCAGCGCTATAGGGCGAGTGAGGGTTGTACTTCGTAGTCTCCAGGAAGAACTTATCACCGTAAGCCAGATGATGCTCAGCACTCGAGGCCGTCGTGGTGAACGGAGGCTCAATACCCTCAGGATGAGTCAGTTCGAGGGCGCCATACACCTCATCGGTAGAAATGTGATAGAAGCGCTTGCCCTCGTACTTCTCCGGCAGAGACTCCCAATAGAGTTTTGCAGCCTGCAACAGCGACAGTGTACCCATCACGTTGGTCTTCGCAAAGGTGAAGGGATCCTTGATGGAACGGTCCACGTGGCTCTCTGCAGCAAGGTGGATGATACCGTCTACCTTCTTCTCCTGCATCAGCTTGTAGAAGGCGTCGAAGTCGCAGATGTCCATCTTCACGAACTCGTAGTTGGGTTTGTTCTCGATATCCTTCAAGTTCGCCAGGTTTCCGGCATAAGTCAACTTGTCGAGGTTGATGATGTGATACTCGGGATACTTGTTCACGAACAGGCGCACCACATGGCTTCCAATAAAGCCTGCGCCACCAGTAATGACGATTGTTTTCATTTCCTATTTTGTTTTAATTTATATATTATTCCCTAATGTGATAACTTCCAAATCCTTAAATACTTTTCCCTCGATAGTCAGGCGGATGAGGGTTCTCTCCTTATGCCAGCCTTGAAGGCCCGCTGCTCCTGGATTGATATGCAGCAGTCCGAGGGTCTTGTCGTATTTCACCTTCAAGATGTGCGAATGTCCAGCCACAAACAACTGTGGGGGATTGGCGTAGAGCGTTGAGCGGATGCTCGCGTCATAGTTGCCGGGATAGCCGCCGATGTGCTTGATGAGCACGTCGACATCCTCGCACTTGAACCGGTTCAGTTCACGGTACATCAGCCGCAAGTCCCCGCCGTCGCAGTTGCCACAGACAGCACGGAACGGACGGAAGGCAGCCAGTTTCTCTGCCACCTCCACACTGCCGATATCCCCTGCGTGCCATATCTCGTCACAGGGTTCAAAGTAGTGCAGGTACTTCTCGTCCCAATAGCTGTGCGTATCACTCAGTATACCTATCTTCTTCATATCTTAAACCGCTTACGGATAAACTCTGCGATAATTTTCTCCGTCTCCATCAGTCCCAGCACGCTGGAGTCGATGCAGAGGTCATAGCTCTCAGCATGACCCCATTTCTTGCCTGTATAGTAATTATAGTAGGAAGCGCGATCCGACTCCTTCTGTTCGATGTACCTCTGGGCGGCATCGTGGTCAAGGTGCTGTTTGTTCATGATCTGATCTATGCGGTACTTCATCGAAGCCGTGATGAAGACGTTCACCACGTTGCCGAAGTCACGCAGCACATAGTCGGCACAACGTCCCACAAAGACACACGAGCCTTCCTTCGCCGCCTTCTTGATGGCATCGCTCTGGAACTGGAAGAGACTCTCCTGCGAGAGTCCTTGCTTATAGCCACCGCCGCTGAGATGAGGCGTTCCCAGATTGAGCAATCCGCGGAAGAAGCCTTTCTTCTCGTCGTTCTGTTCAAATATACTCTCGGAGAGTCCGCTTTCCTTGGCTGCCAGATTAAGCAGTTCACGGTCATAGTACTTCGCCTGGAAATCGAGTGCGAGCATCCTCCCAATGTCGTGGCCTCCGCTTCCAAGCTGCCTTCCTATATTAATAATAATATGCTTCATCATGATGACTTACGATTTACATATTTACAATCTACTATTGAATTGATAAGTCTTCAGCCTCTTCATATACCACATGAGCATCGGTATCGTCATGGCGAACGAGCCGAAATCAGAGGCCGGCATTGCATACCACACACCGTCGAGATCCCAGAACAGCGGGAAGACATACGCCATAGGCAGCAACAGGATGAGCTGGCGCGACAGCGAGAGGAAGATCGACACCTTCACCTTGCCGATGCACTGGAAGAAATTGGTAATCACGGCCTGCGAGCCCACGACAAAGAACACGAGCATGTCGATCACGAGGCCTCGCGCCGATAGTGCGATCAGCGTCTCATCGGTGGTGAAGATACGGGCAATCTGTCGCGGGAACGCCATCGACAGTCCCCACCCCACCAGCAGGATGACGGTAGCGCAGGCGATGGTGATCCACAGACAGCGAAACATACGGTCGAACTTCAAGGCGCCGTAGTTATAGCCCACGATGGGCTGCATGCCCTGGATCATGCCCATGACGAACATGAAGAACACCATGACCATCGAGTTGGCTATCGAATAGGCGCCCACGGCCATGTCGCCGCCATAGCGCACAAACTGATTGTTCATGAAGATGACGATGACACACGAGGTGGTCTGCATCAGGAAAGGCGAGATGCCGATGGCGATGATATTCTTCACCAACACACCTTTCAACTTATAGATACCCCGTTTCAGGTGCAGCAACTCCTTCTTGTCCGAGAATAACCTCATCTGCCAACAGAGTGCCATAGACTGTGAAGTGATGGTAGCCAGGGCCGCACCACGGATACCCCAGCGGAACCACCAGACAAAGGCGATGACCAAAAGGATATTCATGCCCACCGTAAACAACGTGGCATACATCGCATGACGAGGTTTGCCAGCGGCACGCAGCACCGCATTCATGCCGAAATACATGTGCGTCACCATGTTACCCAACAGGATGACCGTCATGAACTCCCTGGCGTATGGCAGTGTCACATCAGAAGCTCCGAAGAAGAGCAGGATCGGATCGAGGAACACCAGACAGACTAACATAAACAAGAATCCGATGATCAGGTTCAGCGTCACCGTATTGCCTAACAAATGTTCAGCCGTCTGATAGTCTTTCTGTCCCAGCTTCACACTGATACAGGTCGAAGAACCTACACCCACCGCAGCACCGAAGGCAGCACTGAGGTTCATGAAGGGGAACGTGATGCCCAGACCCGCAATGGCTTCCGGACCCACGATCTGACCAATCATGGCACGGTCGATGATGTTGTAGAGACTCGAAGCCGTCATGGCGACAATAGCAGGCAAGGCATACTGCAAAAGCAGTTGTCCTACAGGCTTTTGCCCCAGTTCGAGTGCGGCTTGCTTATTGTCCATTTCTCCTTGTTCTTCGCTAAAACGCTGCAAAGGTAATAAAAAAAAGTGAAAAGTGAATAGTGTTATCCATTTTTTTTATACCTTTGCAGTCGGAATGTGTATTAACTGCCTTTTCAGACTTATAACCTGCCTGTTGGTCATCTTCATCTGTCAGATACCGTCCAACATGAGTGCCAGTACCAGGAAGAAATATCCCGGCGGGAAGTATTATATCTGGCGCTACACACTGAAAGACAAGCAGGGTTCCCCCTACTCTCTCGAACACCCGGGCCGTTGGCTGTCGCACAAGGCCATAGAGCGCCGGAAGCGTCAGGGGCTCTCCGTCGATTCCACCGACTTGCCCGTCAGTGCCAGATACCTGCGACAGATAGAGAACAGCCTCAGCCAACGGCAACAGGGAGAGAAACGGCCAAAGGCAGAATGGGTCATCGTCGGCACCAGCCGATGGAACAACACAGTCCTCGTACGCGCCAACGACACTATCCTATTGAATCATCTGGCAACACTTGACTGCGTGGCCAAGGCCCAGTGTGTATGGACATCGCCCGACTCCATCGACCGATACGTGAAGTACACCTATCGTGAGACGTTCAATCCCTGGGACAGCATCAAGGGAGCGACCTACGGCAACGGCAAGGAACAGTTGGAGATGCTCCAGGGCCACCGCCTGCACAGCATCGGACTCCGCGGCAAGGGCATGACCATCGCCGTACTCGACGGAGGATTCCAGAATGTGAACGTCATCCCTGCCTTTACTCGGGCGAACATCGTTGGCACCAAGGACTTTGTCTATCCCAACAGTCCGTTTTTCTATCAGGAGACGGATCACGGCACGAAAGTGCTCTCTGCGATGGCCCTCAACGAACCCAACGTACTCATCGGCACCGCCCCTGAGGCCCGCTACTGGCTGCTGCGCTGCGAAGACCAGCAGACAGAACAGCCCGTAGAGGAAGACTACTGGGCGATGGCCGCCGAGTTTGCCGACTCCTTAGGCGCCGACATCATCAACAGCAGCCTCGGCTACAACGACTACGACGAGGCCCCCGCCTACTACCACCAGCGTGACCTCGACGGCAAGACGGCACTCATCTCGCGTACCGCCTCGATGCTGGCAAAGAAGGGCATCATCCTCGTCAACTCCGCCGGTAACAGTGGCATGGGACCGTGGAAGAAAATCTCCTTCCCCGCCGATGCCAACGACATCCTCACCGTCGGCGCGGTGAATCCGGAGAAAAAGAACGCCCCCTTCAGCGGCGTCGGACCTACCCAGGACGGTCGTGTAAAACCCGATGTCATGGCCCTAGGCAGTCCTGCAGCACTCATCTCAGGCCGTGGCAGCATCGTCAGAGACATGGGCACATCGTTCTCTACGCCGTTGGTGACGGGTCTCGTGGCTTGTCTGTGGCAAGCCCTGCCAGAGAAGACCGCATTGGAAATCATTGAACTGGTGCGACAGACCTGCAATAATGCCAAAGAACCTGACAATATCTTCGGCTACGGCATCCCCAACTTCTGGCGTGCGTACATGATCGGGAAAGCAAACAACAACTATAATAATAACGACAACCATGACCGCTCGGCTTTGCCGCTTCGCTCAGCGAAGAACAAAGACAACTTTTCCAGCCACGTCAATAGATGACATGTCATCTGAAAAATGTTGTCCAAGTTGTCATAGTTGTCGTAAGAAGATATGAGTAGTAGTAAAAATATAGTGACCCTTTACGAGCTTAATCGTCTGGTGAGCAAGGTGATTGAGAACGAGATGCCCAGTGAGTGTTGGGTAGAGGCAGAGTTGTCGGAATGTCGTGAGTCTCATGGTCACTGTTATATGGAGCTCATTCAGAAAGACGAGCGCACGGCCACTCCCATCGCCAAAGCCTCCGCCAAATGCTGGGTCACAAAATGGATGCTCATCCGTCCAGGCTTTGAGCGCACCACCGGACAACGGCTCCATGTGGGCATGAAGGTGTTATTAAAGGTCTATGCCCAGTTCCACGAGGCCTACGGCTTCTCATGGATCGTCACCGATATCGACCCCACCTACACCCTGGGCGACATGGCCCGCAAACGACAGGAAATTATCCGACAATTGAAAGCCGAGGGCGTCTTCGATTTGCAGAAGGAACTCCAGCTCCCGCTCTTCTGTCAGCACATCGCTGTCATCAGCAGCGAGACAGCCGCAGGCTACGGTGACTTCTGCAACCAGCTTGCCGACAATCCCTACGGTTTCCAGTTCCATACCCGTCTCTTCCCCGCTATCATGCAGGGTGAAGGTGTTGAGCAGAGCATCATCAATGCGCTGGAGCGCATTTTTAATGGACAATTTGACTGCGTCGCTATTATAAGGGGTGGTGGTGCCACGAGCGACATGAGCGGCTTCGACACCCTTGCACTGGCAGAAAACGTGGCCAATTTCCCCTTGCCCATCATCACCGGCATCGGCCACGACCGCGACGAGAGTATCCTCGATATGGTGAGCCATACCAGGGTGAAGACACCTACCGCCGCTGCCTCTCTGCTCATAGACCACCTGAAGACGGTGCTCGACGCCATCAACGACGCCCAAGAACAAATAGTACGCTTAGCACAACAGAAACTGACTTCTCACAAGTCGCGATTGTCCACCTTTGCCGAGCTATTGCCCAGACTCTTCACCAACGTGAAGACCCGTCAGGAAGCCCGTCTTGACAGTCTCAACAGCCGTATGACAACCGCCATCAGACAAAGCATCGTCACACAACAGTCATTGATCAATGCCCTGGAAATGAAAATGCCGATTATGCTTGACCGTCGCCTAATGGCTGAGCATCACCGCCTGCAACTCTTCGAGGAGAAAGTCAAGAGTCTCGACCCTGCCCTGCTCCTCAAACGCGGGTACAGCATCACCCTCCACAATGGTCATGCCGTCCGCGATGCCTCCGTCCTCACTCCCGGTGACGAGATCGAGACCCGTCTCGCTAACGGAACCATCTATTCCACCGTCATCAAATAAATCTGTTAATATGTTACTCTGTCTGAAAATATATGTTCTTATGTCCTTCTGTCTAAAATATGTTAGTCTGTTATTTTGTCTTTAAAAGTTATTCTGTCTAAAATAAGTTACTATGTCTAAAGAAGAGATCAAATATGAAGCCGCCTTTGCGGAACTGCAGTCCATCGTCACCAAGATGGAGAACGACGAACTCGACATCGACCAGCTGTCGGAACAGTTGAAACGTGCCCAAGAGCTCATTAAGCTTTGCAAGGACAAACTGACCAAGACCGACGAGGAAATCAAGAAAATCCTTGCCGAAAAGTAAGTTTTCTGCCGAAAATGTTGTGAATGTGACACGAATTGTGTACTTTTGCAAACTGAATCGAAACTTTAACAAAAAAGATATGAAGAATTTAGATTGGGGTAGTCTGTCGTTCGGCTACATGAAGACCGACTACAATGTGCGTTGTTACTATCGCGATGGCAAATGGGGCGAGATCGAAGTCTGCTCCGACGAGTATCTGAACCTGCACATGGCAGCCACCTGCCTGCACTACGGCCAGGAGGCTTTCGAAGGCCTGAAGGCCTACCGTTGTCCTGACGGCAAGGTGCGCATCTTCCGTGTCGACGAGAATGCAGCCCGTCTGCAGAGCACCTGCCGCGGCATCATGATGCCTGAGGTCAGCACCGAGCTCTTCACGGAAATGGTGAAGAAGGTGGTACGTCTGAACCAGGAGTGGATCCCCACCTATGAGAGTGGTGCCACGCTGTATATCCGTCCGCTGCTCATCGGTACCAGTGCCCAGGTGGGTGTCCATCCCTCCAAGGAGTACTGCTTCCTTATCTTCGTCACGCCCGTGGGTCCGTACTTCAAGGGTGGTTTCGCAGCCAATCCTTATGTGATCATCCGCGACTACGACCGTTCGGCTCCCCTCGGCACAGGTAAGTACAAGGTGGGTGGTAACTACGCCGCCAGCCTCTTCGCCAACAACCTGGCCCACGAGAAGGGTTACGCCTGTGAGTTCTACCTCGACGCCAAGGAGAAGAAATACATGGACGAGTGCGGTGCCGCTAACTTCTTCGGCATCAAGAACAACACCTATGTCACCCCGAAGTCTACCTCTATCCTCCCCTCCATCACCAACAAGTCGCTGATGCAGGTGGCCGAGGACTTAGGCATGAAGGTGGAGCGTCGCCCCATCCCCGAAGAGGAGCTCGAGACCTTCGAGGAGGCAGGTGCCTGCGGAACAGCTGCCGTCATCAGTCCTATCTCTTATATCGACGACCTCGATACCGGCAAGCGCTACTCCTTCGGTGAGAAGCCCGGTCCGATGTCTAAGAAGCTTTTCGATACCCTCCGTGGCATCCAGTACGGTGAGATCGAGGACAAGCACGGCTGGACCACCGTAGTCATTGAATAATGGGCAAAGGCAAGCTGGCGAAATTTGCCGATATGGCATCCTATGAGAACGTGTTCCAATACCCCTTTTCGGTAGTGGAACATGTTCCCTTTGAGATGAAGGGCCGCTGGTGTGATGCGTATTTCCACAACGACCACCCCATCGTCCTCGAACTCGGCTGTGGCAAGGGCGAGTACACCGTCGAACTGGCCAAGCTTTACCCTGACACCAACTTCATCGGCGTCGACATTAAGGGCGCCCGCATGTGGACGGGAGCCACCCAGGCCCTCCGTGAAGGTCTGAAGAACGTCGCCTTCCTCCGCACGAACATCGAAATCATCGACCGTTTCTTCGCCGAGGATGAGGTGCAGGAGATCTGGCTCACCTTCTCCGATCCCCAGATGAAGAATCCCCGCAAGCGCCTCACCTCCACCTGGTTCATGGAGCGCTACCGCCATTTCCTCGTCGACGGCGGCATTATCCACCTGAAGACCGACTCCAACTTCCTCTTCACTTATACAACGTACATGGTCGAGAAAAACGCACTGCCGGTGCTCGCAAGGACGGAAGATTTGTATGGTAATCTCATTCCACATTCCACATTCCACATTCCGCAAGAACTCCTTTCCATCCAAACCTATTACGAATCGATGTGGATCGCCCGCGGGCTGAACATCAAGTATATGAAATGGCGACTGCCCCGCACAGGCACCCTCGCAGAACCCGACGTGGAGATAGAACTCGACAACTACCGCTCCTACCACCGCACCAAGCGGAGTTCACTTGACAAAGCGAAATGAAGGTAAAAAAAGTAAAAAGGTAAAATAATAAAAAATGAAGATTATGACAAACTATCGATTATTGGCAAAGGTAATGGGATTGGCAAAAGGTGTTTTACCTTTTTACCTTCTTACCCTTTTACCTTTATGTGCTGCTGCACAAGTATCAAAGAATGTGACGGTGGAAGCCGTCGGACAACTCTCACAACAGATCAGTAACGACGAGAAGTTCAAGATCTCCGAACTGAAGGTCAGCGGTCCGCTCAATTCTGCCGACATCAAGCTGTTCCAGCAGATCGTCTGCCGTACCAAGGCCAGCGATAAGAAGGGCGAATGCGTGGTCACCAGCGTAGACATCTCCGAGGCCGTCTTTACCGAGGGCAAGGAGGGCCTGCCAACGAGCGCCCTTCCCAACGGACTCTTCTCGGGGGCCGGAAAACTGACGAAGGTCGTCCTGCCCTCAGGCATCACCAGCCTCGGCAAGAGCTGCTTCGAAGACTGCGCATCGCTCACGGAAGTCCAGATTCCCGAGAGCGTGACCGTCCTCGACGACGAGACCTTCAAGGGCTGCGAGAACCTGTCCTCTGTCACCATCCCACAGGGTGTCACGAAACTCGGTGAGGAAGTCTTCGAGAACTGCAAGGCCCTCACCTCCATTGAGATTCCCGATGGTGTAACGTCCATCGGCAAGCAAGCCTTCAACGGCTGCAAGGCACTCGCCAATGTCAACATCATCGCTAAGATCACGAAGATCGACAACACCACCTTCAAGGGGTGTGAGAGCCTCACAACCATCACCCTCCCGGAGAGTGTGAAGGCCATCGGTTCCGACGCCTTCCGCAACTGCAAGAGCCTCGCACAGATTGAGCTGCCCGAGGACTGCAACGAGATCGGCAACTCCGCCTTTGAGGGCTGTCAGAGCCTCGCACAGATCGACCTGACAAAGGTGGAGAAGCTGGGCAGCAACGCCTTCGAAGAGTGCCAGAGCCTCGCGGTCGTCAGCTTCGACAAGCTGTCTAAGCTTGGCAGCGGTGTCTTCAAGAACTGCATCTCCCTCAAGAATGTCATCATCGAGGGCGGCATCGACGAGATCGGCTCCAACAGCTTCCAGGGCTGCACCAGTCTGGATTCCATCAGTTTGTCCGCCACGGTGAAGACCATCGGCAGCAGCGCTTTCGAGAAGTGCCAGGCATTAGGCCAGATTGACCTGCCCACCAGCCTGACGAAGATCGGCTCGAGTGCATTCGAAGAATGCACCAGCCTGCGCCAGATTGTCATCCCCATGATGGTGAAGACCATCGGCAGCAGCGCCTTCGCCGGCTGTGTCACCCTCGACAGCGTGGCCATCAACGGCATGATCCAGGAGGTCGACAGCAAGACGTTCTACCGTTGCAGCGCCCTGCGCAGCATCACCCTGCCCGCCAGCGTCAAGAAAATCGACAACAAGGCTTTCCAAGAGTGTGCCAGCCTGCAGAGCATCGACCTGCCCGTCAGCCTCACTAGCATCGACAGCGATGCCTTCAAGAAGTGCAGTTCGCTGCAGAGCATCAAACTGCCCGTAGGTGTCACAAGCATCGGCAACGAAGCCTTCACGGAGTGCACCATGCTCAGTCAGGTGGAGCTCTCCACGGCCCTGAAGAAGATCGGCGGCTCGGCCTTCGCCAAGTGTCCGTCGCTCAAGGAAGTGATCATCAACTCCCCCGCTCCCCCTTCCATCTCCAAGAGCACCTTCAAGGGCAGTATGCCTGCCTTCATCATCCCGCGCGGCAGCCTGCCCGTCTATATTGCCCATAAGGACTGGAAGAACGTCACCGGCTATAAGGAGAAGCAATGACTTTATATCCTCAACTGATTATGGATGCGCTGGCAACGGTGATGTATGCCGGCACGAAGAAGAACCTTGTGGAGAGCGGCATGGTGGCTGACACCCCGTCGGTCGCCGCCCCCGCCACGGAGAGAGAACCCTGGAAGGTGAAGGTCGTACTGGAATTCCCCCGCGACACCGATCCCTTCCTCAAGTCGACCGTCAAGGCCGCCGAGGCCGCCATCAAATACCACTACGGACAGGACATCGACGTCGAGATCGTCACCGAGTTCAAGTCTGCGCCCCGTCCTGAGGTGGAGAAGCTGCTGCCTGGCGTGAAGAACATCATCGCCGTCAGCTCCGGCAAGGGTGGCGTCGGCAAGAGCACCGTCTCTGCCAATCTCGCCATCGCCCTCGCACGCTTAGGCTATCGCGTGGGACTGCTCGACACCGATATCTTCGGTCCATCGATGCCCAAGATGTTCGATGTCGAAGACGAACGCCCCTATGCCGTCAAGAAAGACGGCCGAGACCTCATCTGTCCCATCGAGAAGTACGGTGTGAAACTGCTCTCCATCGGTTTCTTCGTCTCCCCCACCACCGCCACGCTCTGGCGAGGCGGCATGGCGACGAGCGCCCTCAAGCAGCTCATCGCCGATGCCGACTGGGGCGAGCTCGACTACTTCATCCTCGACACACCCCCAGGCACCAGCGACATCCACCTGACGCTCCTGCAGACGCTCCCCATCACGGGAGCCGTCATTGTCTCGACGCCCCAGCAGGTAGCCCTCGCCGACGCCCGCAAGGGTATCGACATGTATCGCAACGAGAAGGTGAATGTGCCCATCCTCGGACTCATCGAAAACATGGCGTGGTTCACCCCCGCCGAGTTGCCAGACAACCGCTACTACATCTTCGGAAAGGAAGGCTGCAAACACCTCGCTGAGGAAATGAACGTGCCCTTGCTCGCCCAGATTCCCCTTGTGCAGAGCATCTGCGACAACAGCGATGCCGGCACCCCTGCCGCCCTTACCAGTGATACTGCCACGGGCCTCGCCTTCATCAATCTGGCTCAGGCTGTCGTCACCGTCGTCAACCGCCGCAACAGGGAACAGCCCAAGACGAAGATTGTCGGCATGAAATAAAGACAAAGACTCCCGAAACACTAAGTTTCGGGAGTCTTTGTCTTATCCTTTAAGACTGAGCGGACCTGGCGCTTCTTCTGGAGGACGTCCATGCGTTCCTTGGCATGACGACGCGAAAGGCGCATCTCAAAGCCGTAGACGAGGTAGGCCATGAAGAGATAGAACACCACGAGTGCCCAGAGGCAGCGCACCTCGGTGACGACATCGCCGAGAGTGGCACCCATCGAGTTGAGACGGGTGTAAGCCCGGATGCCGAAGGTGCAGGGGAAAAGCCAAGAGACGCCCTGCCAGTAGCCTGGGATGGCGGACTGCGGCCACGAGATGCCGCTCATGAAGAGCAGCGGCAGCGAGAGGAACACCACAAGCAGCATGACATTCTCACGATAGTGAACCAGACAGGACACCGTCATGCCGAAGAACACGCACGAGAGCAGATAGGGTATCATCATCGCCAGCAGATCCTGCCAGGCGGCGAGTTGCGGGAAGTGGAATATCCGCGGCACGACGAGGATGAGGAAGGTGCCCATGACGGCATAGACCATGAGATAGCAGAGGGCCTTGCCGCTGATGATGCGCATGACCGACGAGTAGCAACGGTGGATGGGCACGAGGTCGCTGTAACGGCTGCGCTCGCGGGCAGTGCCTGCCGCAAGGCCAATGCCGAGCACGAGGGTCTGCTGGATAATGAGGATGAGCACTGCCGGCAGGACGGAGGAGCCATAGCCGCCCTGAGGATTGAAGATGGATACATCTTCCACCTCCAACGGGCTGGTGGTTATGAGGTCTTCACGGACGGTATAGTTGCCCGCCAGTTTCTTTTGTATCTCCGCCCCCATCTCCTGCGAGACAGCCATCGCCGTCTGGTAGATGGCCTTGTAAGTGAGCATGAGCGCCATGTCGCAGTAGACACTGATGGTGCCCTGCTCGAGACGGTTCAGGTGGGTGGCAAAGTCCTCGGGAATGAAGTAGATGCCCTTCACCACCTGCCGGCTGACGAGCGACTGGGCGTCGTCGAGATCGACAGCGTAATAGGCAACATAGACATCGGGCGAGGCATCGCACATGCGGATGAACTGGCGCGACTGATGGGAGTGCGACAGATCGACCACGGCGACGGGCACCTCGTGGACTACCTCGTTGTTGTATATCCACGAATAGAGCATCGGATAGAGCAACGGCACGACAAGACAGAACAGCAACACGCCCTCGTCGCGGATCACCTGCGAGATCTCATACCGCCACACGTAGGCAGCATCCTGTAACCAATTATATATCTTACGGAATATAGACATAGGTGAGCATTGCGTTTTTGATCTTGTAGATGACGAACCATGGCGACAGCATGAATGCCACGAGCGCCACGAAGTGGAACCACGCGTCGAGCAGCGGGAAGCCGTTGAAGACGGTGATCTGATAGAGCATATAATAATGGCGCAGGGGGAAGAGCCACGTGAGCGACTGCAACGGACCGTCCATGCCCATCATAGGGAAGGCGGAACACGCCATGGAGAAGCCGAGCATGGCCCACAGCGAACAGATGCTCATCGACATGCGCAGCGACGGCATCAGGCCGAAGATAAAGATGCCGAAGCCGATGGAGCTGAACACCTCGAGCAAAGCCAGACGGGTGATCTTCCATAACCCGCCCTGATGGGGGAAGTCGAGGACGCAGTAGATGTAATATTCGTAGAAGAAGATGAGCGCGAGGAAGATGAGCGCCTGGGGCAGGAACTTACCAAGGATGGCGACGACGATGTTGTTGTCGGCTTTGCCGAGCCACTCCTTACCACGGCCGAATTTCAGCTCCATACCTAACGAATAAGCTGAGATGAGGAACATGAAGAGCATCATCACGCCAGGTACAAAGACGGTGGAGAGATAGACATTGTAGCTGCCCCAGGGATTGGCCACCTGATGGAGGTCGATCCTGACGGGTTGGAGAAACGCCTGAATCTGCTGCGGCGTCATGCCCTTGGCACTAAGCGTGGCCTGGCCGACGCCCGCACTACCGAGGGTGGCGACGGTCTTCAGGTCCTTCATGACCATCGAACCGCCTGAGATCGACACCTGGCTGTAGTAATACGACACCTTGGGACGGCGGGAGGAGAGCAGCTGGTCTGTCGTGCCTTTCGGGATATAGAGGAAGCCGTAGATCTCGTTCTGCTGGATGGCGTGACGGGCCGCTGCCACCGACGGGTAATGGGCCACGACCTGCGAGCCCTGGAAGCCGTCGAGCTTCTGCACCAACGTACGGGTGGTGGAGGTATTGTCGAGATCGACAACGCCCACAGGCATGTCCTGCGGCAGGCCGTCTTTCATCAACGTGGTAAAAAACACCATCGTCAACAGGGGAAAGATGACCATGCTGAAGAAGTAAATGCGATTCACGTACAGAATCTTGCATTCACGCCGAGCGACCGTCCAGATTAAACTAAAACACTTCATTTAATAATCAGTGACATGCCAGGACGGAGGCCGTCGAGCTTCTCAACGGGACGGGCCTTGACCTCGAAGGTCTTCAGGTCGTACTGGCCGTTGGCCTTCGTGGCCTTCCACACGGCATACGAGCCCTGGTCCTTCAGGTAATAGACCTTCATCTTGACCTCCTTGTTGAAGGCGGGTACGAACGCGGTGAACTCCGAGCCCACCTGCATGCCGTTGAGCTGGTCCTCACGCACGTTGAACGTGCCCCACATGTCGTCCATCACAGCAATCGACATGATGGGAGAGCCTGTGCCGACGAGCTCGCCCACCTTCGGATAGATATTGGCGACCTCACCCTCCTTCTGGGCGATCTGCACCGTCTCGTGGATATAGCTGTTCACCTCCTGCACGGCACCCTTGGCACGTCCTACCTGGGCAGCAGCGGCCATCTTGTCCTCCATGCGGGCACCGTTGACAGCCATGTCGTACTGGCTCTGGGCTGCCATCATCTGAGCCTCCATGGCTTTGTAGTTGGCATAGACCTCATCGCGTTTCTGGGCACTCATCACACCCTCGTCGTAGAGGCGCTGGATGCGCTGATAGGACTTCTCGGCGATTTCAAAGCCGGCCTTCGCCTGTTGGTAGACATTATAGGCACCCTGGATCTGTTCCTTACGGGCACCGTTCTGGGCTTTCAGCTCGAGGGCGGCGGCAGCACTCTCGGCACTGCGGGCCTGCTCCATCTTCGCACGCACGTCGGGGGCGTCGAGGATAGCGAGGGTATCTCCGGCCTTCACGTAATCGCCCTCACTCACACGGAGTTCGAGGATACGGCCAGGCACCTTACTTGACACACGGTATTCGGTAACTTCCACCTGCCCCTGGATGACGTCGGGAGTACGGTCGAGGGCGAGGAATCCGATGAGGGCCACGATGATCACAACTGCGATAAAGCCTGCAACGGCAAGCAGAATGTTGTTATGTTGGGTTTTTGCTGACATAATATTTTATTTTAAATTTTATTCTAAGATACCAAGGGATTTCTGGAGGTCGACCTGTGAGAGACGGACATCGATCTCGGCGTCGATCTTCTGCGACTGTGCCTGCAGCCAGGCCGTCTGAGCCTCCATCACGGTGGTGGGACTGATGACACCCTCCTGGAAGCCGAGGTTTGCGGTACGGAGGTTCTCGTCGGCACGGGCGATGTTCGACTGTGCCATCGTGAGCTTCTTGTTTGCCTCGTTCACACGGAAAGTGTTCTGGTTCACCTGTAACTCAATCTTCTCGCGGGCTTCCTGCAACTCAAGGTTGGCGATGCTGGTAGCACCCCTCGAGGCACGCACCTTATACATCACGTCGCCCCAGTTCCAGATGGGGACACGCACGACGACGCCGACATTCCAGAATCCCCTGAACTTCCGTTCAAAGCCGTTGAACAAGCTGGGGTTCGTCACGCTATAGCCGCCCGTCAGAGCGACCATCGGCAGATGAGCTGCCCGGAGGACGTTGGTCACCTGCTTGGAGAGCCTCACGCCACCCTCGAGCAGCTTCAGCTCGGGACGGTTCTCCACAGCCGTCGCCACGTCAAGCTCGGGTGTCAACTCCACCACGGCGATGTTCTCACTGTCCTCGTCGGCCAGCGTGACAGCCTCATCGAGGGGCAGGCCGAGGGTCTGACAGAGGAGCATCTTCGAGAGCACGAGACCGTCGTTCACCTTCTGGAGCGTCATCTCCGCCTCGTTCACCTTCACCTCGACGGAGAGTCCGTCGCTACGGGTGGCAACACCTTCGGCAATCATCTTGTTCACGTCGGAAGAGAGTTTCTGCACGAGGTCGAGATAGCCCTGGGCCAGACGCTGCTTGTGCTTCAGCGACACCACCTGCCAATAGACCTTGTCCGTATTGTAGAGCGTGGTCTGGCGACGGGCCTCGGCGGAGTTTTCCTGCATCTCCTCGTTGATGTCGGCCATTTTGTTCAGGGCAATGATGCTTCCACCGAGGAAGACAGGCTGGACTACCATCACCGTTCCTGCAAAGAGGTGGCGCGTATCGGTGTCGAGGGCATCGACCAGACTCTGTCCGATACCGTTCAGCTGGCCACTGAACTTCTCCATCTCCTCATGACTGAATTTCTGCAGGTCTTCCAGTTTCAGACCCATCGAACCCAGCATAAAGTTGATGTTCTCCATTGGCAGAGCACTTGTGAACTTGGCAAGGTCAGCCTGCAGCCCACCTGCCATCGCATCGCCCAGATGGGGCAGTGTGGCCTTCTGCACGTCGTTGAGCAGGGAGATCTCCCGGCTGGTGTACTGATACGTGCCGAGGGCACTGATGTGCGGCATGTATTTGGTGCGCGCCGACTTGCGGAGATTCTCCGCAATGTCCTGCTTCACCTTCGCCACACCCATCTGCTTGTTGTTGCGCAGGGCCATCGCCCGACAGCTGTCGAGCGTCAGCAACCGCTGGGCGCTGACAGGCAACGCCACCCCAAAAAGCAGAACAATACATAATCTTTTTACCATATATATTTTTCTATTTTAACCACTTAAACCACGAATTTCACTAATTTTGGCTGCGCACAGTGTTAATTCGTTTAATTAGTGGTCGTTATTCAAAATTAAATGTCCGTGAGCCGATCATGTGGCCATCGGCGAAGATTGAGACACGATACTGTCCTTTCTCGAGCACCTGGGTGACAGGCCAGAAGACAGACACGCTTGTTTCCTCTCCTGTGTACTCCACCACCTTGCGGGCCGAGCACTCGATGTCGCGGTTCTCGAAGGGGAACGTGCCACCGCCGCCGAGCACGTTGCCACCTGGGTTCTGGATACGCACATAGACGGTACGGTTGCCGTTGGAGGCCGTCACATTGCGGGAGATGGTGAAGCTGACCTGCATCTTCCGGCAGTCCTTCAGCTTCGGTTTCTTCATCACCTTGTCTTTCTTGTCGAGCAGCGACAGGCTGATGTTCGTCGCGTCAAGTTGGGCGGCGATGGCCACCTTCTCAGAGAGCGACGCCTTCTCACTGCTCAGACCAACCACCTGCTGCGTACGCTGTTCGAGTTCGGCCGTCACACGGGTGTTTTCCCGCTTCAGGTTCTCATTCAGGCGGTTCAGCGAGTCTATCTGCATCACATAGTCGCGCAGCACGGCCCGCACGGTGGCGAGCTCGCGCTTCAGACGGGCTATCTCACGGGCATCGTCGGCCTTCACCTTCTTCAGTTCCTCCAACAGCTGTTGCGTTCGCAGCTGCTCCTGGGTGAGCTGGGCGATAATGGAGTCGTTGTTGATCTGTGTCTTCATCTCACTGTATTGCAGGGCGAAGCGCTCATACTCGTTCTCCATCTCCTGCTTGTCGAGGGCGGCCAGTTCCTGCATGTCATGGTTAACCTGCTTCTGTTCCTGGAGGTTCAGGAAGAGCCACACCGCCCCGGCTATCAGGGCGAGGATCACCAGCGACATCAACGGCAGCAAATATTTTTTCATTCTTGACACCTTATTATATATAAAATCGGGTGCAAAGATACTCATTTCCCATGAAACGGCAAAGAATTTTAATAAATGTTTGGTCATTTCAAAGAAAATATCTATATTTGCGGTGTCAAAGATGATGATGCCTATGCGAAAGGACAGTTTTCTCTACCGAGTCTACGACCTCTACGCCGACGGGTTCCGCTCCATGCGGCTCGGACGGACGTTATGGGCGATTATCCTCATCAAGCTGTTCATCATCTTTGTGGTGCTGAAGCTGTTCTTCTTCCCCAACTTCCTCAATACCCACGCCGCCGGCGACGAAGCGGGCTACGTAGCCACCGAACTCACCGACCGCGCCGCACCTGACTAAAAAATGTCTTTAAATAATTTATGTATGATTAACAACCTATTTCTAAACATTGATGCCGGGACCATCGACTGGTCAAGAGCGCAGTTCGCCCTCACGGCAATCTACCATTGGCTCTTCGTGCCCCTGACCCTCGGACTGGCGGTCATCATGGGCATCGCAGAGACCTATTATTATCGTACGAAGGATGAGTTCTGGAAAACGGCAGCGAAGTTCTGGCAGAAACTCTTCGGTGTGAACTTCGCGATGGGTGTCGCCACAGGTATCATCCTCGAGTTTGAGTTCGGCACCAACTGGTCGAACTATTCCTGGTTCGTGGGTGACATCTTCGGCGCCCCGCTGGCTGTCGAGGGTATCGTCGCCTTTTTCATGGAGTCGACCTTCGTGGCCGTCATGTACTTCGGCTGGAAGAAGGTATCGCCGGGCTTCCACCTTGCCTCCACCTGGCTCACGGGCTTGGGAGCGACCATATCCGCCTGGTGGATCCTCGTGGCCAACGCCTGGATGCAGTATCCCGTGGGCTGTGAGTTCAATCCCGACACGATGCGCAACGAGATGGTGTCGTTTGCCGATGTTGCCCTCTCGCCCTTCGCCGTGGGCAAGTTCTGCCATACCGTCACCTCTGCCTGGATCATCGGCGCCGTGTTCTGTGTGGGCGTCTGCTGCTGGTACCTGATGAAGAAGCGCGACACAAAGCTCGCCATCGAGAGCATGAAGATCGGTGCTTGGGTGGGACTCGTCGGAGCCTTGCTCGCAGGCATGACTGGTCATAAGTCTGCACAGGATGTGGCCGCCGTGCAGCCCATGAAACTCGCGGCCATGGAGGCCCTCTACAACGGCGGTACGGACGTAGGTCTCACGGCTGTGGCCTGGGTGAATCCCTTTGCTCAGCCTGACTATGCCAACGAAGAGTCTGCCCCGCTGAAGATCGAGATGCCCTACGCCCTCTCGTTCATGGCTACGAACGACATCCACGGCTTCGTGCCTGGCATCAACGATATCCTCAACGGCTACACCACGCCCGACGGCAAGGTGGAACTGCCCATCGACGAGAAGATCGAGCGCGGCAAGAAAGCCATCGAAGCCCTCGCTGCCTACCGCGAGGCGAAGTTCAACTCCAGCGACGACGGTTCGACAGCCGCCGCCCATCTGAAGGTGCTGCAGGAGAACATGCCCTACTTCGGGTACGGCTATATCAAGGACAAGAACGATATCGTGCCCTTCATCCCCGTGAACTTCTGGTCATTCCGCATCATGGTGGGATTGGGCTGTCTGTTCATTCTTTTCTTCGCCGTCATCCTCGCCGGCGTGTACAAGTTCCCGAAGGCACTCTGGAAGAAACGCTCTATCGAGAGTCTCCCCGCCTGGCACTATTGGGTGGCCATCGCCCTCATCCCACTGGGCTATATCGCCTCTGAGAGCGGCTGGCTCGTGGCAGAGTTCGGACGTCAGCCCTGGACCATCCAGGACATGCTACCCACATGGGCTGCGGTTTCCGACCTCAATGCCGGCAGCGTCGCCCTGACCTTCTTCCTCTTCCTTTTCCTCTTCACCCTGATGCTCGCCGTCGAGATCAACATCCTGCTGAAACAGATCAAGAAAGGCCCGGAAATTGAATCATAAAAACAAGGATTAAAGGAACCTACCATAATGGGAACATCCATTTAATCCATAAATCCTTGTTCAAAACAAAAAATATAAAGAACTATGTCATACGAATTCTTACAGCACTATTGGTGCTTCATTGTATCGCTTTTAGGAGCACTATTGGTATTTCTGTTGTTTGTGCAGGGAGCCAACTCCGTAGCCCGCAGTCTGGGTCAGACGGAAGAAGGCCGGCGTCTCGTCTACAACTCCACAGGCCGAAAGTGGGAGTTCACGTTCACCACGCTGGTCACGTTCGGAGGTGCCTTCTTCGCCTCATTCCCCCTCTTCTACTCCACCAGCTTCGGCGGGGCCTACTGGCTCTGGATGATCATCCTCTTCACGTTCGTCCTGCAGGCCGTCAGCTATGAGTTCCAGAACAAGATCGGCAACATTCTCGGACCGAAGACGTTCCAGTTCTTCCTTACCCTCAACGGTATTGTCGGACCATTGTTGCTGGGCGGTGCCGTAGCCACCTTCTTCGAGGGTTCGAACTTCATCGTCGAGAAGAACAACCTCATCGATGCCGGTGCCATCACGCCGATCATCTCCCGCTGGGCGAATGCCTCTCACGGCCTCGACGCCCTGCTCAATCCCTGGGTGCTCGTGCTTGGCTTTGCCGTGGTGTTCCTCGCACGGGTACTGGGTATCCTCTATGTGATGAATAATGTGAACGACGAGGATATCCGTAGTCGTGGCAGCGTCCGTCTCATCGGTGCCGCCGTACCTTTCGTCATCCTCTTCGTCGCCTACCTCGTCCATCTTCTGCTGAAAGATGGCTATGCCGTCAACGAGTTCGGTTTCATCTACATGGAGCCCTACAAGTATCTGACGAATTTCCTTGACATGTGGTATCTGACGGTCATCCTCCTGATTGGTGTCGTACTCGTGCTCTTCGGCATCGGTAAGACAATCGTCTCAAAGAACTACAATGGCGGAATCTGGCCTGCTGGCATCGGTACGGTGCTGACGGTGCTCGCACTCCTACTCTGCTGTGCCTGGAACAACACCGCCTACTATCCTTCCACCGCCGATCTCCAGTCGTCGTTGACGCTCTCGAACTCCTGCAGCAGTGAGTTCACGCTCACCACGATGTTCTACGTCTCGCTGCTCGTTCCGTTCGTGCTCGCCTACATCGTCTACTGTTGGCGCGCCATCGACAGAAAGAAACTCGACAAAGACGAGATCAAGACCGATCACGCCTATTAAAATTAATACCCCCGCCGAACCGGCGGGGGTATCTTTTTATGCTCTCAGGGCTCGCATGGCGTTGAGGACGGCAAGGACGGTGACACCCACGTCGGCGAAGACGGCGAGCCACATCGTGGCGATTCCGACGGCGGCGAGGATGAGCACGGCCACCTTCACACCAATGGCGAAGGCCACGTTCTGACGGGCGATGCCTAAGGTGCGGCAGGCGATGCGGATGGCGAGGGCGACCTTCGAGGGTTTGTCGTCCATCAGCACCACGTCGGCAGCCTCGATGGCCGCGTCACTTCCAAGACCGCCCATCGCAATGCCGACATCGGCACGGGCAAGCACAGGGGCATCGTTGATGCCGTCTCCGACGAAGGCGATAGTTGATTTTCGAGAAAGTTGTTCTATGGAGGCCACCTTATCAGCCGGCAATAGCTCAGCGTGATATTCTGACAAGCCAAGTTCCTTTGCCACATGGTCGGCCACCTCTTTGCGGTCGCCTGTCAGCATAACGATACGGGCGACACCAAGAGACTTCAGGTCAGCAACGGCCTCGGCACTGTCGGACTTGATCTGGTCGTTGATGACGATATGTCCGGCATATTCACCATCGATAGCCACATGGATAATGGTTCCTATATGGTGGCAGTCGCGCCACTTCGCACCGACGGCATCCATCATCTTCGTGTTACCCACACAGATGATCTTGTCCCCTACCTTTGCTCGAATGCCATGACCGGCAATCTCTTCGACATTGCTTACCACACAACCGTCCGTAGCCTCATCAGGAAAAGCATCACGCAAGGCAGCACCAATGGGATGGGTGGAGAAGTGCTCGACATGAGCGGCAAGGTGGAGGAGTTCATGCTCGTCGCAGGCGTCGGGGTGCAGTGCTTCAACGGCGAACTGACCGTAGGTGAGGGTGCCAGTTTTGTCGAAGACAACGGTATCCACCTTTGCCAGTACGTCCATATAGTTTGCACCCTTGACGAGGATACCCTTCCGCGAGGCACCGCCAATGCCGCCGAAGAAGGTGAGGGGCACGCTGATGACAAGTGCACAGGGACAGGAGACGACGAGGAACATCAGAGCCCGATAGAGCCAAGGTGCGAAGGCTGAGAGCGCTTCGCTAAATGACAAATGATAAATGATAAATGATATACACGGCGGGATGACGGCGAGGGCGAGGGCGGCAAAGACCACGATGGGCGTATAGATGCGGGCAAAGCGGGTGATAAAGGTCTCGCTTTGGGATTTCCGTTCGCCGGCATGCTCCACAAGGGAGATGATCTTCGAGACGGTGCTCTCGCCAAAGGCCTTCGTGGTACGGACGCGGAGGACGCCGGAGAGGTTCACACAACCGGAGATCACCTCGTCGCCGACATTCACGACACGGGGCAGCGACTCACCCGTCAGGGCTACGGTATTCAGGGCCGACGTGCCCTCGACCACCACACCGTCCAAAGGCACCTTCTCACCAGGCTTTACAACGATGACCGAGCCCACGGCGACGTCCTCCGGACTGAGATCTTTTCCGTCCACGTGGGCGATGTCGGGACGGATGTCCATCAGGTGGGCGATGCTGTCGCGGGACTTACCCTCGGCGTAGCCCTCGAAGAGTTCACCGACCTGAAAGAAGAGCATCACAAAGACGGCCTCTGGGTACTGTGTCTCGGCGCCGGGGAGGAAGCCGATGAGCAGGGCGCCGATAGTGGCGACGGACATGAGGAAATGCTCGTTGAAGGCGTCGCCGTGGGTAATGCCTTCCCAAGCCTCGTGGAGCGTCTCATGACCGATGAGGAGGTAAGGGACGAGGTAGACAAGTAGCAGTTGCCACTTATTTAATGGATAATGGATAATGGATAATGGATAATGCTCGATGAGGACCGCGAGGATCAAAAGGATGACAGTAGTGATAATGAGCCAGAGCTGTTTCTTTAGGGAGTGCTCGTGATGATGGTGCTCATGACCTTCATGTTCGTGATGGTGGCCGTGAGACTCATGGGCCTCGTGGTCGTGATGATGATCGTGATGGTGCTCATGGGAGCAGCATTCGTCGTGATGATGTTCATGTAAATGTGCCATATCTTTGCAGTTTCTTTGATTTCACGCTGCAAAGGTACGGATATTTCAGTGCAACTGAGTTGCAAAGTGGTATTAAAAAGTCCCGCAGCGCTCGGCTGCGGGACTAAAAATTACTTATAGCACTCGAAGATCTTTTCGACTGTGGTCATCGGGAGTTTCTTCGTGAAGAGGCTGACGAGCCAGACGACAGGGAATCCGCCGACCATCGCAATGGCACCGCAGTTGATGGGATTGATGGGGTTACCGGCAAGCATGTTGACCACCGTAAGACCCACGCCCCAGATGAAGCAGGCCCAGACGGAAGTCGTCGTCACCCCACGCCAGTAGAGGCCCAGCATAAACGGAGCAAGGAAGGCACCGGCCAATGCGCCCCACGAGATGCCCATGAGCTGGGCGATGAACGTCGGGGGATTCAGGGCGATGAGCAGCGAAATGACGATGAAGAACATGATGAGCACACGCATCACCACCACCTTACGACGCTCGATCTTCTCAGCCACGATATCGTCGATGGTACCGTCCTCCACCTCACCAGGCAGTGATTTCTTGTCGCGATAGATAAGGTCGAGGGTCATCGTTGAACTGGATGTCAGCACCAGCGAGGCCAGCGTCGACATCGAAGCCGAAAGCACGAGCAGTACCACAAGGGCAATGAGCACGTCGGGGAGAGTGACGAGCATCGCAGGCACGATCGAGTCGAAGGCGATCTTACCCGTTGCCTCGTTGATGACGGGATCATAGAGACGTCCGAAGCCGCCGAGGAAATAACAGCCGCCGGCCACGATAAAGGCGAAGATGGTGGAGATGACCGTGCCGCGCTTGATGGCGCTCTCGTCGGTGATGGAGTAGAACTTACCCACCATCTGGGGCAGACCCATCGTACCGAGTGAGGTAAGGATGACCACACCCAGCAGTCCCCAGGGATCGGGACCGAACCATGTGGCGAAACCTCCGTTCACGTTGGGATCGGCATCGGAAGGGATTGCTGCGAGCTTGTCGATGGCAGCCGTCAGGCCACCCTGTGCATTCAGCACGGCGAGGATGACGGCAACGATGCCGAAGAGCATGATGATGCCTTGGATGAAGTCGTTCATGGCCGTCGCCTTATAGCCGCCGATGATCACATAGACAGCGGTGAGGATCGACATGATAACCACACAATACTCATAGGGGATGTCGAAGCCCATCTCGAAAAGGCGGGAGATGCCGCTGTAGACACCTGCGGTATAGGGAATCAGGAACACGAAGGCGATGATCGAAGCAGCTACGCGCAGCCCCTGGTCAGAGAAACGTGTGCCGAAGAAGTCGGGCATCGTACGCGACTCGATATGCTGTGTCATCAGCTTCGTGCGACGGCCCAGGATGATCCATGCCAGAAGGGAGCCGATGATGGCATTGCCGATACCGATCCAGGCACTCGACATACCATAGCGCCATCCAAACTGTCCTGCGTAGCCCACAAAGACCACGGCGGAGAAATAAGAGGTTCCGAAGGCAAAGGCAGTGAGCCACGGACCGACTGCACGACCTCCCAACACGAAACCGTCAACACTGCTGGCCTGCTTGCGCGAGTACACTCCCACGCCTACCATCACGACCAGGAAAATTACCGTTAAAAGAACTTTTATGATCATTTTCGTTATTGCGTTATTTCGATATTAAGTTATTTCGAATTAATTAGAAAGCGACCTGCATCTGGGCCTGGACCCAGTTGTAATCCTTCGTGCTGATATTCTCGCCACAGAGACAACGGGTATACTGCAGCTGCATGCGGCACTTCTTGTAGAACCAGTACTGGATGCCGATGGTGAGGTTCGTCTGATCCCAGCCGTCCACCTTCGTGTTACGGTCGAAGGTCTCACCTGAAGCCACGATGTCGAGGGCATCGACGACGGGGATAGCAGTGGTGACGTAGCCACCCATGCTGCCCACTTCACCGTCCTTACCTCCCAGCCACTCTGCACGGATGCTGGCAGGACGAGCCTCTTTGTATTTAGCCGGTGAGTAAGGAGCCGTCTTGTATTCGGCACCCACCGAGTAACGGTCGCGCTTGTAGTTGTCGCCCACCTGAATGTCGGGATTCCAGGCTGCAGTATTCACGGCACAGCCCGTGCCGAGATAACCTGAAGCCACGATACGAAGGCCGTCTATCGGACGCACCTCGAGTTTGGCGATAAAGTCTTTTTGGTTGTTCAGATCCTTGCGGTTGATACCCTGTCCGCTCATCAGGGCGAGGTTATAGCGGATAGCTCCCTTGGCGAGTTCACCATAGAGTTCAAGTCCCATGTCACGGCCGTAGTTCACGCCGTTGAGGGGATCGGGTCCTTCACCGGCCAGATAGAGCACGGCCTGGGAATAGACGTCGATAAGTTCAAGTTGTGTGGGAGACAGCGGGTTCTCCATCGAATAGGAGTGCTTGAACTGTCCGAAGCGGACAGTCAGGGAGTTGTCTTTAGTGATGCGATAGTCGGTGTAGTATTCCTGAACACAGCTGGAGAAATCGTGCATGAACATAAACGACCAGCGGTCAGTGATGCGGGCCTTCGCCCAGAGAAGTGTACGTTTAAGGTTGTAGAAGTTTGTACCTTTGCCGTTGATGTCCTGATAGGACCAGCCGCCTTGGGCATAACCGTTGAGGGTGATACGGCTCGTGAAATCTTTCAGCCAGTCAGGTTCAGACTTCTTTTGTTCCTGCTCCGTCTGATCCTGTTGGACCACCTGCTCCACCTGTTGGCTTTGGCCCATGGCGGCAACACTGCTGAACACTGCCAGCATCACCGCCAGTGTTCTCATTTTAATGGTTTTCTTTCTCATGTCAATAATTTGGTTTATGTTAATTAATGAAGTATCTGTTAATGGAGTACCAGCTTTCCGTTATGGATATAGATACCTTTACGCGAAGGCTTTGCAACACGCTGGCCTTGAAGGGTGTACCACCCCTCCTGACTCCTGTCTCCTGTCTCCTGTCTCCCGACTTCTGACTCCTGACTCCTGTCTCCTGCCTTCACACCCTTGATGGCTGTCCAGCCGTCTCCGCGGATAGGAATGGTGGTATTCAGGTCTTCAGCAGAGCTCTCCCGTTCAGGATCACCATAGTTAGTCATGTCCTCTAGCAAACCATAGACCATCGCATTCATTTCGTCGAAGGTCACACCGTATGTATGGAGGTAATAATTGACCTGATAGTCAGCCATCAACTCCGGCAAATGCTCCTCATAAGCATCCACGAGTTCCTGAGTACGCGGATTCTCAGGTTCGTCACCACACACATGCAACACAAACAGCTCCGATAAAATATCAGCCGCCTCATCATCGTGAATATACATGAAGGCAAGATTCTTCAGACTTGTGAACATACGCTCCTTGGCAAGAGCCTGGAAATCCTCGACGCCTGGCAACTCTGTAATGTAACGTGTCCGGATGCTCATTGTCTCGTCATCGTTGATTGTCAGCAGGCGATAGGGATTGGGATAGGCCGCACAGGTCGCCGTACTGATATCGTGAATGGTGCGCGTCAGGTCTTTGTTCCCATCCTTAGCGATATCAGTGGCATGCACATGACCAGTGAGCACGACACCCACACCTGCATCAGCCAGATGGTTGCGCAGGGTGCTATAACTATAATAGGTGTAGCCGCCGTTACCATTGGGCAAGCCCAACTTCACGGCATAGGTAGAACTGACCTTTTCGGCATGGGTCACATGTGGGAACAAGGAGTGGTGCATCATCACCACCACCTGCTTGCCTGCCGCAGTGGCAGTCTTTGCCCGCTGTTGCACCCAATTGTAGGTGGCATGAGAGATCACGCCATTCAGGGGAGAGCCTTCGTGACCGGTATCGATGCCGATGAGCACCAGACCGTCAAACGGTTCACAGCACCACGTCAGCGTGGTGGGTTCCTGTTCTATATCTGCACCATAGCCGAAGTCCTTGTACATTTCCGCAAACTGACTCGTATTGATCGTCTCGGCCGTATGAATCAGGGAGCCGTCATAATAGTAGGCATTCGCTGTGCCCATATCGTGGTTTCCTGGGACGACAAAGACCTTGATGCCAGCCTCCTTCAGCTCATACAGTTTCTTAACAACATACTGGTGACTCAGCAACTCACCGTCCTTTGTCAGATCACCGGAGATTAGGAAGAGATCCGGTTTCTCCTTCAGGGCGATGGCAATGACCTCGTCGAAGATAGCGCTACTGTAATCATTGAGTTTACGGTCGAGACGGTTGGTGTTATCCAAGGCTTCACCTTTGTTGATAATCAGTTCCGGACTCATCACATGAGGGTCGGAAATAAGCATGACACGCACCTTCGCACTGACCGGAACCAGTGTCAGAAGGAGCGCCCATATCAGCAGCCCTCGTCTCATTGTACATACATTCATATTCATATATAATCAGTTTCATCTATACTTTCGGGGGGCAAAAGTACGAATTTTTTGTGAAATAATCATGAGGTATGGAGTTTTTTTTGTAATTTTGCACGCAATTATCGCAATAACGAGATATAAACAGAACAAAAACGTATGATTGTCTGCATCGCAGAGAAACCCAGTGTGGCACGTGACATCGCCCGGATTATCGGTGCGAACAGCTCGCACGATGGGTATATGGAAGGTAACGGATATCAGGTGACATGGACCTTCGGTCACCTGTGCGAGCTAAAGATGCCCGAAGACTACACAGTCGTATGGAAAGAATGGCGTTTGGACTTTCTTCCGATGATTCCTCAGCGTTTCGGCATCAGGGTGAAGGAAGACCAGGGAGTGAAGAAGCAGTTCGCCACCATAGAGAAACTGATGCAGAGTGCAGACAGCATCATCAATTGTGGTGACGCCGGACAGGAGGGTGAACTCATCCAGCGTTGGGTGATGCAAAAGGCCCAGGCCACCTGTCCAGTGAAGCGTCTGTGGATCTCGTCGATGACCGACGAGGCCATCCGTGAAGGCTTTGCACAGCTGAAAGACCAGCAGGAATACCAGTCGCTGTATATGGCAGGTCTGAGCCGTGCTGTTGGAGACTGGCTGCTCGGTATCAACGCCACACGTCTCTATACCATTAAATACGGTCAGAACCGGCAGGTGCTCTCCATCGGCCGTGTGCAGACCCCCACCCTCGCCCTCATCGTGAACCGCCAGTATGAGATCGACCATTTTAAGCCAGAGCCATACTGGGTATTGGCGACGGTGTATCGCGACACCACCTTCACCGCCACTAAGGGGAAATTCACCACAAAGGAAGAAGGTGAGCTTGCCTTCTCTACCATCGAAGGCAAGCCTTTCACCGTGACAAAAGTGGAGAAGAAGAACGGTAAAGAACAACCGCCGTCGCTCTACGATCTCACATCGCTGCAGGTAGAATGCAACAAGAAATTCTCTTATTCGGCCGAAATGACACTGAATCTCATCCAAAGCCTCTATGAGAAAAAGTTCACCACTTATCCGCGTGTCGACACAACCTTTCTATCTGACGACATCTATCCGAAGTGTCCTCAGACGCTGAATGGCCTGTTCCAGACCAAGTTCAGCGGCGTCGCCCCCTACGCCGAGCTCATCAAGCCCCTCGGAGGCAAGCCCTTGCCTAAGACGAAGAAGGTGTTCGACTCGTCGAAAGTGACCGACCACCATGCCATCATTCCTACTGGTGTACCTCCACAGGGACTGTCTGACGCAGAGAGGAATGTGTTCGACCTCGTGGCGAAACGCTTTATCGCCGTATTCTATCCAGATTGCAAGTTTGCCCAAACCATCGTGACAGGACAAGTAGAGGAGGTGGAGTTCAAGGTAACCGGAAAGACCATCTTAGATCCAGGCTGGAGGTCTGTCTATGCCAAGGACCAACAGAGCAACGATGAGGAAGAGCAGAAGAAGAAAGAAGAGGAGCGCACACTGCCCGTCTTCACGAAAGGAGAGAGTGGCGACCACAAGCCCACCCTCACAGAGAAGTGGACCACCGCCCCCAAGCCCTATACGGAGGCAACGCTGCTGAGAGCGATGGAAACTGCCGGAAAGCTTGTAGACAATGAGGAGTTGAGAGCTGCGATGAAGGAGAACGGCATCGGCCGTCCCTCCACGCGTGCCGCCATCATCGAGACCCTCTTCAAGCGCCACTACATCAAACGTATTCGCACGAGCATAGCCCCCACCCCGACAGGCACTGAACTGATCGGACTGATTCACGAGGAACTGTTGAAGAGTGCAGAACTGACGGGTATCTGGGAGAAGAAGCTACGCGACATTGAGCGCGACAAGTTGAACTATAACCAGATTGCCATGGACTTCATCGACGGTCTGAAACATCAGGTGACGGAGATTGTGAACCAAGTAAAAGGCGACACCAGCAACCGTCGCGTCAGCGTCGTGGTCGAAGAACCAAAGAGTACCGCGAAGTCCAAAAGCGCCGCAAAGCCCAAGACTCCACGAAAGAATACCACAACGAATGCTGGTGAACCCCATGAGGGCGATATCTGTCCACTCTGTGGAGAAGGTCGCATCATCAAAGGTAAGACCGCCTACGGCTGCTCACGGTGGAAAGAAGGATGTACTTATCGCGTACCATTCAAACAATAAATCGCAAAGCATATCGTTATTAATAAGGTATGCAAAAGATTAGTATCATCATATATAGCATCATCTGCACCGTGCTGCTCGTCAGCTGCGGGGCAGACCAGGCCATGAAGAAGGGCGATAAGTTCTATGCCCTCGGTGAATACTTCGATGCCGCCGCCCAATACCGCAAGGCCTACACCCACACCTCCAACAAGCAACGGGAACAGAAAGGACAGCGGGCGATGAAGATGGCGGAGTGCTACCGTCGCATCCACTTCACCAGCAAAGCCATCTCCGCCTATCAGAATGCCATCCGCTACAAGCAGGACGACTCGCTCACACACTTCTACCTTGGACAGCTGCTGATGCGCAACGGCAACTACCGCGAGGCAGAGAAACACTTCCAGACGGCCATTGACTCCCTGCCGCACAGTGATGACCACTGGTCACTCGCCAAGATGGGACTGAAGGCTGCCAGACAGGCGGCACAGTGGAAGAAAGACGGCTCGGCCTATACCATCAAGCGCATGGACCTCTTCAACTCCCGCCGTGCCGAATACTCCCCCATGCTCGGTGGCGACGAGGACGACCAGCTCTACTTCACCTCCACCCGCAACCAGGCCCAGGGCGACGAGTACAGCGGCATCACTGGTGCCAAGAATGCCGACATCTTCCTCTCGCAGAAAGACGACAAGGGGAAATGGAGCAAGCCCCAGACCATCGACTCGGAGCTGAACTCCGAGATGGACGAGGGTGCCTGCTGCTTCTCTCCCGACGGGAAGAGCATGTACCTGACCATCTGCAAGACCGACCCCAACTATCCGCGCTATGCCACCATCGCCGTGTCGAGCCGCAGCGATGCCTCCTGGAGCAAGCCCAAGGAACTGACTATCTCAAAAGACACCCTCTCCAGCTATGCCCATCCCGCCGTCTCACCTGACGGGGAGTGGCTGTACTTCACCAGCGACATGCCGGGCGGTCTGGGAGGATTCGACATCTGGCGCTGCAAGCTCACCGGCAATGAGATGGGGACCCCGGAAAACCTCGGCGAACCCGTCAACACCCCCGGTGATGAGATGTTCCCCACCTTCCGGCCCAACGGTGACCTTTACTTCTCTTCCGACGGTCATCCCGGCATGGGAGGACTTGATATTTATATTTTAAAAGAGAGGAAAGAGGAAAGTGGAAAGAGGAAAGAGATTACTCTATCCGCAGATAACTCGCAAGAAAAAGAAGAAACAGACATTTCTCTTTCCTCTTTCCACTTTCCACTTTCCTCTAAACTAGAGCATCCTGGTTTTCCACTGAATTCTCAGGGTGACGACTTCGGCATGACCTTCGAGGGGAAGCGTAACCAAGGCTACTTCTGTTCGAACCGCGGCGACACCCGAGGCTACGACCATATCTACAGTTTCTTCAATCCTGAGATCGTACAGACGGTGAAGGGCTGGGTGTACGAGCAGGACGGCTACGAACTGACGTCAGCCCAGGTGTATATGGTTGGCAACGACGGCACGAACCTGAAACTGAGCGTCAAGGGCGACGGCAGCTTCACCCAGGAGATCAAGCCCAACGTCGACTATGTGTTGCTCGCCACCTGCAAGGGATTCCTGAACCATCAGGAACAGTTGCGCGTGGAACCCGTGACCAAGTCGGAGGAGTATGTGCTGCAGTTCCCGTTAGCCAACATCTCCGCCCCCGTGCTCATCGAGAACATCTTCTACGACTTCGACAAGGCGACGCTTCGTCCGGAGTCTGCCACCGCCCTCGACGAACTGGTACAGCTGTTGAACGAAAACCCGAACATCACCATCGAACTCTCCGCCCACACCGACTACAAAGGCTCCGATGAATACAACAAAAGCCTCTCCCAGCGTCGTGCCGAGAGTGTGGTGAACTACCTGATCGACCACGGCATCGCCTCAGACCGTCTCACGCCGAAAGGCTATGGCGAGGGAAAGCCCAAGACCATCAAGCGGAAGGTGGCAGAAAGATATCCGTTCCTCAAGGCGGGTGATGTGCTGACAGAGGCTTACATCACCACCCTCCCTGAGGAACAGCAGGAACAGTGCAACCAGTTAAACCGTCGCACGGAGTTTATAGTGTTGCGGACAACTTACGGGCTGTTTGATAAGGCAGGTAGATTGATACAAACCCCAAAGCCAGAAGAATCATCCAAGGAGTCAGATCAAGCTCCGTCGTCGGAGCCGTGGTGACAAACACCTCGAGACTCGTACGGACGGCGGCATAGAGCACCATCAGACTGGCCTTCAGCATCTCCCATCCGTTAAATACGAAGAACAGCACGAGGCTCACGGCGATGCAGAACCACGTCCACAACACAGACAACAATTGTCCATTATCCATTTTCAATTGTCCATTGCCAATAGCCTCCATCACCCGCTCCGTGAAGCCGTTGTCTTCAATCTGCTGCTGGGCAGCCTGCTTGAAGAGATCCTCTATCAGTTTGTTTTCTTTTTCAGTCATATCCGTTTTGTTTTAAGTAGTTCGCCATTTTCTCTTTTCCGCGGTGAAGATGCGACTTCACCGTATTCCCTGGGATACCCGTCACCTTGGCGATCTGGTCGACGGGATAGCCGTCGATGAGCTGCAGCGTGACGCACGTCCGTTCGTCGGGTTTCAGCAGGGCCAGCGCGGAATAGATGTCCATTTTTAACGAGGAGGGTCCTTCCTCTTTCCTCCTTCCTCCTTCCTCGAAAGAGACCGTTTCCACTTTTCTCTTTCGCATCTCGTCGTAGAACACATTATACGCAATACGCATCAGCCAGGTGGAGAAGCTCGCCATGCCACGGAACTTCGTGATGTTCACATAGGCCTTGATGAAAGTTTCCTGGGCCAAGTCGTCGCTCAGCTGTTCATCGCCCAACGTCTGGTTGAGGAAGAACCGACGCACAGGCGACTGGTATTTCCTGACAAGCTGGTCAAAGGCCTTCTTGTTCCGGAATACCGCCACCTGCGTCACAAGGGCTATGTCACTGAGCTCCGCCATCCTATATTAACCTTTTCTCCGGCATGACAATCCACAGCACGATGTAGAAGATCAGTCCACAGAAGGCTGTAAAGAGTGTGAGGAAAGCGTAGGCAATACGCACCAGTACGGGATCGAATTCGAAATACTCTGCGAGTCCGCCGCATACACCGGCGATGACCCGGTCGTTTGAACGCATTAATCTCTTATTCATTGTTGACATTATTTGAAGGGTTGTTGTACTTAGAAATAACCACCTTGCCGAGTCCGATGCAGAACACGAGCGCACCGATACCGAAGCCGATCTTTCCTGCCACGATGCCGAGGAAGATGGCGAGACCGATGCCGAGGAATATCTGGCGCAGGCCGGCAGTGTAGTCGTTGGAGTTCAGCGCCTCGTTCGGGGTATGCCCCTTCAGCACCTCATCGGGGATGGGCTGTCCGTTCTGGATGGCCATCTGTGCCAGCTTATAACGCTCCTTCCGGTTCTTGTTCACGAAATAGAAGACCACGAGAATGATCAGCAGCGGAGCTAACAGGAAGATGACGATGATGGAAACGATGCTCACGGCCACCCAGGGTTCAAAGAAGCCACCCATGGTTTCCATCACCTCCTTGAGTTCCTGTGCATCCTTGCTGGAGTAAGTAACACTGCGGGTGACATAGCTGTCGTCCTCTGCATCATCGGTAATAGCTGTTGTGTCAGAAAAGGCTTCTACGGCATCCTTCGTCTTAGTAGAGTCCACCTGCTCCGTCCGGGGCGTGTGGCGATGCTTCTGTGCTGCAGCTTCAACATTCATGCCGAGCGCGAGCACCATGGCGATTGTAATTAATAACTGTTTCATATCATTTCTCCTTTTTACTTTTTTACCTTTTTACTTTTTTACCTTTCTTTGTCCGTTTGACGTAACAAAACATTAATAAGTTGCAAAGATAGCAAATAATTTATGAAATTCTGTGTTATCTGTGGCTTTTTTCTTAATTTTGCGCCTAAATTCAGCGCGAATGATGACTTTACCGGAAGATTTTATCCGAGAGACGCGGCAGTTAATGGGCGAAGACCGATTCGACCGCTTCATAGGAGCCTTCGACGAAGAGGCCCCGGTAAGCATCCGTGTCAATCCGAAATTTTTGAGGAAAGAGGAAGGTGGAAAGTGGAAAGAGAAATGTTCTGCCGCAGATTCTGCACTTGAAAGTAATCTCCTTCCACTTTCCTCTTTCCACTTTCCACAAAAAAAAGTCCCCTGGTGTCCTGAAGGCTACTACCTCTCCGGTCGTCCCCAGTTCACCTTCGACCCCCTCTTCCATGCCGGCTGCTACTACGTCCAGGAAGCCGCCTCCATGTTCGCCACCCACGTCCTCCGAAGTGTAACAGAGGGACGGTTCTTTTGTGACATCGCCAGTGATGTCACAAAAGAACCGTCCCTCTGTTACACCCTCGACCTCTGTGCTGCCCCTGGTGGCAAGTCCACCGCCATGCGCACGGTTCTCCCCGAGGGCAGTCTGTTAGTCAGCAACGAGCCGATACCGGCAAGGGCCCAGATCCTTTTGGAGAACATCACCAAATGGGGCTGGCCCGACTGCATCGTCACCAACAACTATCCCCGCGACTTCCGCAAGGCGAAGATGCAGTTCGACCTCATCCTCTGCGACGTGCCCTGCTCCGGTGAAGGCATGTTTCGCAAGGATCCCGCCACCATCGGTGAGTGGAGTCCCCAGAACGTTGAGAAGTGCTGGCGCCTGCAACGGGAGATCGTTGCCGATGCCTGGGAGTGTCTGAGCCCCGGTGGCCTATTAATATATAGTACGTGTACCTATAATATTAAAGAGAACGAGGAGAACGTGCGTTGGATCCTGGAGACCTACGATGCCGAACCCATCACCATCCCCACCGATCCCTCATGGAACATCACGGGCTCCCTCCTCCCCGGCTTCGATGTTCCCGTCTACCGTTTCATTCCCGGCATCACCCACAGCGAAGGGTTGTTCCTTTGCGCACTGCGCAAAAGAGGAAAGTGGAAAGAGGAAAGAGGAAAGAGAATAGTCCTGCCGCAGAATCCAGGCTTGAATGTAATCTCTTCTCCCCCTAAGTTAGGGGGAGAAGCGACACGCATTGATCTTTCCTATCAAGACGCATTAAGTTATCTGAGGGGTGAGGCACTCGTCCTTCCCCCCGACACCCCACGTGGCATCGTGACCGTCACCTACCGTGGTGTCCCCCTCGGTCCTGCCAAGAACATCGGCTCCCGCGCCAACAACCTCTACCCCAAACCCTGGCGCATCAAAACCACCCATCTTCCTTCCACCCCCGTGGAAATCATCTGTAAACTGTAAACAAAATAATTAGCATATGAAACAATATCTCGACATCCTCAACCGCATCCTCACCGAAGGCACAGAGAAAGGCGACCGCACAGGCACCGGCACCATCAGCATCTTCGGCACCCAGTCGCGCTACAACCTCGACGACGGTTTCCCCCTGCTCACCACCAAGAAGCTCCACCTGAAGTCGATTATCTACGAGCTGCTCTGGTTCCTCAAGGGCGACACCAACGTGAAATACCTCCAGGAGCACGGCGTCCGTATCTGGAACGAGTGGGCCGACGAGAACGGTGAGCTCGGTCCCGTCTATGGTCACCAGTGGCGTTCATGGCCAGACTACAACGGCGGCACAATAGACCAGATCCAGTACGTGCTGGACCAGTTGAAGAACAACCCCAACTCCCGTCGTATGATCGTCTCCGCCTGGAACGTAGCCGAGGTCAACAAGATGGCGCTGCCCCCCTGTCACACCATCTTCCAGTTCTACGTGGCTGGTGACCGTCTGTCGCTCCAGCTCTACCAGCGCTCTGCAGACACCTTCCTCGGCGTACCCTTCAACATCGCCTCCTATGCCCTGCTCCTGATGATGATGGCCCAGGTGACGGGTTTCAAGCCCGGTGACTTCATCCACACCACGGGTGACACCCATCTCTATCTGAACCACATCGAGCAGGCCCGTCTCCAGCTCACCCGTGAGCCCCGTCCCCTGCCCCAAATGAAGATCAACCCCGACGTCAAGTCGCTCTTCGACTTCCAGTACGAGGACTTCGAGCTCATCAACTACGATCCACACCCCCACATCAAAGCCGAAGTCTCAGTATGAGAAAAGAAATAAATGAGTTGTTTATTTAGAAACGAATTTGAATAATGTGAATAATTTACCCCACTAATAAGAATAATTATTATATTAATTCGTGAACAAAATTAAGCGTATTATTCAAATTAGTTTCCATAAAAAAATAATAATCATATTCGTTTCCATAAATAATTAAATATGATTTCGATTATAGCAGCAGTGGCTCGGAACAGGGCCATTGGTTTCAAGAACAAACTGATTTACTGGCTCCCGAATGACCTGAAGCGCTTCAAGGCACTCACCACCGGCCATACCATCATCATGGGCCGCAACACCTTCCTCTCCCTCCCCAAGGGTGCCCTCCCCAACCGTCGTAACATCGTATTGTCTTCGACGATGTGGAAAGAGGAAACAGAAAAGAGAAAAGAGAATAGTCCTGCTTCAGAATCAGCCCTTGAAGGTAATCTCCTTCCACCTTCCTCTTTCCACTTTCCTCATAATATAGACGTCTTCCCCTCCCTCGAAGCCGCCTTGCAGCACTGCGCCCCCGACGAAGACATCTACATCATCGGTGGAGCCTCGGTCTACCGTCAGGCCCTGCCCCTCGCAGACCGCCTCTGTCTCACGGAGATCGACGATACCCCTGCCGAGGCCGACACCTTCTTCCCGCCCTACTTAGACGACTGGCAGGAATCCTTCCGAGAAGACCATCCTGTCGACGACCGTCACGCCTACCCCTACTCTTTCGTCGACTATATCCGGAAATAAAAACAAAAATAAACAGCGAAAGGAGACGCGACAATGAAAGGTAAGTACTTGAGCCCCAAGGCAGATTTGACATTCAAGCTTGTGTTCGGCGAACACAAGGATTTGGCAATGAGCCTACTCAATGCCCTGTTGCCACTGGCCGAGGATGAGCAGATCACCTCTTTGGAATATGCCACTCCTGAGATGATTCCTGAGAATCCTGCAAAGAAGGACAGCATCGTTGATGTACGATGTACAGATGCCAAAGGAAGGCAATTCATCGTTGAGATGCAGATGTATTGGAATCAGTATTTCCAAAAACGCGTATTACTCAATGCTTCCAAGGCTATTGTCAGGCAGTTGAACAAACGAGAGGATTACAGTTTGATCCAGCCTGTTTACTGTTTAAATCTGGTTAACGACATTGGATTCCAGTCTGCCCCGGAAGAGTTCTATCACGACTATGCCATTGTAAATATGGAGCATTCCGACCGCATTATCGAGGGCTTGCGCTTCGTCTTTATTGAACTGCCCAAATTCCAACCAAAGAATATTGCAGAGAAGAAGATGGCAGTGCTGTGGCTCCGGTTCCTCACTGAGATCAGCGAGGATACCCAGGAAGCTCCAATAGAACTGCTTGAGAACGAGGCTACCCGCAAGGCATTATCAATAGTGGAGAAATCTGCCATGAGCGAGGGTCAGCTCTATGCCTACGAAAAATTCTGGGATGCAGTAATCAACGAAGAAGTGCTTTTGAAAGGAAGTTTCGACAGAGGTGTTTCAGAAGGCGAGGCCATTGGTATCGCTAAAGGCGAGGCGAAGGCCAACCGTAAAAACGCGCAGAACCTGAAAAGCTTAGGCATCGACATAGAGACTATATCGAAGGCGACAAGCCTGACTGCCGAAGAAATCGAGGCATTATAACCACATCCACAAATAAAACAAATCATCCTCGCCGTTGGCGAGGATGATTTGTTTATTAAGGCGTCACCGGTTCACCGATATTCACCTCCGTATCCTTCTTCACAATACCGTTATCACCACCGCCATAGACATTACCCATGATGGTAGCGCCGTTCTTGACGTTCACCTGAGTCCAAACAGAAGTAGCAAACAGGTTGGAAGGCAATGTTGACATACCACGGCAAGCGCCATATACCTCACCGCCATAGATGAGGTTATATCCAGGATTCGTACCAATGGTGACGCTACCGGCACCACCGATGTTGACGGTATTCTGCGACCACCAGCCCTGACCGATGGCTGTGACACCGTTGGCAGGATCGTTGGGTGCACTACTGTAAGCAACATCACGGGTCGTGGTACCTGGTTTATAGGCAACTTCCGTTCTCGTGGGCGGAACGGCAGGAGGACCCACGCTACCCATCGAGCCACCACCATAGACATTACGATGGATGGTACCGCCATAGATGTCCACGTTCGTGAAGCGAAGCACAGAACCGGCAAACTGACTGTAGTCCTGTTCCAAGATTTTTCCATCGTAGTAGTCCACGGAGTCAACATCGATTGTACCATTATCGTTGACATCGAACTGATATTTACTCATACCAGAACCACCACCATAGACATTGCCTCGGTGCTGCCACTGCGGGTCGTCAAGATTAGTGATATAGTTATCGTCTTCGTCCTGGAGTACTGTGTCACCATAGGGCAGACCTATCTCACCAGCGTTGACTGTTACATGCGTATCACTGCGTACACGACCATCCTGAGCACCACCATAGACAGACCCGTAGATCTTTGGGCCGGTACCGGACATCTTTGTCCAATAGGTAACGCTAGGAGTACCATTTGCTGCAACGATATCGGTTAAACCGGCAAACAAATCCTGCAACTCATCCAGACTCATTTTTTCTCCGACAGCGTGTGTCTTCGAGTTCTTGTCCGTACAAGCTTTAATGCACTCATAACCACCGCCAATGGTGACGTGTGTCTCGTTGGTATAACCATTGAGCCACTGGGGGTTGTAAAGATAGCGGTACGACTCTCTAAGGTTAGGTGCTGCCATACCACGGCAACCGCCGAATATATTACCTGCAGGCAGATCGTCCCACAAAGCCGTAGAACCAATTTCGCCACCGAAGACGTTCACATAGGTATTACCGCTGTGCTGGAAGTACCATGCATTGTCGCCCGTGCTAGAACTGGTCCAGAATGGCTCGTTAATTGTCTCTCCATAGCCAGCTGGATAGAAGTCGTCGGTACCACTGGAATAGCTACCGACACCCACAGATGCCATATAGCCGCCGCCGAGGACGTTGTTCAGGATACGACCATTAACGATGGTGAGGTGCGTGTTACCATAGACCTTACCTGCCGTCCAGTCGTAGATTTCCCTTTCGGATGTACGTTTTTCTGTGGGCTTGGGATAACCTGCATATCCTATTCCAGTCCCGACCTTGATCAGCGTTCCCTTGTACCTACCTTCACCACGGCCACCACCGAACATGGAGTGACTGACGAAGCCGTTGGTCAGGGTCACATGGGTATCCTCTATGACGTGACCGTTCTCACCGCCGCCGAAGACAGAACCCTCGATACAGGCGTTGGCATAGTTATCACTACCCAGCATTGACGAGGATTCAGTACTTGCAGGCGTGAAGTTGATGGTCACATGACTCTCCTTCACGTTAGCAAGGTGAGCCATCTCATAGCGGTCGCCGGCATCACCCTTGGAGCCACCATAGATATTACCGTTGTCGAGACCCACGATACGATCACTGCCCATACCGATATGCCCGCCCTGGATATCAATGGTGGCTACACCGGTGCCGCTAGCATACTCGAACTTATACGGCCAGCTCAGTGCGAAGCTCGTGGTTTCAGACTCGTGTTTCTCTTCACTCGTAATCGTACCCACCGAAGCAATAGAACCACCACCATAGACGTTTCTGGCAATCAGACCACCCTTGACAGTGACATTGCTGTTGCCAAATACCGAACCACCCCACGGGTTGTAGTATTCCTTACCGCCAACTTCATAGGTATCCTGACCGCAACCGGCACCATAGACTGCACCACGACTATTATTGACCTCACGGGTCTTGGTAGCGTCCACGTTACCTTCGCCGTTCTTAAACTCTGCCCAGGTGCCTGATACGACACCGATGGTACCATCGTAGATGTTGACCTGTGAGTCAGCACGGTTGTGACCATTCTCACCGCCACCATAGACGTTACCTGTAATCTGAGGTGTAGTGTAGGTGCTTGTAGCATCATCGGTACCGATATTAACAACGGTTTCGTTAACCCAAGCCACCTTGTCGTAGGGATCAATAGCCGGGCTGCCGGTCGGCACCGAGATATCACCTCGTGACGAACCATTCACCATACCATTGTCGCGACCACTGATACCGATAGTACCACCCGTGATGGTGACGGTGGCTGTACCAGTGTTGGCCGTCCAGTTGACCGGGAAACCGGCAGATGGCACGTGGTACGTTCCCATATTCCCATCCGTCCCATCCGTAGAGAGGTCGAAAGTACCTACCGAGGCCAGTGCGCCACCACCATAGACATTATGGTAGATGCTACCGCCACTGATGGTGACGTTGGTGTTACCTTTGACAACACCCATCAGGGGATGTGTCAGGCTACCCTTACCACCACCATAGACATTACCAATGGCCTCACCACCGTACATGACGTAGCCGTCGCCCTTGCGTACCTTGTTCAGGCCAATCTCGCCACCGCTGATGTTAACGTAGGTGTTTTTATCAATCGTGGCTATCTTACCACCACCATAAATGCTGGCCTTCACCTTGCCTCCCAACAGGTTCACCGTAGAACTGCCACCTACCTTTCCAGCAAGTTCGCGCGGATTGGGTTTAGATGTGAGCAATATTTCACTACCATAGCCGCCGCCATAGACAGCGCCAAAGCTGTACTGCGTGACATCTTCGTCATCAGTGTTTTTCTTCGTGATCTCGGTACCAATGATTGGCGTGCCGCTGATATTGACCACAGTGTTACCCTCGACTTGGCCCAACTCACTGCCACCAAACACCGAACTCTTAATGATGGCATTGCCACTGATGGTCACCGTGGTGGACTTGGCGTGAGCCAGTTGGTTCCAATTGTCAATGGGAGTATTGTTGTCGAGCTTATAGATTCTGCCCATGCTGCCACCATAGACATTGCCGCCCTTCGTGTGGCTGAGCCTGCGGTATGTGGTAGAGGAGCTGGCTTCGGTGATGAGACCGCCCTCATCCTTCACCTTCTCTGTGAAGGACACGGGGTCGCTGAACTCCGTCTTCGCTATATCGCCCGTTCCGACGATGGACGCATTGCCCTCATTGACATACACATACTCGAGGTCATTACCGATAGTACCGCCGCTGACGTTGACGACGATATTACCGCGACCGTTCTTGTTCAAACCCGTTCCGGTGTCTTTTATGTAGTAGTCAGTATCATTGCCATCATCATCCTTGCCATCATCTCGCATCACACCATAGTTGTCTGTATCTGTGGCCTCATAGAGTCCGTAGCCCACCGATGCCAATCGGCCGCCACCATAGACAGAACCCAGCATGGTACCGCCCTGAATAGTCAGATTGATGCTACCGCCCACATTGCCGGCTGTCAGTGCCTCGCCTGAAAAACCACGACCGCCACCGAAGACGTTACCATCCACGTAGCTGGTACCCCATGTGCCGATGGTGGGACCGGTGCCGTCGCTGTTGCCGATAGTCATCTTCACATCGCCCAGAACGTGACCATCTTCACCGCCACCAAATACAGAGCCGTAGATGCGACCGCCGGTGATTTCCATCTCCACCTCCTTCACGTTGGTGTCCTTGTTGAAGTGGGTATGCTGATCACCCTTGCCGCTACCGAAGAGGTAACAGGTCAGGGGATGAGCATCAATCTGTGCCAACGTACGCGGCACGCCGAGGGTTCCGCCCGTCATTGTCACCTTAGCTTTACCCTTGCCTGCTGTCAGGCCGTCACCCACATTGGTCATCTCGTTACCACCGTAAGCACTCGTCAGGATATGACCACCCTTAATCTCCAGATGCGTGTTACCTTCTACCCATCCTGCCTTCATGTTCCATTTGTTAGATTCGTATGGATAGTAGCCTGAGCCGCCACCGAAGACATTACCATAGAACGTATGACCGTCGGTAGCAGAAACAGCACCACTGACACCATATATGTCATGAGGCGAGTGAGGAGACGTGTATGGCCAGCTGGCACACTCGGGCAGGGAGTGCTGATAGTTGCTACCGACAGCAGCCCTCAGTGCTATTTCTTTCTCGTCGTTTAAGACTGGATTGTCGCCTTCTGTATATGTGAAAGCAGGATCGCCTGCCACAAACAGATGGCCTTCCTCCCATTCCTTGGCAGTATAACGACGATTGACGTGGACTGGACTTTTAAGGAACGTACCGTTGTCGTCCATCAGTACATAACCATTACCAATCTGACAGTCGCCGTCGATGACCACATGAGTGTCATGGAGCACATGACCATTCTCACTGCCGCCATAGACCGAACCTTTCACCCAGGCATCGCCGTTGATGGTAACCTCCGTGTAGTCTGTATAGGCAGCATTGTCATCTGCAAGGAGGTTCGATCCCTGACCGGCACCGAACACATGGCCTGCGTCATCGGGCCCGCCAGCAGCTGTCATCTTCATGTTGTCCGGACCAATCTCACCGTTACTGACGGTGACATAGCATTTACCTGTACCGGTATAGCAAGTGATGGGCTTGCCCGATGCATCCTTGGCAGTGAAGTAACCCACATGTCCCATCTTACCACCGCCATAGACTGAGCCATTGATATTGGCAGCTTTGCGTGATGGAACAGGATCTTTAGTGACTGCGTTATGGCGATAATCATACCACTTCCAAACACCAGTGCTCACCTCCTCATAGGTGTATGTATTGCCCTCAGCATCCGTCGTGGAGATTATTCCATCATCATCTAACCATTTTCCTGTACCGATATCCACATAGGTATTACCATAGACATCAGCTTCATTACCGCCGCCAAAAATGTAACCGATCTTTCCTATGGCGAGAATGGCATCCTTGTTGGCGGGATGGCTCTCTACTTTGTATTCATTGGGAGATGTTCCATGAGTACCCACAGTGTAATCCGCACTAGAACCTGTCGCATTTGCATACGTAGCAAGGACCGTTCCCTGCTGCATGTTCACATTGATGTGGGGGGAACCCACCATCAGCGCCTTGTAGCCGCCGCCATAGATGGCACCGATTCTCGTGGCGGAGATGATATTAATCTGCGGATCACGATGCGGGGTTGCTAATGCGCCAGAATCTCCTGGCTTATTTGGAATGCGGCTATTAACGGTCGCTTTTCCACTAGGATATTTGTCTGACACAGGAACATCGAATGTTGTCGAGACCGTTTTAAAGGTGCCGTCCGCATTCTTCTCAAACCCATAGACAGAGTAGGGGGCATAATATCCGCCACCGTATAACTCATTGATGAAGATAGGCTGACAGCCTTTCTCTTCAACATTGATGGTAATAGGACCATTGATAGTTCCGGACAATTCATTACCGCCAAAGACCTTATTGATGGTTCCATTGGTAATGTTCAGCGTCACGCCACTATTCATATCTGCATTGGTAGAACCACCGAAGATGGCATCCACCGTATTCACACAGCCCATATCAATTCTAGCTTCACCATCGATGAGTGCATCCTTACCCGCACCAGTGGTCTTATCTACAATCATGGGACAGACATCAGATGCTTGATACTTGGATAGTGCTATCGTGCAGATATTACCCTTTGTGTTACTGCCACCGTATGCCTCATGAATGCGGCCACCGGCAATTTCAGTGTTGGCACGGCCTGTGCCGTACATGTAGCCGTTAGCCGGATTCTGTCGGTCCTCCTTGCTCGTGGCATTTGAGTTGAGAACCGCCTTGTAAGGCTTGTCCTCCGTGCCTTTGCCATGGGTCTCTTCAACGTACCCGGTCTCTCCATATTTGACATAATGGTGATGCAACTTGTATCCCACGTCCGCTCCAGGATTCGCATACCATATATCATTGATCTGGTAACTGTCCTTACCATTACCACCGCCGAATAGTTCATCAATCAAGAAACATTCGTTTACGCGAAGATAGTTGGCCGGAGTGGAGGCTGCATTACCACCGCCATATACCTGCTTGATACATGTCAAATGGCAACCGTCGATGACGACCTCTGTTTCTTCGTATGATTCCTTTGGCACGTAGGGCGCCAAATCACCGCCGCCATAGACAGCTTGGACATCATATGATACCATACCCTCCAATTTGCTGATGATGTTCTTGGCTTTATGGGTGATGGTCGTTTGGTCTGCTTCTGTGAGAGTGTTCTCTATCTTTCCAGCGGTAGACAATGAATCTAAGGTAGTCTGTGCTGCTGTGATGACAGCATCACTTGATTCAATACCTGCAGTCGTTGCCTCTGTTATCAATCCTGTAAGATAATCAATATAACCCTTTGTGCCTTGATTGGGATGATAATTAGGTGACTTTGTCTGGACATCAGCAGTGCCGCTATTCTGGGTTGCGAATACATGTACCCTCACATGTCCTAACGGTGTGCCGCGCAAATCGTTGCAGCCGAACACCTTCTCAACAATACAGCCATTGGCAGTGTCTAAGATGGGGGTCTCTGTGACTTTGCCATCGCTTTCACCAATTGTACCATTCAGCAACAGCACGATATCGCCATAAACCTTAGGCTCTACGAGCGACTTATAGCCGTCAGTGCCACTTGTTCCTTTCTCAAATCGACCCAATGCGCCGCCGTAGGCATCGTGAGCGATGGTGCCGCCTCTCAGGCTGACATGGGTGGTGTGTAGAGCCGACTTCTTAGTTGCATCCGCCCAGTTGTTGGTTGAAGCATCCCAGTTGCCGGTATTCGTATCTGCTAATGCACCGCCGCCATAGAGGTTGTTGCCGACGGAACCGCCCTGCATATCAACAGTGACACTACCTTTGACAATACCCATCTCACCACCGCCATAGACAGAGCCATGCATGGTACCGTCGTTGACTGTGAGCGTGACATCGCCGCTTACGCGTCCGGCAACGTCAAATCCCTCAAGGCCCTTTCCGCCGCCATAGACATCACCATACGAGCCTGCCGTTCCAATCGTACCAGCATTCATCGTGACAGAGACATGGTGCTGTACAAAGCCATTCTCGCTACCGCCATAGACGTTACCCTTGATGGCGGCATTTCCACCGATGGTCACAATAGCCTGCGTTGCCAAGGCCAGGGTCTCAAGGAAGGTAAAGTAATCTGCCTTAGTATTAAAGTATTCCCAATCATCTTTGCCATTGATGATTGTCATACGCTTGGGTTTTTCTGCATCAGTAGCATAACTGGCAACATCAAGATAATAATGAGGCACCACTCCCTTGCTGGCACCAAAGAGGTTTCCTGCATCTGCAGAAGCAACTGTTGGAGCATCAGGACCAATTTGGGCATTACCCCGAACATTGACGGTACAAATACCGAGGTTATCGGATACCAACGACGTCGGCATATTATTTTCATCAAGAGAATATTTGCCCACAGCAGCAATCTCACCACCGCCATAGACATTATTCTTCACCTTGGCCTCGCCCTCAATGGTGACCGTAGTATTACCACGCACCAGAGCTGAATAGCCATGCGTCTCCACACCGGCACCAGCACCGAATACGCTGCCGTTGATGGTGGGTACATCGGTTTCCTGAATAAGTGTGTAGGTGTATGAACCTTCTTCGCCTGAGCGGATGTAATAGCCTACTACGGTGCTTCCTGGTGTCACAGTCGCTACAGTGTAGGAGTCGGACACCTTCTGGCAGTAGGTGGTATTGGCATCTGCCTGATGATTGAATCCTATCATCACTGACGTATTCTGATCCACACGGGCAATCTCACCGCCGCCATAAACGTTGCCATACACCGTGCCGTTGCTGACGATGACTCTCGCTGTCCTCATGATGGCTGGTTCACACTTGAAGGTGAGAGCCTCACCCTTGCCTGCTCCGAACACATGGCCAGAGGCATGGTTCGCAGTTGCAACTTCATCATAACCGATTGTACCACCAGTGATGGTAACAACACTGGCACCAGTGTCATAAGTAGTTGCATCGTCAGCATCTTCTTTGCCTCTGATTTTCTGCCAAAGATATGATTTGCCATCCTCAGTATAGTTAAACTTACCCACAAAGCCTAACTCACCGCCGCCATAGACGTTACCTGTGACTTGGGCGCTGCCACTGATAGCGACCTCGGTGTTTCCTCTTACGCGTCCGGCCTTGTCGAAGCCTCGTACACCTTTACCACCACCAAAGACGTGACCAATCAAAACCGGACTGGTTGTACCAATGTGGCTACTTCCTTTTATCTCAACTTTAGTATCGCGCTGTACGAAGCCACTCTCGCTACCGCCATAGGCGGAGCCATTGACTATAGCACTCTCATCGATGGTCAAGTAAGTATCGGTGACTAAAGCCAGCGTCTGAAGGAAATTCAAATACTTCTCCCTTGTATCAAAATATTCCCAAACATACGTATGGTCTGTTTCATCAGTATATTCCCATAAAGCTTTGTTGGTATCAGAATAAAGCCCTGATGCAAAGGTCATCATACGTTTTGGCCTGTTGGCGTTATTTGTATAAGAATAGGTCTTCTGAGACTCATCAATTCCCTTGCTGGCACCATAGACGTTTCCTCCACCAGTATCATATCCGATGATGGCATTATCCTGGATGGTGACTGTACATTCACCGCCACTTACCAGTGTGGACGGCATACCTGAGCTGTCAAGACCATATCGACCTACAGCAGCAATCTCGCCACCGCCATAGACGCTCTTTCCCACTTTGGTAGTGCCTTGAATGGTGACCGTTGTATTGCCACGCGCCAGGCCTGAATAGCCATGCGTCTCCACGCCCTGGCCGGCACCGTACACGTTGCCTTTGATGTCAGGTGCAGTACCTTCTGAGGCATTAGCAACGCCTAGCGTCACTACCGCATTCTGGTCTACTCGGCCTACCTCACCACCGCCATAGACATTCTTTTCCACTGTTCCGGCTGTGATTGTGACATCCGTTTCCCTCACCATGGCTTGCTCGCACTCGAAAGTATCATCACTACCCTTACTGGCTCCATATACATGGCCCTTGACGGTAGTTGATCCACTGATAGCAACCGTGCATTTACCTGATTCAGTCACTGTGGCACCTGCTTTATTCGTATACGATGACCATGTATAGTTTCTGTGGTCTGTGGTATTATACTTACCCACAAAACCTAACTCGCCACCGCCATAGACTGAGCCATGAATGGTACCACCGGTAATTGCGATATCTGCTTGGCCCTTCACATGGCCGGCTTGGTCGAAGTCCTTAAGGCCTTCGCCACTACCATATTTCGGAAGACCTTTACCGCCACCGAAGACATTACCATACGAGTCTGTCGTACCGATTGTCACGTTGGCATCCTGAATCTTTACCTCAGTATCGCGCTGTACAAATCCACTCTGACTGCCGCCATAGACATTGCCCTTGACTTTGGCATTTCCCGTGATGGTCACATCAGCGTCGGAGACCAAAGCCAGCGTCTGAAGGTATGTCAAATACTTATCCTTAGTATCAAAATACTCCCAAGCAAAGCTGCGATCTGCTTCATAATAATCCCAGGTTTTTCCTAAGCCGTCTATTTTATAGATATTATCATTATAGGTCACCATACGTTTGGACCTATTACTGCCCTCTTTAATATAAGCAGCCTCAACACCCATACCGCCACCAAAGACGTGTCCTGCTGTGGCTGTCGCCGTTTCGTCAGGGCCAATCTGTGCTTTACCCTGAACGATGACAGTACATTCGCCGCCGCTTCTCGTGGCATAAGGCATTCCGTTACCTGTCCCTGTAGGAGGTGTGGGTGGAGTTAATGGCGAATAATTAACGCCTGTAACCCAATATTTTCCCACTGTGCCAATCTCGCCGCCGCCATAGACATTCGTCTTCACCTTGGCATTGCTCTGGATGGTGACGGTACTGTTACCACGCACGAGTGCCGAGTAGCCATGGGTCTTGACACCCTGTCCAGCACCGAAGACGCTACCCTCGACAACAGGCGCACTTCCTGTATCTTCGTCTCCGATGCCAATCGTCACCGCCGTGTTCTTTTCCACTCGACCAACCTCACCGCCGCCATAGACATCGCCGCTGATCGTGCCGTTGCCGATGACAACATTCGTACTGCCATTGTCAGTATCCACAACTCCCACCATGGCTTTCGCACAGGTGAAGGAATCGTCGTCACCCTTGCCGCCTCCGTAAACATTGCCGCCAATGGTGACTTTCTCGCCACTGTCCGCAACGGCTTCATAATCACCAGAACCATTTTTCTTGGCACGGATGTTCACTTCGGTATTACCTGTTACATCAGCCAATTCACCACCGCCATATACATTGCCTTCGATGTGAGCCCCCAAAACGTCTGGGTTTTCCCAAACAATGTTTGTATATTGTCCATCGACTATGTCAGCAACAATCACACCATTATTTCGTTTCATGATGGGAACTTTGGGCTCAGTACCAATATTGACAGTTGTGCTGCCAGTTACCTTACCTTGCTTGCCACCACCAAAGACGTTACCGATGGTGCCAATCTCTGCCTTGATGGTGCCCGTTACTCGCTTCTCATAATACGTGGTACTACCGTCGGCTGTGCCTGTTGCAGGGGTGGTTCCACTTGCATCTGTATAATAGCCGACCACACTCGTACCATTTGCGGGTACAACTGCATTATAACTGGTGGTGACATTTGTAATATTTGCAGGCATCTTGACTCTTGTTCCATAATCATTGGGGAGATTCCTTGTCTTACCGGCTTCATCGCCTTGAAGCATGTTGATGTTTACCACCGTATTGGCTTTTGCCTCTGCATTGAAGCAACCACCATAGACATTGTCAATGCGAGTGGCAGACTTCACGTTCACAGTGATGGTATGTGGATTCGCATCGCCCGACTCAATGTCTGTGCCATTTTCGTATGTACCTGGGAAAGTTGCATTGTTGCCACCTCCCACCAAGTTCTCAATGATTATAGGCTTTTCACAGGGGTCGGTCTCCTCAATATTGACCTCAATATTCCCCTTGATACCTCCACGCTCGTCGTTGCCGCCATAGACATTCTTGAAGAAACCGCTGGTGATGGTCAGGGTGACACTGCCATTGATAAAGGCTTTGTAAGAACCGCCGCAGACGTATTCGATCATGGAGTTCTCATCGGAACAGGCAGCCAAAACCACATTCACATTGCCATTCACGGTGGCCTCACTGCCGGCACCATAGAACTTGGTAATCTTTAGTGGACAACTACCTTGCTGGTCAAGCTTAGGATTGGAACTACGGCAATCGCCCTTGAAGTCACTGCCACCAAACACCTGGCCAATCTTACCACCGTGGCAGGTGATATTTGCAGCACCGTTGACATCGGCACCATCATTGACTATCCAAGTGCCATTCTTGATAATAGGCAGGCCACCGTTACCACCGCCGAAAGCATACTCAATATCGTAGGTGCCCCAGATGGTGACATTGGTAGAAGGAACCGAGGCCGAATAGCCACCGCCATACACTCTTGATATACTGGTCTCATCGCAACCGTAGATATTTACTGCTGATTTCATGTCCTCAGCGGGCACGTAATTGGCCTGTCTGCCGCCGCCATAGACCGCCTGCATGTCATAGCCGTTGTTACTATTAGGACCATGTCCTGGTATTATGTTACCTTGGGCATCTATCTGTCGGGTGGAATAGATATCCACCGTGACATTGCCCAGTGGTGAGCCATTGAGGTTGTTACAGCCGAACACGCGTCCTGTGAGCGGCACTGAATAATAAGTCTTGCCACCAACGGTCACATCCTCATGCTTGAACGTAAATGCTGCACCACTGCCACCGATATGGGAAATGTCTTCAGGCTTGTTGACAGTAACCGTTATGTCACCATAGACGTTGGCTGCAACGGCTGGCACATATCCGGGGGTGCCTTCTGTGCCTACTTCCTGCTGGCCTAAGCCACCGCCAAAGACATTTCCGATGACACCACCAGTCAGTGTGACCTTGGTATATTGCGTATGCCCTGCTGAGTTCCAGTCACCTGGCAAATCTCTCTTCTCGTAATATTCGGTGCCTGTTATGGCATTACCTGCTGCTGCCACGTATTCATCTGTACCACTGTTCAAGGTATATAGTCCAACAACAGAAGCACCATCAACCAACTCATAATAATCGGTTCCTGAAGCGGCAGTGCCAGATGCTGGTGAGAAACTATCATCACTATTTTTTGTATAATAATTTGCAGGAATGGTTGCCCCTTCAGTAATTTCTCTTTTTACGTATTTTGGGTACGAAATATCGGTCACCTTTAGATAAACGGTTCTATTGCCCTTCACCCAGTTAGCAGTATTGGTCTCTGCCAATGCACCACCGCCATAAACATCGTCGACCACTTTACCGCCACCGATGACGACGTTCACACTACCGGCCACATCGGCCTCTCTACCGCCACCGAAGATACGGTTGGTCTGACCGTCATACATCACGACAACCGTACTTCCGCTGTAGTCGGCTAGCTGGCCACCGCCATAGACATCGTTTGTGACAGTACCACCATTGATGATAACCGTTGCTGCGGTATGAGGTGTACCGTTAATGTAGTTACAACCATACAGATTGGTCACCTTGCCATCGCCGGACAATCTGACGAATACCGGACCATAGACATTGGCTTCGATATTGCTTGTAGCACCGTTGATACCTGTCTTCTGTCCCAGACCGCCACCATAGAGATTACCCTCAATGGTGCCGCCTGTCATGGAGACGTTGGTAGCTTTCAAGATGCGATAATAGGTGGTTGCATTTTGTGCCTTACCCACTGCCGGAGTGTAGGTGTAGGACCCTGTAGATCCTGAACGCGTAAAATAACCGTCTACGAGAGAAGTTCCGGCTGTGAGACCTGTCACTTCTTCATCAGTATAAGCCAGATGATCTGTGACCCAGTTGTCAGTATTCGTATTGGCCAATGCACCACCGCCATAGACATCATGAGCCACTGTTCCGCCATTAATAGCAACGGTGACAGCACCTGTTACATCGGCTTCTTGACCACCGCCATAGACATCGTTAGCCACACTACCACCACTCAGCGTCAAGGAGGTTCCACCTGAAACTGGAGCTAAGCTACCGCCACCATAGATATTATTGGTGATGGTGCCACCAGAAACGGCAACCATAGTATTACCATTGACCGTAGCCGTCGTTCCCAGACCACCGCCAAAGACATCGTTCACATAACCGTCAGTCATCGTCACGCTGACGCCACCTGCACCGTTATAGGCAGCCAAGTTACCGCCACCATAAACGCTTGTAATGGTATAGGTTGCCGGTGATACGGGAGCCACCATGCCGTGGATATTGACAGTTGCCGTCTGTTTGGGAGAACCCAGCACATTGTTACAACCGAACACATTAGTTACCTTACCGCCTTCTACATTGACAGTCACGGGACCATATACGTCTGCTGCATGGTCTGCATCACCCTTACCTCCGCCATAGATATTTCCTTTGTTGGAGGTGGGATCAGTATCACTAATGGTTCCACCATAGAAGTTCACTTGTGTTGTCTTTTCAGGCGTTGCAGTATATGTAGGACTTACTTCTGTTCCACCTTTCGTGGCATTTACCTTACCCTTTGCGCTGCCGCCATAGACATCACCCTTGATTTGAGCATAGCCCTCATAAGAATAAGTAGTACCTGATTCACCTGTTGTTTCCGTCTTCTTACCGATATTCACGACAACATCACCTGTGACAGTCGTTTTCTCACCCAAACCGCCACCAAAGATATCACCAGAGATTTTGACTCCCAGGTTTTGATCAGCAGTACCGATATCCAGTGTCGTGTTGCCAATCACATCACCATTGTTACCTCCACCATAGACACCAGCTTCTATCGGGTCAGTAACAGTAGTATTCGAAGTTGGACTAATATAGTCGTTACCACTCTCAATGATCACGCCAACATCTTCTACGTCCTCATCATCATATTTTTTAGAGTTAGATACCGTACCTATCTCTATAAAAGTGTTGCCTTCCACATTGGCAGCATTGCCGCCACCAAACACCTTACCTATCTTTCCTATACCGGATTGTACTTTGCCATTGACAATACCTCTTATCATATTAATCCAGACATGTGTATTGCCAATAACCGGTGCGAGGTATCCGCCTCCAAACAATTGACCGATGGATGTGCATGACCATACATTGACTGTGATGGCATCATTGCCTACTGGGACATTTGGCTCTCCTGACGGGTCAGGGTCATTGGGTTCCCACTTATTATCCCCATCATCATCGTTACATCCCCAAATCGAATAGGGTGCCTGGTTACCGCCACCATAGAGCTCGCCAATCTTCAGAGGCGCACAGCCGTCCTCATAGACGTTTACAGTGATAGGGCCATTGATGCTGCCGCCAAGATTGTTGCCACCAAACACACGTCCGATTTTACCACTCGTCACCGTCAGCGTAACACCACCATCAACAGTGGCATTCCTGGCACCGCCAAACACCTGGTTTACATAGTCGTCTGACATACACTCCAGCACAATGTTCACACTTCCGTCCATCAGAGCCTCATTTCCGGCACCGTAGATTTCTTTGATACACAGACTACAAGTTTCGTTCTTCTCCTTTCGCTTAATTGTAGTACTTCCTACGATGTTACCCCTCGTATTACTACCACCAAAGACGTAATTGATGGTACCGCCCTTGAGATCGATATAGGCATCTCCTGTGCCATATTTACCTTTGCTTTTGTCTGTTTCGTATTCTTCTTGGTCTATGATACCCACATCTGCACCTGGGTTACCATCACCGTTACCGTTACCACCACCAAACAGGAAATCAATTTCGTAGGAGCTATTAACAGTAATGTTGGTCGCTGGCACAGGGGCTGCATTACCGCCACCATAAACATTATAAATGCTCGTCACAGCACAGCCTTCGATAATGACTTCTGGATAGGCTTCCTTTTTCACATTTTCGACATTGCTATATGCCTTCGTGGGCACATAAGCAGCCTGATTACCACCGCCATAGACGGCATCCACGTCGAACTTGCTACCCTCGGCAGGACTAACCTTGTTTCTGGCCTTAGTGGCAATGTTGTCAGTTGTGGCACTCTGCGTTGCATAGACATGCACCTTCACGCTTCCCTTAGGCGAGCCATTGGCATTGTTACAGCCGAAGATCCGACTGACGACACAGCCCTTCTTGTCGTCGCCGACCGGCGTAACGACATCTTCATTTTGAGCATTCTTGGTCGTTGTGCCGTTCAGCTCCACCAGCACGTCGCCACCAACAGAAGCGGGCATACCAGCATCTCCAAGGCCACCACCGTAGGCATCTCCATCGATAGTACCCGCATAGAGGCTGACTGTGGTCGTTTTATCCGTACTGTATTTCCGTCCGTCTTCATCAGCATTTTCCGTTACCGGATAGGCATTCACATGGCCTTCGGCACTGCCACCGTAGACGTCACCAAGGATATGGGCCACACCGGTCGTCTGGTTCATGTTACCTATCTGAACGGCCACATTGCCTTTTACATAGGTGTTCGGACCATAACCGCCGCCATGCACATTGCCACCTGTGAGTACACCTTCCTTCAACGTACCAATAATACCACTCATCACGTGTACTGCAACATCGCCTGTCGACATACCATTGAAATTACTACCGCCATAGACACTGCCACCTATGACTGGCGTTATAGAAGCATCCGCTCCAATGGTAACAGTGGTATTGCTGAGGTTCTGAGCCGCAATAGGATTCGCTCCAATCTGACCTTTACCACCGCCAAAGACGTTGCCGTTCACCGTACCTTTGTAAACATAGACATCAGACTTATTCACGCTTCCTAAAGCACTGCCGCCATATACATCACCTCCCACAGTTCCTGCTCCTGAATAGGTGAAGCTTGGGGCTTCGCCAGTCTTTGAGCCGATGTTTACGGTGACGTCACCTCCGACAACCGTCGTCTCACCCTTACCACCGCCATAGACGTCAGTCATTGTGCCGTTAAGGATGTTTACATTCACATTGCCCGTTGCATCACTCGACTCACCGCCACCATAGACATTACCGCTATCCTCATTCTCATTTTCACCGATAACTGTTGTTGCGCCATCGATTGTCAGCGTGACAGTACCTGTCACAGCACCAAGACCCGTCAGGTCCTCTGTGGTATATAAGATATGATTAGAATTATCAATACTGATAGTATTACCATGTTTCCATTGATAAGTAGTGGTAGCTCCCTTTACTCCAGCACCAAAGGATCCTGCTTGCTCATAGTATTTTGGTTCCTTCCTAAAACCTATAGAGTCGACCTCCACTGTAGGCAACGAGGCTGAGAAGCCTGCACCAAATACATTGCCTTTTACTGTGCAGCCATTAAGCGTTGAGGTGACATCACCCTCAACCTTACCGAGACTACCGCCACCGTAGAAGTTACCCGTCACAGTACATCCTGTAAGTGTAGATGTAACGTTGCGCGTAGTAGCCAAAGAGAATTTCACAAATTCCACGAAAATACGAGCTACATTCTGGTAATTGTTTGACATCGGTATGAATTGATAATCAAACTGAGTGGATACACCACCATAGGTTTCATTATAAACCTGCTTGTATTCGTCTTTAACCCATTTGTTCCAATCAATATTTATCACATTATTTTTGTTGAATGGTGCATAGCGGCTATATGAGCTGCCGCCATAACCAGCCCCGAAATAGGTACCAAAGGTACAGTCAGTGGCATTTGTGTGAACCGTCTTGCCGGTATTCATATCACCGAACTTCGGACCGCCACAGAACGTCGTAACATGGCTGCCTGTAATCGTAGTAGCGATATTGCCCTCCACTGGTTTGGCTGCATTGAAGCCACCACCATAGAACTCTTCAATATCGGCATACTGTATCTGCCACGTGATATTACCGGTATTGTCGGCACCGCCAGTCTTACCGATACCCTCCTGACCAGCACCAGCCAACACGCCAAAGCGACCACCACTGATGTAGCACTCAGCATTGTCTGCATAACTGGCAATATCACCGCGGTAAAGACCCGTAAGATAGAATTCGTTGTAATCACCTCCAGTTACCGATACAGGCGGATGTTTCGATGTATATGTCTGGTCCTGGTGAGTTCCTCGCTGGAACTCCTTGAACCATGCATTACCACCCACATGGAAATAAGTGGTTTTGTTGGCTACCTTATTGGACTGACCACTCACCCATTGTTCTATCACACCGCCCTGGACAATCAGCGGTGCTTCACCACGATTTTCTCGGTCATACTCAAACTGAGTGACACGGAACAACGAAGTGTTTGTAGATTCAAACCAGCCAATAGGCTGCATGATACCGAAGTTATAAGAACCTGTACCACCAGTTGACTTCTGAGCCATACCCAAACCTGGGATATTTATAAAGTCAACCCTCACGGGGTGAGTCTGGCTTCGAGAGTTAAAGCGCAGAATATAAGAATAGTCGGGCTCGTTGTCATGGTCAAAATCGGCAGACATGATGGTATAAGAATAACTGGCATTATCCGATGAGATGCCAATTTTATGAGCATTTCCTACAAGTACAATAGCATTGTCATATACAGTTTGCCCACTCGCTAAGCCAAGTGCATCTCTTGCCTTGTCCACAGAGGTATATACCACCTGTTCGTCACCCGCAATATCGTATGTTGAGCCATTGGTGTAAATCTGTCCGCCACCAACTTTATCAGACGTGCTAGCATTATCCATTGCCTGGTTATAGACCACGTCAGGATGACTATCTGCCAGATAGGCCGCCTTCGCCCAATATGGCTCTATGGTGATGGCTGTCACGCCATTAGGCACATCCCAGTAGGCACCCTGGTTGAAAACACGACCACTGACGCTATATAAATCTTTATCGGTGCAGTTACGGTCTGCGAAGTTGTATGGCGTACTCGTGATATTGCCTTCGGCATCTGTTGTAGCATCATCACCAGTAGTGTAAGATGTCGAACCTCCAGAGATAGATGTAATTTTCCAACCTGTCACCACACGGTTACCGGTATAGTTCTTTGTACCTACATCATTATAATATGGCAACTGTACTTTGCGGTAGTTAAAGTTGAAACGTTCAAAGTCCTTGTCGGTGATATTTAGAGTGAGACTACCTTGTTGGGTAATGCTTGCGCCAGTGGGCGCAGCATATATGGCGCCACCACCAACACCACCGATAGTAACTGAAACAGTACCAGTACCCAGTTTGCCTCCTTTGTTTCGGTCTTCTTCTTTGGGCTTGCCATCTACCAATGTTAAAGTAGGAGCATTTGCTGCATCATAGTTGATAATCGATGGATATTTCCCTGGAGCCTTTAGCACTGGATATGGTTTCGGATCGTCAATGGTTCTGTCTGCCGTCTCCAGTACCCATTTCATCATCTCGTCCTTATCGTATTTACCCGTAGCATACCATGCCGCCAGTTCTAGATGACTGTTCAGCAACAGACGGTAGAATTCGAAGCGCTGAAGGAAGCGTGTCTCTGCCATCAAGGCACAGTTGTAGGTGTTAATTTCATTGTTCTGTACGTAAGGCTGCTCAGCAAGGAAGTAGTTGTAGTTACCCAAGCCAGTAGCTCCCACGTTAGAAATAATCGAGCCATTATATATAGGAGCCTTGTTGCCACTGGTGATATTGCCATAGAACATACAGTTCATCACCATGGTCCTAAGATTGTCTGCCGTGGACAAATAGTTGTTGTAACCCACAATTCCGCCAACGTATGATCCGCTCGTGATATCGGCATAGCTATAGCAGTTGATGACGCGCGCATAGCCATCCAGAAGGCCAACGATACCACCAACATAGTCGGCACTGGCACCGATACTACCGCTATTGATACCACAGTTGTAGATACGGGTGTTGCCCGTCGCATAATTGCAAATAGCACCAACGGCTGTCTTGTCGGCGTTATTGATTTTAACAGTAGAACTACCGCTGCCAATGCCTGTACTCTTGATATCAATGATTACATTCTTGATGGTAGCATCCTCTGCATACGCAATGAAGGGAGCAGAGACCTCAAAACTGTGGTCAATCTGACCTACGATAGTACCCTTGAAGGGATTATCCTTAGTACCAATAGAACCGGAGGCTGTAAAATTGCTAGCCAACAGGTAGTGACCACCCATCGCATTAATCTGTGAAGAGTTGGTTACAACTGAAGGCACAATGGTGAGCGTAAAGGCCTGTGCTATGCTGTCTGCACCCTCTTTTGCCGGCTCGGCAAGAGCAGAGAAAGACTGCATCACCTTTGAATTATCAAAGCGGGGCATCAGACGCATATTGCCTTTGCCGTCTGTGACCACCATAAAGGTGGCATTAGTGATATTCATCTTCGTCTGGTCCAAACCGATAACATCATCGGTCTGCTTTACACCCATGTTTTCAAGGGCTATACCGGGTGTAACACCTTGGCGATATGTGCCCGTCCAGAAACTGGTGACTGTTGACTCGCTCGTATTGGCAGTGAAATAACGATTCTTATTGGCCTTACTCTGTATCTGCACATTATACGGGTCAAACCCATTCGTCCAACCAGGCGTTACCCCATTGACATAATCGGTTTCCGTTTCCAGCTTCGTTTTGGCTGCTTCTTGGGGGCCCAGTTCCACTTCGTCTGAATAGACATATCCCATTTCCTTATCAATGTTGAAGTTGGGTCTTACATACCATATCAAGTCATCTGAAACATTCTCTAAGGTGAGGCCATTTTCCTCCTCACTGGTAGTAGAGCGTAAGGCATCACCGTAGTTCTTGGCATAATGACCACCCTGTTTCACCAGGAACTGGGCTGCCGATGTGGCGCCCTCCGTGGCGGCCCCAGCATAGGTATTGGCATAATCGGACTTCACGTCGTAAGTCACATACCAGTCGCGCTCCTTACCGCCCACAAGGGCCTGCGTCTCATAGTTTGGCAGGTTACCGGTTCCTGCGTTATAAACACCCAGTTCTTCAGTGGTATATTCCGTAAGATCTACGTCGCTCACCGTAGCATAGCTCGTAGGGTCAATTTTGTACTTATGATAGCCATCTTCTTTGGTGGCAGTCTTCCAATAGTGATACTTCTCCACCATCGGACTGCTGTATTTGTGAATCGCAGCATAACTCTCCGGACGTTTCGGGTCTGTTGGGCCACTGGGCAATGGCAAACGCACAATTTCCCAACCATGCTGGTCAAGTAGGATGAGCATTGGCTTGATGTCCGTAGGCACAAACTGGAAGGAGCCATCACCCATAGAGATGGTCTGGAACACGTGTTCTTCTTTCTTGAACTTCTTACTCGTGGTAGTACCGGCATCGTTATTATGTATCCAGGGGGCAGAATTAGCCCATGCCTCGTAAACATGCCATGCAACAGTCACTCCATCTTTTACTGGCACAGTCTCCAACTCTGTCTTCTGAGTCTCTGTCAGCGTCACTCCGCGGCCTATCGCCGCCACCTTGGTGGTCAGCTTATTCTGCACCGTAGGATTGTTCTTCCAATACTGCTCAAAAGAGTTGACGGTTTGGCGCTTGCCATAACTCCCATTTGTTGGAGCATCATCAATCTCATTAGTGGTCACCAGTTTCAAACTGCTCGTTGATGTTCCCAACAGCATGTACTCTGTAGCATCGCTATTATCAGCAGGATCGCTTGCTTTTGCATTACCGCCCTTTCTTAATGGGTTATCGTTGGTAACACCTGTCACAATATCAGTATACTCATCGGGCTTATAAGTCTTCAGATAGGAGTGGAATTCACGTTTCTTCGTTTTTTCTTCTCCGTTTTCAGTCACTGTCCAGGTATAGTTCGTCTGCGCCTGGTACGAAGATATCTTCACATGGTAGGGGTCGAGTTCTGCAGTGCTGGCAGGGTTATTGGCAGGCTCTATATACCACAGCCAACGGGTACGGGTACTGGCACCGCTCGCCAACTGCTCTTCCCAGCGTTCACTACCATATACATAGAGGGCTGCATCACCATTGCTATAAGGATAGATGGCTTTACGAGTTGCGGTCATCACACCGTCTTTACCGTCTTCCTGATAAAAATCCGTGCCATTCGCGAACTGAAGCATATAGGTCGTTCCAACCTTATTCGCTACACCAAGGAGGTTACGACCGTCAAGGTCTATAGAATTATCTTCCTTAAGAGTGTAAGTAACGTAGATAATATTATCAGTTCCAACCTGCGTGACAGCAGTAATCTCAGTGGGATTGTTCTCTGGATGTTCGGAATCTTCTGGTTTGAAAACAAATGGCTCGTCAGGCTTTCCGTCAGTATTCGCATCCACAAATGCACTAGCATTCCAGTAATGATAGTCCACCAAGGGGCTACGCCAAGCTTCAGGCAACGCAAATGTTCCTTCATATTCAATCCCTGATTGAATCACCTTATTTTGTCTGTCAATCAATGTGAATCTAATAGGCAGTACCACAGTGTTCACGCCAATCGTGAACGTGTTTCCACTGGCATCTATCAATGTTACATCCTCATACGATGTCTCCGTTTGGGCAGTGGGGTCGGAAGCACTTTTTAATATGAAAGTTTGGGATGATTCGCCAACAGAAAGTGTGGATGGAGAATATGTAAGCCACTTATTTGTTCCGACATTTTGTATAGTCACATGATAGGGGTCACCACCTAAGAAATACCACAGATATTCCCTCTTTTCGACCTTATATTCAGCATCAGCAGCATCTGTTTTCAAGGTTCCCTCTTCAACATCAACATATCGGCACTTACCGCCATCCTTGATATTATAAGGAGCAGAATTGGTCAACGGCAGGAACTTGTTGCTCAGTTTCGTCGTCGTATAGGTCACATAGATGTCAGCACTCGTTGCCGGTGTTTCAGTAATACGGTTCTCTTCTTTAATGTTGCTGGCATCGAATGTGCTGGCATCGAAGGAACCCTCCCACGAATAGAAATTGATCGTCTCGTCTTTGATATACGAACTACTGATTTCTTCAGGAATGTCCTCGTAACCATCCGTTATACCATCTTTGTTTGCATCCGTATTTCCATTTCTCAACGGTGTCCCTGCTGCCTTTCGGATAGCCACACTGCTGACGGCAATCTCTCCTGAGAGGTTCACAATATGGTAGGTGTACTTAGGTAACGTAAAGGACACAACAGCTGATTGCGCAGTATTGTCATTCTGGCGGACTGCTATTGCCTTTATCTGTTCAACTGCCACATCAGGAACAAATGGATGCTCCTCATCGTATTCGTATTTTTGAGTCGTCGTCCCACCTATGGGGTACGTAGGCTCACTCCCGTCTGTGGTATAATAGATATCCACACCAGGGGTAGGACACGTAAAGGCAACTGTCCTTGTTCCATCTACGGCTTGCGTGATGACTGGGTCAAGACAAAAATGAGTGTCAACAAATGTCCAAGCAAATTTGTCTACATCTCTGGTTACATTGGTAATGATACTTGTATTACTATCGTGTTTTCTCAAAGAACTGAAATTGTTCTGAGACGCATCCTTCACCAACTTTGGAATGATGTAATAAGTGTTCTCTGTCACCGTTCTTGCCCAGGTGAACAGATAGCGGTCTTCGCTACCTACTGTTATCGTGCTATTTACCGCAAGGCAAGCTCCATCACTATTTTTATTTTTGGTGAAATACAGATAATCACCCGTTATGGCATTTCGGATATGGTAATAGCCCGTTTCAACAGGATCGGTGCTGGGGGCCGATACCTTTTCGAAATACCAGTTCATGTCATTGGTATCACCGTCTGATACTAAAGCATTGGGGGATCCCGGAATTATAAAATTGCCGCTAACACCTACATTTTCTATCTTATAATAGTGTGCACCAGTGTTATTCGACTCATCAAACGGTGCAGTTGTGTCAAGTGTGCCGGGTAAGATAAACTTCCAGCGGGAATTGACTTGATCAGCTTTATCCAGATTAATGTTATTATTCTTATTATTACCATTAGACTTGTTGATGTATCTTGCCGTATTACCAGTTGCACTACGCAATGCATAAGGCACAATATTGAATGAGCCGGTTTCTGCTGATTCTACTATCTTAAATTTGAACTTGTCGCCGCCACTACCAAAAACATCCATATAAACCGTACTGGCATCATAGCAGAGATAATTGCTGCTATTGCTGTTGTCGTTGTTGACAATATAATAGTACTGTACACCATCCTCCACACCAGCTCCCAGGAAGTACCATTCCATTGAAGGACGGAACAGTGATGTAGTATTGACCATTCTTTTGCTATTCGACACATCACCAGGAACCATATAGAAATGGAAATCTGTAGTGTTCCATGCATTATTCTGGCTTTGGATGAGGTATTTGTGTGTATTCCCACAAGATACAAGTATAGTATATGTAGCTACATTCGATAACTCACCACCTACAACAGCTACAGCCTTGATGGTGGTCACACCCTCAGCGGGAACGAAAGCAACTGTACTGGCATTAACTGCAGTACCTCTTGAAGTAGAGGGAGTTTTCCCATCTGTCGTATATATAAGCGTGGCTCCAGACTGTGAGGCCGTAATTTCAATCTGGTTGCCGTTGTAAGCAATAGTAGGACGAGTGATATAGTCTTCGAGATACAAAAATCTGTTGTCATCCTCCGATTGGTTGTATATTCCTATAATACCTTTAGTATCGCCATAACCCGTAGGTCCATTACCTTTGCCAGAAGCGCCAGCGAGGGAATTTGCGTTACCTGCATTGACAGTCAACTGATATGAAGGCAGAGTTTTGGGTCTGAAAATGACTCCTGTTCCTTCTGGAATAATTGCGAACAGAGCATTATCGCCAGGGTCGCCCTCTACGGCTTCCAGATGCACACGCAAACGGCCTGCATTTGATGTTGTGCGGATTTGCCCGTTTAGCATCAAATACTTGTCATCAGCAGCATGCTTAATATAATAATAATCCTCGCTTGGATGTTTGGTTATGATCCATTTTGCATCAGCAAGAGTATATCCGAGATCTGTATAGCCACTAGTCCTACATTGATATGTCGTTACAAAAGGATAGTCACTGTTTGTATTCTTTACATAAAAGTCGTCAGTAGGCTTGTATGTACACCACTTTGTCCAGTCAGTAGGACAAAAATAATAGTTGTTTTCTAACGTGCTGGCATCGTAGTTATACACAGCAGGATTCGATTTGGGAGTTTTGTAGTTGCTGGCAATATAATACACGCCCGAAAAACCTAAATTCTCAGGTTCTTCTGTCTCCTCTCCCTCATCATCTCCATCTCCTTTCCTGCCGTCATTCTGAAATTTAACCTCCTGCACCCAGGCGTTGAGGCCGGTAGGGACGGTGAACTGATAATCGACGGAGTTGGGATATGAGACGGTAGCCGTGGAGCCGGTGACCTTCAGTTCACTGGAGATCTCCAGGGCACGGGTTCTGCCCTGCCCATCGGCAGGAAGTACAGCATAGACAATGACAGACTTATTCTTCTCGCTATTCGTGATGGTGTAGCCCTTATCAGGTGTCACGGTGATCGTGACAAGCGTGGAGCCGCCGCTTTTTTCTTCCTGCGACTTCACCTTCACCTTACCGCCTTTGTACTCCTTGTTAAGCTCTACATCAACTGCACTTACGCCCATGCTGAACATCATCAGCATGATCACCGTGAATAACCTTGTCAATATCGTCTTCATATCTTTTGTCATAACCTTGTTTTTCGTTTTATTAATATTAATTAGCCGCCAGTTTTTTGACTATGTTTAAATCCTTGCCGATAGCAGCGGATATCTCTTCCAACGACTTTCCTGCGTCCAAGAGCATCTTGATAGTAGCCCTCAGCATTGACTCCTGCTCACTCAGCCGAAGTTTCACTTGCAAAGCATATACACTAAACTCATACCGTACAAGCATTTCGCTTCGATTGTAGCATAAATGGCGTTTGCTTTCTTCTTTCATTTTAGAAACCACGTTAGCATCTGCCAACAAGTTCTCTAAAAAACGAAGTATTCCATAAAGATCTTCATCATTTTCATATATTGCTTCCACTTGAGTCATTACATAATCATCTTGATCAATTATATACATCTGATGAAAGAGATTTAGCACCCTGTAATACTTGTCGGAAAAAAGTCTTTCTCTGGTGATTCCTTTTATATCAATGCACTTGGTCGTTACATGAGTATCCTCTATTACTGTTATCAGAAAGCAGGGAGCCTCTGCCTCAAACCTAAGTTTCTTAAGGACTATTTTAACATCATTGCTTGTATCCTCGGCGTCAAGGATGGTAGCACCGAAATCAATACGGAACACGGACAGATTGTCGTGCGTGTCGTCGCTGTATTCATGAGGGCGGACTTCCACAGCCAAGACCTCCACCTTAAGCAGGGCTGACAGGATGGTGCGGGCGATGCGCTCGTCCTCCATCATGTACTTAAACACTATATCATAAATCGGATTAGCAACCTTCATAACCTATATAATTCTAGAATTTTAGTGCAAAGATAGGACTTTTTTGTCATACCACCAAATTTTTTTATGCAAAAATCGCGCGTACGGGTTATTATATTTGCAATTATTATACAATTATTATACTTAAAACAGCTTCCAGGCATACTCTAGGCAGCTTTCAGAAAACTTCATAGTAGCTTCTAAGCTGCCATGGAGAGAGCTGCCACTTCTCTTCATGTCAGCAGTAAGCAGACTATTGGTGCGCACGTCATTCACACTTGGTACATCGAGTTTCTCACTTTCTCTGTTTCTCACTTTCTCACTTATGACAAGAAGGTTCTTTATTATTTTGACCGACAAACTCTTTTTGCCGAATAGAAATTCATTTTTATTTACATATTGACATTCAATATTTAAATACTATTATATAATAATATTATAATATTTATTATAATATATAATATAAATAATGTATAATAATAAGAATAATATTAATACATGTAATTTCTTACATATTAACACTTATAAACATAATCTGCCCGACAAGCATAAAACCTTCCTGTCATAAGTGAGAAACCGAGAAAGTGAGAATCTAAAGCAAACTAAAAAATATCCTGCTCCATATTGACTATGAAACAGGACACGATAAATATGACGCCAATTATCTGATCACGACCTTTCTGCCGCCATTGACATAGACACCCTTCGTTGTGGGCTTGCCATTCAGCCTGCGACCATTCAGGTCGTACCAGTTGTCATTTGTCATTTGTGCTTTATCATTGAGCGTAGCGCTAATGGCCGTGGTATCGTCGGCAGGGTCACCGATGGAGAGGAAAGATCGGGTCCTCTGCGGCTCGGACTCCTTTTCCTCAGGAATCTGGAGATAGATGCCACCATCGGGGATCGTACCGGCCTGCGAGAAATAGAACACGTCATTGTAAAGTAAATATACCTGTCCGATATCCACCGTCTTGCCACCCTTGGATGCCACATACAGGACACTCTTGTAGTCCTTGCCCCCGTCCGACGCCTTCGCCGTACGGAAGTCATCGCCCTTCAGTTCCTTGCTCAGCAACAGCACGGGCAGGTTGGCGGGGATGATATCCTCTATCTCCTCGACGATGACCGTATTATCCTTCACGCCCGTCACGGCCAGCACATTCAGCATAGACGGCTTCACGAGCGGCTCGTCAAAGACAAAGGTGTCGTAGCTGTTGTTCTCACCGAAGGCGACACCCGCCATCACCACACCGGTCGTACTGGTGATGGCAAACTCCTTCCAGCCATCAACCGTCTGGTACTCGTTATAAAGGTTACCTGCCACGTCGACCGTCAGTCCCTCATTAGCAGGTATGGCATCCTTGCCGAGACTGACGATCTTCTCGCCGTTCAGAATGTCAACATTTTTCAACGCCGTCAGACCGCCAAGCAGACCGTCTCCCAGCTCGGTAATGCCCTTCTCAATCACCACCTGGGTAATCCCTTCGCTCAAGGCACTCCAAGGCGCCTCGTCCTTCCCGAGACCGGCAGCACCCTCGCCACTGATGGTGAGCGTCTTCTCCGTATCGCCCGTCAACTCCCACGTTGCACCACTCTCAAGCATACCAGTGAGCAGCGAATGGAACGTAGCCTCCTTCACCCAGGCACCAAGGCCCTCGGGCACGGTGAAGGTATAGTCACGGGCTTCTGAGAGGTCCTTGGGATCGTCCCCCTCAAGGGTGAGCGGTTCTGCCAAAGTTGGCACATCACCACGCGTCGTATTCGGATCAGGATTGACCGTCAGCACCACCACGATGTCACTCTTCTCAATGGAATAGCTTGTAGCAGGCGTCACGGTGATGGTCACCGTCTGTCCTTCCTGCGACTTCTCGACAATCGTACCACCCGTAAACTCACCGATGGCTACCACCACCTTTGCATTCGCGACCATGCTGACCATCAACATCAGCGCGATTCCAAACAGTCTCTTCATTGTCTTCATATCTAATCCTTTCTTTTTATTTATTATCTGTGTTAATTTTTTTCTTCTTATCAATCTGTGTCATCTGTGTCATCTGTGGCTACTTTTTTACCGTGACCTTCTTCGTGTACTTGCCATCAAGCGTATGCACGATGTACATGCCCGAGAAGTCAGCCTGTACCTCCACCGTCTTACCCGGCTTCACCGAGAAGGTTGCCACCGTAATACCAGCCGGTGTCACGACGCGCACATCCTCCGTGAAGCTCAGCGACGATTCCACATAGATCTTATTCTTCTTGGTCCAGATGCGCAGGCCGCCGTTCAGTTCTTCTGCTGTCGGATCGCCATGCTCCTCAACAACAACATCCGGGTCTTCTGACTGACCGAAGACAATCTGCTCCACACTACGCGACGATGACGGAGGTGTTGCCGGACCGATGAAGTACGGACGGAAAGCAGTGACAGTCACGGCAGCGGCAGCCGTCTTCTTAAAGCTGGCACCCTCGTCGTCTAACAGATACACAAACTGATCTGCTGCCAACTCCAGATTTCCACTATAGTTCATGTAGCTGGGCTTGAAGGTATAGGCACTTTCTGCAGACACTCCATCCATCTCATCGTCGCTCACGTGAATACTGTCGCCCTTAACGGAAACGAACGTAACAATCTGCTTACCTGGACTTGGGATAACAATATCACGATAGCGATTCTGGGGAGTCCACTTACCGCTGAGATCGAATTCGTAGTAGGTCTTTCCCGGGAAGCCCACGATATAAGGTGTACCCCTCTGTGAGTACGGATAATTATCGACAGGGTACAACTTACTGAGATAGTCAGAACTGTAATATTGGCTGAGATAGTCAGGATTGTAACATTTTTTCTGATACTCATCTTCGTTCTTATCCAAATAAGAATCCCTACTATAATAGTAATCCCAGAGGAACGTATTCGTATAATCCTTGGTATTCGAACCAGCCGCCAGTGGGTTAAAGTCAGCTGTATAAACACCAGTCATATCAGTACCATCGTCTTTCTTCTTCTGCTGTAAATTACCTTTATACTCACGCAACCAGTACTCATGGCCAGCAGTGTTACCTTTGTAGAAGTGAGTCAGCTCACCCTTGACGTCCGTGGTGACAAGATCTGCAGTGAACGGCAAGCTGACTCCCTCCCATCCCTGCGTTAAGTCAACATAATTATCCGGCATACGCTGATACCACATGCGATAGTCGCTGTCAAAGCGATAGCCAATCGGCGCATTGAAGTCCTGCTTGTCAACGAGCAGATGGTCGTTGATGGCCTTCAAGTCGCTCTGCACGAGGTGACCGTAGACGGACTCTGCGGTTGCGTCGTCCACACGGTCATAGACCTTACGGTCGGTGTAGCGGTTCTTCGTGTTCTCACGATCCCAGAAAGCGACGAATTCAGGCTCCTTGAAGTAATTGGTCAGCACGCCATGAGTCGTTGCGTTGACATAACCGCTCTCACCCGATTCAGCAGGAGCATAGACCAACAGATTCTGTGTCTCGTCACAGTTCTGGATGCTCAACAGACCATCGTCATCCAACAGCGGCTGGTAGAACCATGTGCCTTCAGTGCCAGTGCTCAAGGTATAGGTACCTGAGACTTCATCCTGTTTATTGTGGCCAGCGAAGTCGATGGCAGTCATGCCGGGATAGGCAAGCGTGTCGGCATACGCAACCTTGGCTTTTCCGTCTCTCTGGGTGATAATCCTCTGTGCCAGATATGCATGTGGGTTGAAGTGAGCCACGCCCATTTCCTTCGAGCGGAAGTAGGCCGGTGCACGGTAGACACGGTTGGCATTATTGTTCTGCGACAGGCGGCCACCGTCACGTGCTACAGCCGTCGGCACATCCTGGTGAGCCTCATCAGCATCATAGCCGTAGGTCAGCTTCTGGCCGAAGAAGATGTAGTCGTCGGGATAGATGGGGAAGAAACTGCAGGTATCCTTCTCTGCCTCAGCCATAGGCGGCGTGTACTTCCATGCATGGTAGCGTTCATCCTCCGAGTCAGGAATCTTTCCTGCTGCATAGCGGAAGTCGCCGTCGGCGAAGCGGTCCTCGACGTATCTGATATAATACTTAGTACTACCGTCCTCCTTATATTTATAACCAGAAGAACACAAATCAGGATGATCAGTATAATAACCTGTCTGAGGCTCTGTTTCACCGGACTTCCAGTACTTGTATTCTGCACCTGAAGTTGTATTTACACCATCATTGTAACGCTTGTAGAGGTAGAAGTTATTCAGGTCGTAGGCCACCTCACCATTGTAGAAGGCACGGTTGGGCTTAGCGGTAGCAAGTCCATGATTACCGGTATCGGTGATATTATAGGTCTTGCCTTCCTGACAATAGCTGTTGACAACCTGCTTGTAATCAGAAGCGGCAGAAGGATTACCGAAGACAGCACGGACACTGCCATCGGGTGTACCCGTGGTGTTCACCCAGCAACTCTCCACGTAGCCACCGCCATTCTCTGCAATGCCAGCACCAGTGAAGGAACCTGTCACGCCGAGGTTATAGACTTCACCACAAAGGTTGTCGAAGAGCGAGTTGTCAAGGCCGCTGATGGTATGACCATCGCCATGGAGGACACCATCGAAGCACTTGCCATTGTCTCTAACGGCTTCATCAACATCTGTAGTAGAAGGATCATCGCAAACACCATTGTAACCTATTGGTGTCCAACTGCCTGTATGTTTAATATCTGTGCGAAGGAAGAATTCCAGATTACGCTCGGCGCGTGTCTGGTTGCTCAGAAGAGTATGCCCCACCATATGGCTGTTTGCAGACCCACTGGTGGCTGTAATCTTACCATCTGTAACTGTATAGCCATCTGTAGAGCTGGTGACAAGACTCAGGTCATACAGATCCTTGAAAAGGTCGAGACCGTTCTTGCCACTCTTGCTGTAGTCGTTGATATAGATCTTCGGGTCGCGTTTCACGTTCTTGTGGTCGATATACATGTGGTGGCTCTTGTTCTCTTCGGACATCACGTCGGCCAGGTCGTGGTAGTTGGCCACTCTCACGGGTACGGCATTCGAGTAGGTGCGGCCCAGATAGCTCTTGGCGTAGTAGGCCACATAATAGTTGTCCTGATACCAGTAGAGCTTATCGAAGGTCGGGTTGTATTCCACGCCGTTGGTATGGCTCTCGGCATCACGTGGCGTAGCAAAGAGTTCCCAGCCATAGCCCGTTACCTCGTAGGCACCTGGCGTGACAGTCGGCTCAGCCAGTGTTACTTTGTCACCAGGCAGGATGATCTCGGGCGGGGTGATATCGTCTATGGTAGGCACACCGCTCTTGAACGTCAGGTGGATGTTCAACACATGGCGCTCGCTGATAGGTGTCACATTGCCATTCGTATCCGTCTCATCGTAGTCATACTGGTAGATGACGGTGATGATCTTCTCCTTCGACAGGTTGTAGATATCGCTCTCGCGACTCACGTACAGCGTCGAGGTCTCCGTGGGCGAGATGCCGTGGATGGTGAAGTTCTTCTGCTCGTTTATCAGCTTGCTATAACCCGTAAATCCACCGTCATTCTCCGCAGAGATAACAGCTCCGACAGGAACGGTAGCGCCATTATTATATTCGTTGGTGTTGGTACCCTTGATACTCTTCACCTTATTCCCGGTTGTAATTGTATAGGCCTCGCGGCAATAGTAGAAGTTCTTGTTCTTGTCAGAATCTGTAAACGTGAGACTGGTGACATAGCCCTGCTCTGTTTTGGTCAGACTCGTGTAGGTCTCGCTGCTAATCGTTTCACCGATGGCATAGGGCGTGCTACCAATCTGGAATGGTGTGTTCACCACATAATATGTGCCCGCCTCTTTTACTATGATGGCAGAGTAGTGGCGCTGCTCGTTGACCAGTTTGTCCTCGAATTCCTCGCGGCTGAGTTCATCGCCCTTCTTCAATTTATCCACACTTACAGCTGTTGTTCCGCCGGAATGTATAACGAAAACAGAGTTTGTCAAAGTCGGTGAATCGGTATCGCTATTGTATTCTGCCGTATAGTCCACAGACTGTGTGACGGAGTATCCGGCCTTGTTGCCATAGACCCAATTGCCCTGTTTGTCTTTATGTCTTACGTCGGTCTCTTCGTCGAAGCCTTCGCCATCATACTGGTACTTCTGGCCTTCGGAACCGCTGTAATTCTTATCGATAAGCAGGTCGAGGGCATCATAATTGAAGGAGAACTTCGCACGGTCAGCTGCCGACATCGAGCTCCAGGCCTCCAGGCCACGGTAGTTATAACCACTCACGTAGTAGTTACCGCCATAATAATAGGGCCCGTCATAACCTGTCTCAGACGGGTCTTTGCTCGTGCAGTAGTAAGCCTGAACAAGGCAAGTCTGGAGGTCGCTCTTCAGTGTCAGCAGCTGATTGAGCAGTTTCTTGTTCTCAGCAGACAAAGCATCTATTTGTGAAGTAGTGATATTGTCTGCATCAGTGATTCCTGGAAGGGCTTTTATCTTTGTGTTCACATCGGTGACATAAGACAGTGCTTCCGACTTCTTCATCTTCGAGTCTCTGTAGATGACGTTATCCTTTGTAATCTCGATGGTCTTGGTGCAGATATAGGCTTCTTCACAGTCGTCTTTATAACCTTCACGGAAGGTCGCAGATACGGCTGTGCCCGGATTATAATATATCTCGTGACCATCCTCGGTCTCCGTGATCTTATTCTTCACGATATACGCCATTTCGAAGGTGGCCTGTTTACCATTTGCCGCTTCGGTTACATGGCTCTTAATTCCTTCATAGGTGGTGTAGATGGCCTCCGGGATGAGGTCGCCATGCTTGTACTCGCTCTGTCCGAGTACGGCACCTCCCGATGTAGCTTTCAAACGATAGGTGGGACCATCCTCATAAAGGGACTTATCGGTAGTCTCTTTCTCGTACTCTGCAAGCGTTATTTTGGCATTGTAGACACCCTGTTTCTTCGTATACCAATTGTCCCACAGACTGGGGTTGTTCACCTCGTAGGTCAGGATATAGCCCTCGTCATGGCTGACATTGTTCGACTCGCGGAAGATGTAGTCATCGTCAGCCGCTGTCTTGTCAGCTTTTTCTATGGTCTGACCAGCGGCATTGGTGTATTCATGTTGTGTCTTTCCTTCTTGGAACGTAGTCTTATAAGTTGCAAACTCTGCGTCGGTCATAACGTAGGTGCCGGCAGCGTACTCCACACCGTCGATCTTACACGTGATACAGTTCACGTAGGTCTTTTCAACGAACAGTTCCTTTTCATAGTTGCTCAGCAGATACCAATCCCAGTAGCTGATGGGGTCGTTCTTGTAGTAAGTTTTGCCATTGATGATCATCTTCTTGTCGTCGCCCAACGGAACACCTGGCGATGAGTAGTAGGCATAGCGGTTAGGCATCACGTTCAGGAGCTTCATCTTACCATGTGAGGCAGCGGCGATGGTCAGCGGGATATCTACCACTTCGCTAAAGGCATTCGACTGGCCAGTATAGGCCGAGATATACTGGTCGTAGACATACGTAGAACCCTTGATGTACCAGAAGTGAGCGGGCATCTTGCCATCGCCATAGTATCTGTTGCTGACGTTGTAGCAGTCGTCGATAATGGTCTGTGTGCTATGTACGAAATTACCCGAACTTTCCCATTCTTTCTGGTGAGTGGCATCATCAGTAGCATCATACGTGTAGTCCCACTGGGTAACGGCATCTTCGTTCAGTTTTGTCAACGTTGTGTTCACAGCACCACTCTTGCTTGGTATGCCGTGTACGTTCTTGGCATAGACGAATCCGCCACCGATACCCGTAGACACATTGATCAGGTCGAGCTCCACAATACCCGTGATGGGGCCCCATACTTTCTCATAAAGATCGTCGCCCGTGCTCTCTTCGGTGGTGAGCTCCAGATAGACGCCCGAGGCCAGCGCCACCTTGTTATGGCTATTACCATTGTTGCGGGCCTTGTCCTTGATATGCTCTTGCTTCCAGTCATAGAAAGAGGCAGTACCGTAAGGTTTGTCGTTGGCAAAGCCCTTATACTCGTCATTGGTATTGTCGGTCTTACGCACATCGGTAAAATGCACGTCGCTGGTCAGCGCACCTAAGTAGTTCACCACGTTGTAGATACCAAAGTAGTTGCCATGCGTGTGTCTCTTGTAGTATTCAGAACTACTTTCAGCAATGGACAGGTCGCTCGCAATCTTCGAATCCATCTTGTTCAGCGATACCTCACGCACACGGTTGATGGTGTAGTTGGTGAAGTCAACTTCCTCCGGCACACGGTCCTGGGCACCCTGCATCACCATTCGACTTCCGAACACACCACACAAATCTGCTCGCTGGATGCTGTTCATCAGACGACCGGCATAGACGGGCAGCACACCGCTCTCTTCCCAATATCCTGCATCGGGATTGGGCTCCCATGTTTTTTTGGTATTGTTCCAAACGAGGACAGCCGTACCACCGGTTTTAACGTATTTACCCTCTCCGTCATTATGAATAGAAACGTATGCGTCACCGTCTTTCTCAAGGAACAAATCCAACATATCGTCAGCTGTAATTTTTGCGGCCTTTGAATCTGCGTTATTGGGGTCTGCAGGAGTATAGACCGTCTTGTTTTTATCCTCACACCGCTTCGTACAGGTGTAGTTCAGCTCGTAGTAGGCCGCCTCGCGCTCCGGCAGTTTGTAGTAGGTATTGATATCGATTTCCTTGGCGATGCTGTAGTAGTCGGTGCCGTAGTTCGTGATGTTCAGCTCGCGGTAGCCATCTACCAGCGTCAGGTTACCATCTCCATATAATCCACCCGTATGACGGGTACCTAAGGTAATCAGGTCGCGATGGAAGATGTCGTTGATAGAGGCTGTGGCATTACCGAACACCGTGTTGGTGTTGGCGCCCGTCGTCATAGAACCGGACTGTGCGTTACCACCGGCAAACACGGCATTGTGGATGATGATACCCGTCTGGTCCAGACAACTCCACCTGGTGGCATCGGTATTCTTGTTTTCCAGCATGTTCAGCGTATCAATAGGCACAAACTGTCCGGGGGTATAGTCGTGGCCATCGATGTTCACATTGACAAGCACCTTACACATGGGTTCGACAAGCACCTTGCAGTCCTCGGTGAACTGGCGCTCGGTCTTGGTCGTTTTTACATCACCCACTTGTTTCTCACCTGCAATGACCTCAGCATCTTCCGCAGTATAATACGATGTGGGAACTGTTACCGTTACAAAGGCACCGTTATCTGCCCAGGCGTGCTTGTAATAGTAGCCCTGATAGTTCCAGCCCGCATCTCTTTCTGTCAGGCCTTTGTTATAGCGGACACCATCCTTCACGCCTCTACCGAAGCTGCCGTCGGAGTTCTCGTAGGCACTATACACAAATCCGAGATCACCGCCGCCGAACACATTGCCGTCACCGTCGGCCACACCGGACGCCGTACCGATTTGACCGCCGTGTATACTCACTTCGGTCTGACCGAATACGTAACCGTCGCAATGAAGCGAGCCGTTTCCGCTCAGGTTATCGTAACCACGACCGCCACCAAACACATTGCGGTGTACGTGTCCGCTATACATCTTGACGTTTGTCTTACCAGGCCGATAAATGCCCTTCAGTTCATAATCGGAACCACCGGTTTTTAATTTCATATCACCGCGTCCGATAGCCGCAATTTCACCGCCACCGAATACGCTGTTACGTATATTACCGCCATAGATGGTCACCTTCGTCTTGTCGACGGTGCTGTTGTCGATATAGCCACCGCCAAACACACAGCCGGCTTCTTCAAGAAGCATATTGGGCGACGGTTTCGTGTCGTCTTCTATCTTCTCCGTGTAGCGCTCGTCAAAGCCTGTGGTTTCTGAGTCGTCCTTACCACTTGAATTATACTGGTATCCCACATAGCCATTGTTCATGGTCAGGTAGGCTGTACCGAACACAGCGCCACCCTCACCACCGCCATAGACGTTGCGCTGCACGGCAGGTATGCCGCTGGTAAAGGAACTGCCGTTCAGGTCGCCAATCACCACGTGGGTCTCTGCGGGAACATCGCTGGCGGGACTGTCACTAATGCTGCCTGTGTGTGCACCCACATTACCCTTCCAGCCGCCACCATACACATTACGGCAGGTTCCGCCCTTGATGTAAGCTGTGGTGCTGGCAGTGAAGCCGTAGGGATTCGTGCTGGCATTGTAGCGACGCACTTGGAAGATGTCGTTCACAGCTCCTGACGTACCGGCAGCATAGATATCCTTCTTGACAGTACCACCAAGCAGGGCAATATAGGTGTGGCCATAGACGTCGCCGCTGAGGTGCACCTTTGCGTCGCCATAGCCGCCGCCGTAGGCATAGTTCACCACCTCAGCGCCATCGTTGATGACGACATTGGCGCTATAAATGTATTGGCGTTTCTCCTTTTCATCTTTAGAGAAGGCAGAGAAATTCCTGTCATCAATATCAGCCTTGTAGACCAAAGAGGTGCCTCTTAAGCCAGCGAAGGCTTCGAAATAGTTATTAAAGGCGGCATTCGGCTCGTAGTACTTGCCCAGTTTCCAGGCATCCTTCCAGTCGGCATCCCATCTGGCTTTATAGGCATCTTTCACGGTACGCATTCCCGTAGATTCGTTTAGCGTCCACTTGTTCGAATCACTCCAGTAAGGGTCTTGGCTACTGATCTGATCCGATGGACCGTCCTTATACAGCGACATATATCTCTGAACACTTTCGGCATTCAACACATGACCCATCTCGCCGCCGCCATAGACCTCATAGACCTTGGCACCTTTGAGCAGGTTCACCAGCGTGTGTTCCGACCAAGTATCAATACCATGGCCGGCACCATAGACGGTGGCCAGATAGCCATTTGTCTTGTCCGACCATACGGGCGACGAGATATTCACCTGGGTGAAGAGGGCGCGACGCTCGTTGTTGTTGCCGCCATAGATCCTGCTTACGCTCGCTTTCTCACTCGTGTTCTTATAATTCACGATAGCCTGAATGACATCGCAAGGCGGCAGTATCTGGGTGCCAAAAGCTCCACCGAAGATATTCTTGATCTTGATGGTCGACTGCTCGGGTACATTCACCACGGTGCGTGCTGTCACACCCTCGTTGTAGCTGCCACCATAGGCATTACCAATTTCGCCGTGCAGCAGATCGATAATGGACGAGATATTGTCGCGGTCATAGCCAGAGGCAAAAGTGACAGTCTTCTCTTCGCGCATGCCCAGGCCATTGTAACTGCCGGAACCGTAGACCTCCAGATTCTTGAATTTCGTCTCTTCATCGGGGATGTCGATGAGCACATAGCTGCGGTCCTGAGCCTCGTCATTGACCCTGATACCATGGTATCCTGTACCGCCACCGAAGACGGCCTTGAGGGCGTTCTGTGTATGATCCTTCGGACGGATGTTCACGAAGGAACTGTGCTGCTTAGGCATGGCAGCTCCGAGGCCGTAAAGAGCTGTATTTTTATAGTTATAAGAGCCGTAGCCACCACCGAAAATGGTATCGACACGACCAATCAGGTACTCCACATACGTTGAAGACTTCAGTACATTGGGTATCTCACCGGCCTTATAGCCGTGAAGTTGGGTCTTATCGGTGTCATAGTCACGCAGACGAGCCTCAAAGTTGTAGCCATCCTCATAGCCAACGAGTTTACCTGCATCGTTAAGGCCACCGTGAATAATACCACCGAAGTCGTTTCCGCCATACACAATATCCTGAATCCACGGGAAACCGTCCTTATAGCCACTGCCGCTATTGTTGGGCTGGCGACCGATATACACCTCGGCATGTCCGAGAATGTCGGCATCACAGGCACCAGCGAAGACATCATAGACACGACCGTTGCCCAGGTTGACAAGAGTATTGCCGCACACGTCGCCTTCGTTACCGCCACCATAGATATATTCCGTCTCAGCGAGGTTCTCGACGACACCTTCATGAGAAGAGGCAGTCGCTGTTCCGCTAAGATTCACGGTAGAGCTATAGGCTGGATTATACAGATACTCCTGCGTAACGACACCACCCTCGCCCGTTACATTCACTTTCTTACCTACCACACCTTCCTGACCACCGCCATAGATCTGGAAGGCATAGCCGTTGTTGTGGTTTACGGTAGTGCTGCCCCATACCTCGGTGTCCTCACCATAACCGGCACCAAACACCGACAAGGCAACAGCCATCAGGTCGTCTCGCTGGTCTTTATAGTCTATACCAGAAGCAGGATTTCCAAACATGACTCCTTGGGCATTACCGAAGACATTATCTTTATTCAGCAGCTCCTGATTGATATTGATGATGACATTACCATTCACATGACCGCTCTCATAGCAGCCGCCATAGACATTACCGCCAATCAGACGAGTGTTTTTATCAACCTCATTGTTCGGAATAGGAACAAAGCCACCTTTACTATAGAAATGATCATTCTCACCTACAGTTATGCTTGAAGCTGTTACAGTATGCTCTGTATAAACTTCTTCCGATTTAGTATAATATTTCTCATCTTTAACCAGTTCCGTGCCTTCTTCTATTTCAAAATAGGCATTCTCGTCCCACTTCTGGGTGTTCCACATTAATTGTGTCTTGTCATCATTCCAGCGTAGCGGCGTGATGGTCAGGTTCTCCAGGTTGATCTCAATACGGTCCTTGATGTTGCCTGAAGCATCAGTGTAACTATCCCATTCGGACTCGGTACCGATAACACCGCCATCGTATGCCGCATTATACGTACCTGCCGGGACATCGGCATTATTACAGCCACCCACGAACTTCTCGTAGATATTCACACCCTGGTCAATGGTGAAGGTCTCCTTGCCCTCAATGGTCATGCTACCCACATTACCACCGCAATAGAAGGAACCGATAAAGCTCGTGAACGGTTTATATGTATCAGGATCGCCCAAGGATTCGCTATCAAACACAATGCTGGGCTTCAGAGGCATAGCGACACCATTCATATAACGTTTGAACACATCGGGGTCTTTCAGGTTCAGATTACTGAATTTATGACCTTCACTTGCATTGTAATTACCCTTATCATCCACCCATCCGGCATAGTACTTCAGATTGTCTTCACTGACCATGCCTGCACCATTGTTGCCCAGGAACACGTTGTCGGCAATGACGTATGAACCTATCTTCAGTTCCACCATCGGATTCTTCTTCTTGGTAGCCAGCGATGCACAGTTACCGCCCAGGTATACGGAACCCTGTATGACGGTGTAGTTAGGCTTCTCGCCTACTGATTTAGGCGCCATACCCTTCAGACGGATAGATACCTGCTCGGCATTCGGACGGAAGGCATTGAGTGAATTTACAGATGAAGATCCTTGGTCATAATAGAAGTCACCGAATGTATCATCGTCTCTTAACTCATCATAGTTGTCCGTATAAGGATAGTTACCATTGCCACCACCATAGACATCACCATAAATGGTAGTATAGATACCAATGGCATTACCGCCATACACAGAACCGGTCACGTCGTTACCGCCATAGACATTATTGATATGTCCACCGCGTATGAGCGTTCGGGCTGACAGCTCGTTCGGGAAGTTATAACCTTCCAGATTCGTACAGGGAATATATTCGCCGTTCACCGTGGGCACGACATCGGCCATACGGCAACCGCCATAGACGTTGTCCACAATGAGTTTGTTCTTAATGGCTTGTTCCTGTTCATACGTTAACCCGCTGGGGACCTTGGGGTCAATCTCCAGCAACAAGCCCTCTGGACTGGTCATATTACCACGGTTACCACCGCTATAGAGGTTACGTATCATACCGGCCTGCAGGTTCCACGTCGGACGGATGGCCATCGCAGCCAGGTTGTTGCCGCCAAACAGACGACCAATCTGGAACTCATCGCTTTCCTTGTGCTCCTGCATCAGATGGATACCCATGCCATTCTTGATGCGATCGTCCGTCAGGAGGTCGGTATAGTCTGCAGGAGCAGTTCCCTCATTGGCCAGATATTTCGCATAGGCCGTATAAGTCGCAGCAGTGCCCTCCACTCCTGCACTATTGGCCAAAATATGGGTCACCACGTCACTCGGATTATCAACATGGATGACGGTCTCTTTCTTGACGGTGGCATTATTGCCGCCACCGTATGCGAAGAAGATGGTGCCACCCTGAATATCAAGGTAGGTCTTATTCAGTTCAGGCCGCACGAAGGGCGTCTTACTTCTGCCAATGACAGTTCCTCTTTCCTTGATGACATATTCACCTTCAACTTTTTCTTCAGGATATTCAAAGTCACCATTACCACCGGCAAAGACCTGTCCGATAAATATCTTCTTGGTGTCGCTGGTTGTCCTGTAACCGTTATCGCCAGCTTTTAGGTTGTGTTTCGTGTTATAGTCGTCACACTCGGTTTGGGTATAATGCCCGTCTGTACTACTGCTCAGATGCACATAGCTGTTGTACGTATCGTCGACATCGTCTGGATTTTCTGCCAGTTCCGTAGGAAGACTCTCGCCTACAGCTTTTGCCGTACCGATCTCACCGGCAATATCGTTTCCGCCATACACGTGATTGATCAGGATATAGTCGGAAGCGTGCTCGCCATCGATATGCACGAAGGTATTGCCTCCCACATTGGCCATACGGGCACCACCGAACACCCTACCCCTCGGATTTGTCTCAGACATATCATTCTCCGGGTCTATCACCGCACCGATGTCACCGGCCGACACCGTCACCTTCGTGCTGCCCTTCACCTCCGCATGGTTACCGCCGCCATATACATTACCACCAATCTTAATCTGCCCCTGCGCCACCATCGTGCTCAGGAGTATCATCATCAATATGGTAATGTATCTTCTCATTCTATCTCTTCAATTCGTGAAATTCGTTTTAATTCGTTGTCTTTCCACTTTCCTCTTTCCTCATTCCACTGTCACGGTCGGGCTGTCCAGGTCCGGATCCGACAGCACATACAGGTACGTCGGCTGGATGGTCAAGTTCACTGTATATCTTTTCCCGCGCTGAGTCGTGGCCTGCTCCGTAAACAAGTCACTGAGTGCCATCGTGTTCGTGGCGCTGCAGTTCTCGCGGGTCAGGTGGCCTTTCCTGTCATACACATCATACACACTGGTCAGCACGAGCGTCGAGATGTTATGCGGCATAAAGTTCCCGGCACGTTCTGTGAACGAAGTGGTCAGCGCCTCACCGTCATCAGACCACCAGAAAGTCAGTCCATCTTCTCCGATGACTTTACCAGTCTGCTCATAGGTAATCCCCGTAATAGGACTCTTGCTACCGTCGTTAGCCTTCAGACTGGCGGTGATGGTGGTATATTCCCTGCTGGTCTCCCCACCGGCCTTCGTGCTCAGCCTCAGCGCCTTCAGTTTGATGGTGCGCAGCGCGGCATAGTCGCTTTGCACCCTCATATTGACACGCAGGGAGGCATAGAGGTGGTCGAAGAGCAGGAATACGAAGTTGCTCATTGCATCTTCACCCACACCTTTGACAGTCTTAGCATTATAAGCGAAGTCGCCCCTGCGCAGACCTGTTACAGCCTCTTTACCCGTTCCGTCCTTGGCACCTATCACCACGCAGAGGTCCTCGGACATGACGGTGGGCACATTATTCAGCTCCACCTTGGCGCCTGTACTATAGCTGGCGCCTGAACCAACACCGTCTTTACCATCCAGGTCGGTAACATTCAGGATGATGCCAGAAGTACTGGGGATAAAGCCATAGAGATAATAGTCACCTGCCGTGATTTCATCCACACTCCTTTCCGGGTCTGTCACAATCAAACGCCACGTCGTCTCACCGTTCTTGGTATAGGTGGAGAAGGTGCCCTTGAGAGCCGCCTTGTCATTCTGCGTAAAGGCAATGCCGATGGGCTGTATACCATTCTCGTATTCTGTATAGGTACTATCACCGTATGTCGGATACGTCCAGGCTCTGCTCCTTGCAACGTACTCATCAAAGTAGGTCGCAAGACTTCTCACCTCAGCCACTGGCGCCTCTGACGCCTCTGCATGCCCCTTCGCAGGCTCCTCGTCATTGCTGCAGCTGTTTGTCAGCCCCACCAGCCCCATCAGGCTCATGAGCACTACCAGTCCTCTTACTATGGTCTTCTCTTTATTCAATTCTCAATTTTCAATTATCAATTCTCAATTTGGCCGCAGGCATCTTACCAGTTGTACACCGTCCTGTCGGCTACCATTTCCGTCCATGGTGTCACCGCATAGTCTACCCATCCGATATCCACGCCGCCGTCAGCGTTGATCTTGAAGATATACGTGTAGCTATAGCCTGCCTGCCAGTGCATATATTCGGCCGGTACGGTCGCATACTTTGTGATACCATTGATATCTACCGTCAGCGTAAAGCTGCCCTGTTCGGTGTTTGGCAGCACCGTGTACCAAGTATCCGGTTTGGTGAAGCCGCCCTCCAATTCATTGGCAATATCGGTGATCGTCGTGGACTCCTGCGTCCCGGCACCAGTCAGTGGATAGGTTACTAAAACCGTCCCCTTACGGATGATACGCTCTGTTTTATCCGTCGGCTTGAAAGTCTGAGTGCCGATGCTGACTCCATCACGCGGGGATACATATTTGTACGAAAACCGCACCCTGGCGACGGGCTTCACGAACTCCAACTGAACAGGCTGGCCGAACTGACGGTTAGGATATTCCTGAGTGCCATCGCTGTACCACAGACGACTATAGTAGTTGTTTGCATCAGTTGTGGCATCGGCTTGAATTGAAATCTTCACCTCCTCAATCGTCTCTGTCACGTTAGCCGGCTGGATAGCCGTAGCCGGTGCCACCCCGAAGAAACGGTAGTTTCTGACGCTCCAGTCCCAGTACTTGATGGTCTGTTCACCATGACCTTGGTTCACGTATTCCCAGCCGTTGCTATTGGTGGTGGTGCTGTGGGCTGCGCTCACATAGTTCACCGTATAACCGGGGAACACGGTCTGGAGAGTCGTCCCGTCGCTCATAGTCTTATAGCCCCAGACTTTGAAGGTCTTATCGTCAGCTGGCAGCAATGTTTGCAGCCCGGCAGCACGGGTTCCGCCCTCCGCAGCCTCTCCGGCACGCGTCACGTCCTGCTCATCCTGTTGCTGGGCAGAGAAGGCAATTGGCGTGGTGGACTCAACGGGCCCTGGCGTCGGCCCCGATCCTGGCGTGACAGTCCCGGGTTCCGTCGACCCGGGATCATCTCCCGAGCCACCGCCGCATCCCGCCGTCAGCACCACCGCTGCCACCAGGATCCCCAGCCTCATCAGCCCTACCAGGCTCTTCAGCTCTCTTACTATGGTCTTTTTACTCTTCAATTCTCAATTATCATTTATCATTCATCATTTAGGCCTCAGGCCGACATTATTTTCCACTCATCCAGCGTCCGTTGCTTGGTGCTGAAGTTAATCCCGACCTTGTACAGGTGGCGGGGGTCGTTTTTGAAGGACAGCAGGTAATCCTTTTGGTCAATCTGTTCCAAAGCCTTCTGTGCGCTCTGGTCGATCTTCAGTTCCATGACGTAAAGGTCGTTCTTCGTGCCTACCAGCATGTCTATGCGACCTGTGGCCGTGCGTACCTCTGTATGGAGGTCGGGCGCTTCTCCCAGCAGCGAGAACAGCACATAGAGCAGGGTCTGGAAATGACCTTCCGAACTGGCATTCTCAGCGTATGGTATAGACGAGAGGAAAGCCTGATAGATCTGTAGCGCTCCCTCCATGTCGCCTTCCAGAATGCCCATCGTTGCCTTCATGATGGCACTGTTGGTGCGAAGCACATTGTCACTGATATAGTAAGGTGCCAGACTATGATACAGTCCCATCCGGACTTCGTGGTTGGGAATATCCAGCGTGTAGATGTCACCAGCCTGATTGTAGCCTTTGATCGTCAGGTAACCGCTCTGGTAGAACAGTGGCATCACACTCTTCATGTTTTCTGCCGGAGCATCAAAGTCGTTGGCCTTGGCTATGCAGCCTTCCAGCTCGCGGATGTCCGTATCGAATTTCCTGAGCATGCTGATCAGGAACGACGGCGTACCCGTGTCAAACCAGTAGTCTTTCAGCTCACACTGGTCGAAAGCGTTGAGCAGGCTGTAGGGATTATAGAGGTCCTTCAGGTCGCGGGCGAAGTGGTAGCCATCGTATTTCTTTTTCAGCGCTGCCAGAACCTCCCCGGTAGTAAGGCAGAGCTCTTCGGCCATCCGTTCCACCCAAGGCAGCATCTGAGTCTGCAATTCCTCAGGGGTAATGCCGCACAGCGTTGAGAAGCGTGGCATCATGGATATCTTGACCAGATTGTTCAGCTCGCTGAAGATACTGACCTGCGAGAATTTGCTGACACCTGTCAGGAATACGAACCGCAGGTAGGGGTCACAGTCCTTCAGGCAGCCGAAGAATGAGCGTACGCAGGTGCGCATCTCCTTCAGTTTCTCCTCGTCGTGGAGCACGGAGAGCAGCGGCACGTCGTATTCGTCTATGATGACCACAGCGTTCTTTCCGGTGATGCCGGATGCCCTCTTGATGAGGTTCTCAAAGCGGGCGCCGGGGTCATCGCCGGGTCGTGCCAGCCCGTATCGCTCCTCATACATCGACAGCTGTATGTCTATCTTTGAGTTGAAATCCTCCACTGTGCCGCCTTTAACACTGGCCAGGCTGATCAGCAGCACGGGGTGCTGAGACCATTCCTGTTCCAATTCCATCATCTTCAGGCCCTCGAACAAGTCCTTGCGGCCCTCAAAGTAGCTCTTCAGCGTGGAGCACAGCAGACTCTTGCCGAAGCGACGCGGACGGCTCAGGAATACATATTTATATTCATGAGTCATCCTGTAGACAAGGGCCGTCTTGTCTACATATAGGTAACCTTGCTCCCGGATCTCCGAGAAGGTCTGTATTCCTATGGGCAATCTCTTCAGCATTCTTGCTATATAACTTATCTAATATTCTTACATTTTCACTCTGTCGTCATCAACCCGCCCGACTCCCTCAATTCTTTGAGTCGACTCAAATCATCGCCTGAGTTAACTCACTCGACAAATCGAGTCGACTCAACTTTTTCATGGTTCCAGCATGGACTTTTCCGACCAAGACAGAAATCTTGACAGAATCCATCTTCCATGTTTGAGGGAGCAGCAAGTCAAAGAACAATGCGCCTTCGCGCGTACATTATTATTATTTATATCATGCAGGCGGGACCCCGTCCCAGGCCTTTCAGCTTCATCCGAAGCCCTGCCCGCTCATTCTTAAACTGATTAATTAACTCTAATCACTTTGTATACTTTCTTGTAAGTACCAGTCCATGCAGCAGATGCCTCGTACTCAATAGCATAAGTACCAGCCTTCACGCCTGTGAGCTTCAGCGCATCGATGGTCTTGTTGACACCATCCTCACCAGGAACTTCACCTACTACTGCAGGTTTCACATTTCCAGTAAAGTATGTATCGTCTGTGTCATACGTTGTAATGTTAATAGCCGTTATCTTAGGAGCTACTTGATAGTCAGTGCCCTCAACAGCTATAGTTGGTATATAACCTGCTTCACCAGGTGCTTTAGTATTTGTATCCTTCTTGTAATATGTCGTACCAGCTGCCAGAGTGGTTGCATCTGTCACCTCAGTTACACTGGTGACTGCACAGGTGTATATGTCTACGCCATCAGCTATTGTACTACTAGCAGGAGTAGCATCAACATGATAGTCTGTTTCAGATACTGCAAGAGTCGTTACATAACCTGTTGTTCCTGGTGCATGAGTGCCATCTGACTTATAGTAATTTGTACCAGCAGCAAGAGTGGTTGCATCTGTTACTTTTGTATAGGTTACAGTACAGGTGTATACATTATTAGTTATGCTAACAGGATTAGCGATAGCCTCAGCAACAGAAGCTTCTGTAATCTTGAAGTTGGTAGGATCAGCTGAGGTAACTGAGTAAATATTTACATGCTGTGCACCGGTGCCACCAAGTGTAGGAGTCTTGACCGTGCTACCCTCCATGAAGGTTGCAAAGATATTCAGTTGAGAGCCTGAAGCAATTCCAGTAGCAGTATATTCATCTCCACCTGTTACATAATTCGTATATTTAGTACCATTGTATATTGCACCAAATGTCGTGATGCTCGGTTCGCTGACTGTCGTGATGTACTCAGCTACGCCATCGCCATTAACCATTTCCACAGCATCAAAAGTAATGGGATAAAGGCCTGTGACATCTTGACCTGTAGAGCCATTAGTGTTATCACTTATCTTAAACAAATAGGTATATTTAAAGTTCGACTTCCACTGCAGATACTGTGACGGGATCTCTGCTGTAGCACCCTTAACCTCGATGGTCTCACCCGTGACACTATTCCAGAGAGTGTAGTCACACTTCAGTTTCAGGTTGGTAGTATTATCTACCGACTGAGGTAAGACATTAGTATAAGCACCATCTTCTGTATCCCATGTTGGACTAACAGCCGTCGTACCCAATAGGGTTGGAGTGGTTTTATTGAGTGTGTTCATATTCGTGCCCAATATCAAGTCGGTAGCCGAGCCTGAGCCACCAGAAACAGCAACCTTTGGTTGATTCTCTGCCGCCGTTCCAGCACCATAATACGTTACATTCAGAGTTCCCTCAAAGCCACCACCGATCTTAACATTCGGACAGATAGCACCGAAAGCAGGAGTAGGAGTAGGATCTTCACCAACTTTTGCCTCAGCATCGTTCGTTACATAAAACTTAATACTTGAGATACCATAGCCAGGAATCGTCTCATAGACACCGGCACGCACCTGAGAAAGCAGGTTGCGGAAGGTCAATGTGACATTGCCACCGTAAGCATTCATTGCGTTGCGGTCAGAGCCAGAGCTTTGATTTATTACCAAACGATCAGATATATATATATCACTCAAAGTGGGATACACAGCTGGAGAGCCTGTCGTCTTAGCCAATGTGATGGTGTAGCCCTTATCATAAACTTTATTATCACTAGTGGCTGAAGTCGTCTTTGTGATCTTCACTCTTCCACTTGAGATATCAGCTGGCAAAGCCGATACTGCCGTGAATACATAATTAGAAGCACTATAGTCCCAATACTTAATCGTTTGAAGATCCGCTGTAGATGTGATGATATTACTACTCTCATCATTAGTCCACTGCTGCCCAACATACTCCCAGTCTTTAGTATTGGACTGCGTCGTGTAAGCTGTGTTTGAAGTATATGCAACTTTATAGTTCTGGAACACCAGGTTGCCCGTTGCTGGAGCAGCACCGTCGGCAGTTTCGCTCTTCTCACCATACACGATAAACTGATTACTGAGCTTTGTAGCAGCCTCAGCCCCACTTGCACGTGTGACAGTCGGCACATCAAAGCCAAAGCTGATTGGTGACTCACCACTTCCTTGCAAGGAAGAATCTCCCACGAAGTCATCGCTTGAGCAGCCGGCTAACGCTACGAGAGCCACGGCTGCGAAAAACAATTTCTTCTTCATCATTATATCTATTTTATTATTATTCAATATATTTCTTTATTATTATTCAATTCTCAAATTCTCTAATTCTTGATCTTATCTGTCACGTCCCTATCGATCTGTAACTATCCGTGTCCATCCGTGTCGATCCGATGCTCCAGTCTTCGATGGTGCCGGTCTTGCTGGAGAAGCTGGCACCGATCATATATACAGGCCGGCTGTCGGCCTCGTAGGCCTTGGCATAGCCGCGGTCGCGGATCTGCTGCAAGGCTTCGGCTGACGTGCCGTCGAGCTTGAACTCGAAGATATAGACGTACTTCGGCGTCTCCACGATGCAGTCGGCACGACCCTCGCTGAGCTGCTTCTCCGTATAGACGGTATAGCACGAGATGAGCCGCATGATCAGGTAGAACGTGTAGTGGAAGTATAATTCCCTATCCTTCTGATCCTTCTTAGGCCGCATGCTGTACGGCGTCTCTGCCAGGAAGGCGGTAAAGAGCTTTTGCACTTGTTCCAAGGCGCCTTCGCGCATAGCGCGGACGATTTTCTGCACCCATGAGGCGGCTTGTCCATTCAGCTGCAGATAGTCGTTGGCCAAGAGGGTGATGACACCTTGCCTTACCTCATTGTTGGGGTAGTCGAGCTCATACATCTCAAATTCAGGGTCATAGCCCTTGACAGTGAGGTAGCCTGCCTGGAAAATCATGGGCAGTGGCTTTGCGACATCCGCCTTGTAGTTAAGGAATTCGTCGAGCGTATGCTCACCGCTGGTGTAGGTCATGATGTCTTCCTGGCTATGTCCCAGCAGGCGCACCAGATAAGTTGGCGTGCCAGAGGTGAACCAGTAGTCCTTCATGTCAAGCTTGGCAAAGGTGTTGAGGATGCTAAAAGGATTATATACATCCTTCATCCGCTTGCTGAAGTGGTAGCCGTCATAGCGTTTCTTCAGCAGTTCCTTCGTCTCTTCCACGTTCTTTCCCAAGGCACCAGCCAACTCGGCAATGCTTCCGGCAAAGACTGTATGCAACTCCTCTTCTGTAAAGCCGAGGAGGGTGTCGTAGCGATTGTCTATGGAGATGTCGTCGGGCTGATTGAAGCCGCTGAACATCGTTATCTGCGAGAACTTGGTGATGCCCGTGAGCAGGACGAAGCGCAGGTGGTCATCGGTGGCCTTGAAGATGGAGAAGAAGGCTTTCAGCAGTTCACGGTTGCCTGTCAGCAGTTTCTCATCATCAGGATTGCCTGTGTCCAAGAGGTCGAGCAACGGCTTGTCATACTCGTCGATGAGCACTACTACCCCCCGTCCGGTAGCCTCGTGAAGACGTGGGATGAGCGTTCGGAAACGCAATGCGACGTCCTCGGTCTCGAAGCACTGAAGATTATACTTGGCCTCCGTTTCCCGTATCACCTGATTGAGATAATCTCTTAGGCTGTTTGGCGTATTCTTGTCAATGCCGTTGAAATCGAAACTAATCACCGGATACTGACTCCACTCCTGTTCCAGTTCCATCATCTTCAGGCCCTCGAACAGATCCTTACGGCCCTCGAAGTACGCCTTCAGGGTGCTTACCAATAGGCTCTTGCCAAAGCGACGCGGGCGCGCGAGGAAGTATATGTGGCCCTGGACCATCTTGTATACCAAGTCGGTCTTGTCCACATAGACGAATCCACCTTTGCGTAGCGTCTCGAAGCTCTGTATGCCTATCGGGTACTTCATCTGTTCTGTTCTCTAATTCTTAATCTTTTCTTCCTCCCACTCCTCGATGATGCCGGTCTTGCTGGAGAAGCTGGCACCGATCATATATACAGGGCGGCTGTCGGCCTCGTAGGCCTTGGCATAGCCACGGTCGCGGATCTGCTGCAGGGCCTCGGATGACGTGCCGTCAAGCTTGAACTCGAAGATATAGACGTACTTCGGCGTCTCCACGATGCAGTCGGCCCGGCCCTCGCTGAGCTGCTTCTCCGTATAGACGGTATAGCACGAGATGAGCCGCATGATCAGGTAGAACGTGTAGTGGAACCAAAACTCGCTCTCCTTCTTGGGGCGCATCGTATAAGGTGTCTCAGCGAAGAAGGCCGTGAACAATTTCCGTGCCTCTGCGAGGTCGCCCACACGCAAGGACTCTACTACCTTCTCCACCCATGGCAGCATGCTGCCCGACTGTCTCTGCTCGAAGAAATTATGTGCCAGCATCTCCACGAAGCCCCTGCGCACCTCATCGTTGGGGAAGTCCAGCAGATAGCGGTAGTCCAAGTCTCTCAGGATGGTCTCCTTGATAGTGAGGTATCCACTCTGGAAGATCATGGGCAAAGGCTTTTCCACGTCAGCACGGTAGTCGGCAAACTCGTTGGGGCCATACTCCTGGCTGAGCAACAGCATCAGGTTGTCGTGGTTCTTGGCCAGCAGGCGCATCAGATACTCAGGCGAGCCCGTACTGAACCAATAGTCCTGCAATTTCATCTGGTCGAAGGTGTTCAGCAGGCTGAAGGGATTATACACATCCGTCATGTTCTCGCTGAAGTGATAGCCGTCGTAGCGTTTCTTCAAACCGGCCTTCAATTCATCGATGCTGATCCTGAACTTGTCGGACATCGCTGCGATATCATCTGCGAAATAGCTGTAGAGTTCCTCTTCGGTAATGCCACAGAGCGACTCATAGCGGCTGTCAAGGGTGATGTCGCTGGGCTGGTTGAAGCCACTGAACACACTGACCTGAGAGAATTTAGTGACTCCCGTAAGCAGCACGAAACGGAGATCCTGGTCGGCAGCCTTGAAACACGAGTAGAATGCCTTCAGTTCCTGACGGTTGTCCTCCTCCACACTGATAGGCTGACCGTTGAGGGTCGTCATCAGATCTGAGTCGAGCACATCGAGCATCGGCTTGTCATACTCGTCGATGAGTACCACACACCGCTGTCCCGTCTGGCGATGGGCCTCTGCCAGCACATCGATGAAACGGTTGCCAAGACCAGCACCTGAGGGATCCAGTCCATACTGCTTCTCCCACTTGGCCACACTCGACTCAAGCGTCTTGTGCAACATGCCACCCTGATGGAAGCGCTGACCGTTGAAGTCGATGTGAAAGACAGGATACTGACTCCACTCCGTCTCCAGATCCATGATCTTCAGTCCCTCGAACAGATCCTTACGACCCTCGAAATAGGCTTTCAGAGTGCTCACGAGCAACGACTTGCCGAAGCGGCGCGGGCGGGCAAGGAAGTAGATGCTTCCCTGTGCCAACCTATACACCAAGTCGGTCTTATCCACATAGACGTAGCCGTCTTTGCGAATCTTCTCGAAGCTCTGTATGCCTATCGGGTACTTCATCTGTTATATATTTTTCCCGTTTAAACCGTTTAATCCGTGATTATTATTTTAACCTTCACTTAATAGGTAGTCGACAAATTCCTGTGGTTCAAACACGGGAATGTCGGATACTGCAAAATCCTTTTTATTACGCGTTATGATGTAGTCAACATTCTCATGCTTGGCAGAGAAATATTGCATTGCATCCTCAAAGTCCTTAAACTCTGACTTCACAAAATAATCTTCCTTGGCCTTGTCGTAGTCAAAGTCTGCAGGCAGAGGTTTGATATTCTGGCCTATAGATGCTACGAACGGGGTTATCTCCAAATCCTCTGGCCTAATCTTGACGTCCGAAACCGTTTCGGGCGTATCCTCCACAGTCTCTTTAGATACCAGAGAAGAACTAAGCAGTGAAATCAATGAGAGTTTCACTTGGTCGCTAGCCCCTTTGAGCAGCTGCCAATAGTTCTTTGTTTCTTGTTCTAATGCCAGTGTATTCATAACTGAATTTTTATTAATTCTCTAATTCTTGATCTTTTATTTCTTTGCGCTTACGAGGCCCGGCCTCGTTTCGCGCATACATTATTTATTTACACTCTCATCACTCTAACTGTCCTGACTCCCCCTACAAAGTAGAAGACCGACATTTCTGTCAGTCCCCCTCTCCTTTTCCCGAACCTCACAAAGGATGATCCTCTGCGAGTATGACAGTGCAAAGATACGAACTTTCGACGAAAGCGCCAAGGATTTTGGGATTTTTTCCCGAAGCACGTCACAATGGGGCCAGACCCTTTTGTGACGTTCCTTTTGTGACGGGAACCTTCGAAGGGGGTGTGTCAGTAAGTCAAAGAGCGAAGTCCGGCATTATCGCCCGAACTACTTGTTTTTTTCGTAGCCACGCGGGGAGTCGAACCCCACATGGCTTATAGAGAGGGTTACTTAACGATGATGACCTTTACACCATAAACTGCGCCTGTAGCGACATTATAGTCTGAACTTGCAATTTTGGAGAAGTATACTGTACCTGCTACAGCTGTGGCTGAGGCTCCACAAGCAGTATAAGTATCACCATCAGTTGTGGTATAATAACTGCTTACATCTGCTCCAACTGCAGGTTGAGGTGAAACAACATTATATTCAGCCTTTGCGGTTGTTGCTGTTGGTGCCGTTTTCTGATAAACGAAAGCATATGTCCCAGCCGATGCGCAAGTAAACTTAGCCAACTGTCCTGCTGTTAAACCTGTAATTTTGTTACCATCAACCAGAGGTAGCTCAGTCTCCGTAAGTGTAAATGTTTGAGGAGTAAGAGTCACAGCATTACGACCTACAATGGTACCCGCTGTGTTTGACACATACTTGTTGAGTGCCTCTAATACGTCAGCCGCAGAATAATCGGTTTTAGAAGAAGTGAGTTTATACAACCATGTGTTATCAGTTGTCATGGTAATGAGCGAACCGTTCTCAGTTGTAGTAGCATAAATAACGTCACTTGTCTTATATTCATTAGTGGTTGTAACATCTGACGTAATAGAATAAGTAGTGATACTCGGCGTAGACACAGTGGTAATAGTCTCTTGTGTATCATCCTCAGAATCGATAACCACTGCATCGAAAGTAATAGGATAGAGACCTGCGGGCCCGTTGGTAAGATCGGTCTTACCATTAGTATTGTCTGATATCTTGAAAATGTACGTGTATGCGTAATTACTCTTCCATCGCGTGTATTGCGCAGGAACCCAAGCTTCAGCACCATGAATAGTAATTGTCTCACCCGAGCCATCCGTAGATTCAAGGGTATAGTCAACTTTCAGCGTAAGAACTGTGCCATCTTCATTGGGAAGTACAACAGAGTAATCACCTGAGCTATTTCCAGACTCAACAGCCCATGTAGGTTGAGCGGATGTGCGTTTCAAAAACTCTGTCCCGGTCTTTTCATGCGATTCTTTAGTGCCATAAATCAATGTTCCATAACTTTGATTTGCTGTCTTCGTTCCTGCTGCTGCAAAAGAAATATGTGCTTTATTATAGTCAGAGTTCTTAGGGGATGATATCGCATTTGATTTTCCTACAGTGGGGAAATAAACTGTACATTCACCACTTGAAGGAAGATCTGTATTAGCAGAATATAAAACTGCAGTAGCAGCAGGCGTTCCTGATGCAGATGGATAGAACAGAACATTCTTTACAGAATAGCCAGGAATAGTCTCATACAGACCTACACGAATCTTGGCAACCAGTGCACGGAAAGCAAGATTAACTTCATCTTGGAATGCGGGTTCTCCTGATACAGAAGGATTATATGCCGTAACCAAATCGGAGATATATACGTCCTTGAGTTGAGTAGCCGTACCCGTGAACGTATATGCGGAAGTTGTTATTGCAGCATCATGATCGAGAGAGGAAACAGTTACACCAGAACTTCCGCCAAGAGAATAAGCCCAGAAATCGTATTGAGAAGCTGCGTAGTCCCAATATTTAATAGTTTGAGCATAAATTGCAGTCTTTCCAGTGAGAATATCTTGTCCGACATACTCCCAGTTAGCAGTGTTTGAAGCCGTCTTGTTAGCACTATTAGCTGTATAGTTAACATTATAATTATCAAAGACCTCAACGGGACTTCCACTAACGGTTTTGATACCTTCAACCACAAAGTTGTTACCCAACATAGCAGCTGCGTCTGCACCAACATGAGTGCTACGTGTGACTGCATTTGCACCAGAGTTAAACACAATGGCCTTTTCACCGGAAGCCGGTGCAGGATTCAGATTCGGAGAGTTGTTGTTCTCTCCCACAAAATCGTCACTTGAGCAGCTGGCAAACGCTACGAGAGCAGCTGCGAAGAATAAATACTTTTTCATAATTGTCATATTTTTAAATTGTTAATACTATTTTTCGTCTCACATTGAAATCATCTCAATTTATCGTGGAAGAGACTGCACCCTCTAACCTTTCTATCTTGCATTGATGCGTCTTCTGCTTCTTGTCGTAGTTGATGCCCACCAACAGCAGTTCGCCGGAATACCGGGCTATCCCTGATGGATACTGCTTCCGGCGTATCTGGTCGATGGCCGAGTCTGCATCCCGGTTGTATTTCAGTTCCACGATGATGGCCGGCGACTCGACATGCTTGCGGGGCATGAGTACGATGTCGGCGAAGCCCTTGCCTGACGGCAGTTCGCGGTGCATCACATAGTCGTTACGGGCATAGAAATAGGCGATGCTCAGCACGCAGGCCAGCGAGTTCTCGTTGTTGTACGAGAGGATGCTGGTGTTCTCGTCGTGGGCGGCATCCACCCCACGGGCCACCGCCTCCTCGTCGCCGTCGAGCGTCGCCTGAAGCAACTGCTCCGATGCCCTCAAGGCATCGACGACAGGCTTCCAATTGTTGTCCTCAACGGCATTGACCATCTCACCAGCCACCTCCTTGTTGGGGATGTAGCACTCGTCCTTGCGCCAGTCATAGCCGAGGTAGCCTAAGTGGATGAGCACCGTGAGCACATCGTCCTTGCTGTGGATGATGGACATGTCGTTTCGGAACTTAGTGGGGTTCACCTTGCAGCGTCCACCTGCCAGCATCAGGATGATATCGTCCTTCAGCCCCTCGAAGTTCATGTTAATATATTGAGCAACGGCATCGAAGGCTCCCGTAGAGGCCCAATAGCTACGGCAACGGCCACGGCTAACGGCCTGCATCACACTATTGGGGTTGAATATCGATGGCTCGTCGCCTATCTGATAACCGTCATACCATTTCTCCAGTTCTCCAAAGTCCGCAGCATGTTTTTCCGCCAGAGACAGAACCTCAGACTTAGTAAAGCCGAAGAACTGTGCAAGGGATCCGGGTTCCACCATCGAGTACTCCTGGAAGTTGTTCAGAGCCGACTCCGTCTTGTACTTCTTGATGGGCAGGATGCCCGTCATATAGGCACCAGCGAAAACACGCATGGCATCCTGGCTTTTAAACATGCGTCGGAGCCAACCGACGTAGGCATCCATGGCCTTGGTACCTGCCTTGAACTCGCGGCAGATGGCATCCCACTCGTCGATGATGAAGACGAACTGATCGCCGGTGGCGATACTGACACGCAGCAAGTAGTCCATCAGGCAGTCGCCACTCTCGACAGGCACATCGGGGTAAGCCTTGCACACGTCTGCCAGAAGGGCCGCATCAATTGTCTCGACGACATCATCAGTCATATACTGGGAGACAAAGTTCGTCAGGTCGAGATAGATAGCGGGATACTTGTTCAGATGCTTCTCGAACGAAGGGTCGCGGGCGATCTGCAGGTCGGCGAACAGGCTGCGCGAGTCGCAGGACTGGTCGTAATAGGCATACAGCATCCTGGCCGCCATCGACTTGCCGAAGCGGCGGCAGCGGGTAACACAACTGAAGCAGCGTTCGGTGAAGAGCGTACTGTTCACCGCCGCTATCAGCCCGGACTTGTCAACGTACTCACTGTTCCTTGCACGTTGGAATCCTGCGTTACCTATATTGATATATGTACCCATTACTAAGCCTTTAATTCTCTAATTCTTCATCTTATCTCTTTATTCGTCTTGCGCTCCAGAGGCTCCGGCCTCGCATGCGCGTACCTTATAATATAGGGGCTCATCTGGGAGTCGAACCCAGATGAACCAATCGAGAGATTATTGTACTTTGATGACCTTGACGTAGTAAACACCGTTGTTCTTCGTATACTTGTCGAAGTAGGTCTGACCAACAACTTCAGCAGTCTCAGTGGCTTTATCATACTTGGTGGTATCGAGCTCATACCAACCTGTGGTCTGCTGCGGCAGGATTACACAGTAAGTGAAGACGTAGGGACTTTCGGTTGTACCTTCGCCAGTACGCTGGTAATATGCCACACCGTCAGCAGGGGTTGTGACAGTTGTTGGCTTCAGTGTATAATCTGTACCATTGAAGGTATAGAGGTCAGTTGCAGCTGCGAATTCAGCATAGTTTACATTATGTGCAGCCTTGTACTTCTTAATAGAACCATCCATATAAGAATAGTAATAAGTTGTACCAGTCACAGCATAGCCCTTTGCGATGGTAGTACCTTCAACATTCAGATAGAGGTTACCAACACCCTGGCCAATGAATGGATCCTGCATGGTGTATGTATAAGGTGCAGCATCGCCAGTGCGTAAGAAGTACTTCACGCCCTTCTGAGCATCCGCGGTGGTGGGAGCCTTGTAATCGTAACGATACTTAGTCTGACCACTTTCGAAGTTATCCCAGTTGAGAGCCTGATACTTCACCTCGTCACTTCCGGTAGGCGCAGTTTTCGTATAAACGAATGCATAAGTGGTACTTGCTGTTGGAGCGAAACGGAGAGCCTTCTGCTCACCATTTGTAGCTGTAATAGTGATTGCATTACCATCAGCACCATATATTACGGTGTTGGTTAATTCGTGAGTTTCCGCTGTCAAAACCAGACCGCTGCGGCCCTTAATTGTACCAGTGACAGCATCGTCATCCCGCATCTGAAGAGCGTCAATAACCTCAGCCTCGGTCTTGCCTGCGGGAATGGTATAGAGGGCAGCCTTAATGTCATATTCGGCAGGGTCGCCACCTTTGTACTTTTTCAAAGGAACAATATCATCGCCTTCGTTAACCGTTACGAAGATGTCCTGACCATTGACGGTGTATTCGTCAGCATTGACCACAGTAGATTTCTGCTGATAGGTGGTAATGCTGGGAGTAGCGACGAGGGTAATAGTCTCCTGAGTCTGATCGTTATCCTCTGCATTTACTACAACTGCGTCGAAGGTGATGGGATAGAGACCTGCGGGATCGCTGTTAACACTCGTGTCGTCTGGCTGTGTTGGGTCATAGACACCAGTGTGACCATTGGTCTTATCAGAAATCTTAAAGAGGTAGGTGTAAGCGAAGCCGGGCTTCCATTGTGTATAGATCAAAGGAACCTGTGCAGTTGCACCTTTTACATTGATGACCTCACCAGAACCGTCGGTAGACTCAAGGGTGTAGTCAACGCGAAGGTGGAGGGTCGTTCCTGTTTGGTTTGGCAGATATATTTCATAGTAGTTTTTTTCAGCATCACCTGCGAACGATGCAGTATTGGATGAACGGCCAAGGAATACGTTACCTTCGGTCTTCTCACCCTCTTCTGCAATGGTGTAGTTCAAACCTCCCCAATCATCAACAATAGTTTTCTGATCGCCTGATCCTTCAAATGAAACATGAGCCTGGTTATTGTCTACATTGTTAGGTTCGTCTACAGTTGGGAAGTAAACCTTATAGGTTCCTTTGGTAAAGATTTCGTTTGGCTGGGTGGTGAACAACCTGGCTTTTTCTTCATCTGCATCGTTAGAAGCTGCAGCGCTGTAGAACTTCACTTTCTTAACAGAGTAGCCAGGAACAGTCTCGTAGAGACCGATACGTACCTTGGTACCCAACTGACGGAAACTGAATTTAACAGCTTTTCCGTAAGGTGCATCTTCACCATTACCTGGGGCAGGTGAAGAGAGTTTATTCACTGTTACGAGGTCTGCGATGTAACATTCGCTTAGATCAGCTGCTGAACCTGTGAAAGTGTAAGCTGCTGTAGTTGCACTGCTAGGTATGATTTTCGACACGAGAACCTTACCTGCAGTTGGTGTACCTTCGTAGATAGCTGTCTTCGAACCCGTTGACCATGCGATGAAGTCGTACTGATCAACAGAATAGTCCCAATACTTGATTTTCTGGGAGGTGATACCGTTGTCTGTAGCATGCTTGATAGGAGTGACGCCAACATATTCCCAGTTCGTGGTGTTGGACTCAGTAGTGTAGGCTGTGTTCTCACCCCACGTCACAAGGTAATTGTCAAAAACGATGCTACCAACTGTTTTGGTTTTAGCACCTTTGTAACCAGAAACAACAAATGCGTTTCCAAGTTTTTCAGCAGCATCGACTCCTTGTAAATCGGCACGGGTGATACCCTTCGAAGCAGATGAAAACACGATAGCTTCAGAAGTCTCAAGATCCGTTGGAGTAGGCTCTGGTGGAGAACTTGGAGAAACAACCTCATCACTTGTGCAGCTGGCTAATGCTACAAGAGCCATGGCTGCAAATAAAACTTTTTTCTTCATAATCATAACCTTTAAACCATTAATACTTTATTTCTTTTTACTAAATTATCTATTGTACTGTGATGACCTTCGTATAGTAAACGCCGTCGTTCTTGAGATAACGGTCGAAGTAGGTCTGGCCTTTCAGAGCCTGGTCGGTGGAAGAACATGGCTCCTTGGTGTCAGCCAGGATCTTCAGATTGGCGTATGTCTGCTCCGGCAGGATGACACAGTAGGTATAGCTGCCGTCAGCATCGTTCTTCTGGTAATAGGCCGTACCGTCCTGAGGCTTCGTATCGGTCTTCAGCGTATAGGTCGTACCACTCAGCGTGTAGATGTCGGTGGCCCCGGCGAAGTTGGCATACGGGATGTTGGCCGCCTTCTTGTAGGTCTGACCGTGGTCGAGCGTGTAATAGTAGTCGGTACCCGTCACGGCATAGCCGGAGGCAATGGTAAAGACGTGCGGCGAGGCTGCCGTGCCGTCTCCACTGCGGGTATAGAGGTTGTTCACCGTCTGACCCAGGAACATGTCCTTCGGACCAGTGTTCTTATCAAAATAGGCCACGCCCTTCTGGGCATCACCGGCAGGAGCAGCCGTATAGGCATAGCGCCATAATCCCGTCAGGGGCTTGGTGCCCAATGGGATGTCCACGGGTTCAAATTTCCAGCTGCCTTCATTCGAGGGATCCTTCTTCGTATAGACAAAGGCGTAGATGCCGGGAGAGGGGGTGAACTTGGCGGCCTTGTCAGTACCGACAGAGATGGGATCGTTGTTGACACCATACCGCACCTCGTTCGTCAGCGTCAGCGATTCCGGCGCCAGGACAATGCCGTTCCGGCCCTGGATAGTTCCAGAGGTGGCAGGGTTGTCCTCACGGATCTGCAGGGCGTCGACCACCTCTGCCTCCGTATAGTCTCTGATAGCGGGCATCGAATAGAGGGCTACCTTGCCGGTCAGCTTCTGCAGAGCTGCTCTGGCGAGGTCAGGCGTGGTGGCTTTAGTACCGTCATTCACGGTCACGTAGATGTCACCCGTCGAGGCCAGGTAATTGTCGGTGTCCACAACCTTCGAGCCATTCTGGTAGGTCGTGATGGAGGGTGTCGAGACCAGCGTGATATGCTCATGTGTGGCATCCTCCACATCGTTGACAACCACCGCGTCGAACGTGATGGGATAGAGGCCTGCGGGATCGCTGTTGATCGTGATGTCATCAGGATTCGTGGGGTCATAGACACCCGTGTGGCCGTTGGTCTTGTCGCTGATCTTAAATAAATAGGTATAGGCGTAGCCGGACTTCCACTGGGTATAGATGCTCGGCACCTGGGCAGTGGCACCTCTCACCAGGATGGTCTCACCGAGACCGTCGACACTCTCCAAGGTGTAGTCCACACGGAGGTTCAGGCTCGTACCGCTCTCGTTGGGCAGATACTGCGTATAGTAGTTGCCCTCCGCCTCACCGGCCATCGAGGCTGTCGCCGCCGAACGGCCGAGGAACACGGCTCCGCGGGTCAGCTCTCCGTCCTCGGCAATGGTATAGTTCAGCTTGTCGAAGTCCACAATCTTGGAGTTGCCGGTAGTGCCCTCGAACTTGACGTGCGCCACGTTGTTGTCAGTACTGGTCTGAGTATCCACCGTGGGATAATAGACAGTGTAGGTACCGGATGTATAGATCTGGTTGGCCGTCGTCGAGAAGAGCCTGGGCACGGTGGGGTCTGCCGGCAGATCCTTATTGGGGGCATCGTAGAACTTCACATCCTTCACGGAGTAGCCGGGAACGGTCTCGTAGATACCGACACGCACCTTCGAGCCGAGGTGGCGGAACCGGATGGTGACGGGCGAACCGTAGTTGGCCTTCTTCACCGTCACGAGGTCTGCCACATAACAGCCCTCCAGGTCTGCCGCACGGCCCTTGAAGGCATAGGCCGTCCCATCGGCACCGGTAGCCGTTCTCGGGGTGATCTTAGAGACATACACCTGACCGGCAGTGGGCGTACCCTCATAGATGGCCGTCTTCTTACCCACAGACCAGGCAATGAAGTCATACTGTGGCTTCGTATAGTCCCAGAACTTGATGGACTGCTGGGTGACGCCATTGTCGACGGCATGCTTGATCAGCGGCTGACCAACATATTCCCAGTTGTTGGTGTTGGACTCGGTGGTGTTGGCCGTATTAGGATAATAGTTCACCACACAGTTGTCAAAGACCATACTACCCACTGAGGAAGTCAAGTTGCCCTTGTAGCCACTGACCACGAACGTGCTGCCCAACAGGCTGGCAGCGTCGGCATCGGTGTGGTCTGCGCGGGTGACATTGCTGGAAGAGGAGCTGAACAGGATGGGGACCTCCCCGGGCTCCGACTCAACAGAAGGCGGCATCACCACGGGGGGAGCATCAGCGAGGTTATCGCTGCAGGCTGCAAGCGCCATGAGGGCGCCGAATGCGAGGAAAAGATTCTTTAGCTTCATAAACATCTTGATTAAGTTTTGTAATTACATTTCAAATTCATGGGTTTCTTCTTCGAAATCCTTCACGACAGCATCAAAGGCCGAGCCTCCCTTACGGGTAGGCATAGGCACAGTATCCATATCAAGCTCGACGGTGATGACACCGCCTCTCCAGCGGCGGCGCACCTGTTCTGTCACGTCGAACACAAAAGTAGAGTCCATACCGTTGTTGAACAGCACGGTCACATCCATGTAATGGGGAACCTCGTCAAGCACTTCCTTGCGCTTCTTGATGCGGTTCATGTTCTGACCGACGATGCCGAAGGTCAGCATCCGTCCCCCGATGATATCCACCGGCTCCTCGCCCTTCATGCAGTTGGACTTGAAGCGGTTGTTGTAATACACCGTGACGACGTCCGGCCCGGCAATGCCGTTGTTGAGCACCGTGGTGCGGCCGAAACCGGAAAGGTTGCCCTGGCCGTCAGTACCGGTGATACGGTTGCGGTTGTGGTGAATGATCACCTGCGTCAAATAAATATAGGTGATGGGCTCAAGGGTCATATTGAGTCGCTTGATCCAAATATTGCGAACCGGATCATATTCGAATCCCTTGAGGTCACGGTCGATCTCAATGCCCTGCTCGTAGGCGGAGAACAGTTCCTCGGGCTGGTAGAAAGAGTGCGTATACGTCGGCGCATTGTAACGGGTGTGGAACATGGACTGGTTGGTGTAGGCCGACACGGAGTCCAACGAGGTCTGCTCATCGAAGATCAGGCTCTGCACGCCGTCGGGGGTGTAGATGTCGTTCCAGGCCAGGATGTCCCAGAAGCCCCAGTTATAGCTGGCCCTGAAGACACGACCGGTCACCGTGTGGGCGAGCACACTGGTATGGCTGACGTATGGTTCCGAGCCGGTGTAGTAGCGGCGCAGCTGCAGCGTGGTCGGCTCGGTGTAGCCTATCTGGCCGAAGATACGCACGTCCTCGTCATCCCAGCCATAGTACCACTCATCCTTCCAGGTCTTGTCCGTCTCGTATGTGGTCTCGAATTCGTAGTCCCAATAGGTATCCAAGTCAATCTCCACGACCGGCAGGTCGGTATCTATCTCGCCGCTGTCGAAGAGATGGAGCTCCGGATCGCGGATGCAGCACACCAACAGCGAGAACACCGCAAGGACTATCGCCGTGCGGGTCACCGTCTGTATGTCAAAAATGCTGCGTCGTCTCATCTCTTTTCACTGTGTTTGAAACTCACTCCTTTTTTGTTGATCCTGCGGTAGAGCAGGTCGTAGGTCAAGGTCACACCGACACGGGTGGGACCTAACCAAGTATAGCGGTACTGCCTCTTCTTGAACAGAGAGGGAGATTGCGTCCATTTGTAATAGTAGAGACCGTCGCGATAGTTCGGGTCTACGGGGTTCTCATACTGATAGGGATCGTACTTGCAATGGAAGAAGCCCACCTGCAGTCCGAGCTCCAGGCGCCAGTGGCCCTTGCGCGAGAGTCCCATGACATAACCGGCACCGACACCGGCACCGAAGCCCTCGCCTACCCAACCGCGGTTGGCATCGAAGCAGATGCCGAAAAGCCCACCATGGGCATAGCCCTGAAGATACAGTCCACGGAAGGCGGGGCCTTCTCCCGGCGGGTTAGAGTCAATGTCGCCGCTGCGCAGGTAGTACCTGGCCTCCAACTGGTAGTTCCTGATCTGGAAATACTTGTGCGCGGCATAGTCCTGCCACCACGGGAAATCGAAAGAGCCGCCAAAGGTGAAGTGTCCCTTCTTGGGGTAATACTCGACGGCCACGTTGGGGATGGGACACCAACGGTCGTAGCCGCTGGGCATGTAGACGCCGTAGAACAACAGGTTGGTCTTCACGGAAAGGACCTCCCGACGGGGAAGCCACTCCGGTTCGGTCACAACTACTGGCACCTCGATTGGTGTAACAACCGTGTCGATGGCAAGGGTCTCCGTCTCGGGAATGACTGGCACAACGACGGGCTCAAGGACAGGCTCCTCCTCTATCACGACGGGCTCCGGCTCTTCCGGTACATAGTGGCGGAAGACCAGCACGATGCGGGCCGCACGCAAGTCAGGGAAATAGTCCTTGAGCAGCCGGCGCCACAGCTGACCCTTACGGGCCGTCTGCAGCTCCCGCTTCACCTTGGCCATCTGACCATTGGCCTGGCAACGGTCCACCAAAGACTTCACGTAGTCATAGTCGGGGTCGTCGGCACGCTTCATCAGCAGGCAGAGGGTGGAATAGTCCTCAATGTCGACATCGAACTTGAACTTATCGTCCCTGACGGGGAAGGACAGACGAGACTTCACATAGTCGAAAAGGGCCTCGGCACGCTTGGTACCAAGCTTCTCGTTCACCTGGGTTGGTCCCTCAGGAGAGGCTGCGCCACGGATGATCATCTGAATCAGCTGCAGGCTGTCGCGGTTGATGCCGGGCAGCACCACCTGGTCAAGTTCACGAAGGAACGGATCCGACGGGTTCAGACGGTATTGGCTGACAGGGAACACCACCTTACCGGCGATATTGAAGAAGTCCTCATCGCTCATGCTGAGCTTGTCGCCGTCTTCCACGAAACGAACATACGGGTAGGCAGAATAAGCCGAATCCATGTACTCCACCGACATCAGCTGCCGGGCCTGTACTGGAGTCATCATCACCATCAGTAATATTACTGATGCCATGATTATCTGGGATTTGACTTTTCTGCTACGCATGTTATTTTTTGCAAGTTATTAATTTATGCAAAGATACGACTAAATTTTAAATCCCATATACAATTTCACGATAAAAGCACAAGAATTAACATATTTTAGCTATATAAACCTTTATTATATAAAGAAAACTGTCAATTTTGCCATTTCAGACGATTCCCTCAAAATTAACAGAAATTAAATGTAAAATGTACACTAATTTATGACGTAGTCATATCCTGGCAACATGAGATGAACATGAGCCCGACATGAGATCAATATGACTTCAACATGACCTCAATATGACCTCAATATGACCTCGACATGAGACCAACATGAGATTGGCATGAGAATGATTAGAGTTTAAGTTTGAAGGAGTTCTCGATGCTGGAGATCTCGGCCTGGAACGCCTGATCCACCTTCAAACGCTGCTCGACGGCGTTGCAGCTGTGGATGACCGTCGAGTGGTCGCGATTGCCAATAAGCTGCCCAATGCGCCCGGCAGGCATCTTCGTGTATTTTTGTGCGAAAAACATTGACACTTGACGCACCTGCACAAGGTCGCGTTTGCGGCTCTTGCTGAACACCTGATGCTGCTCGACATTGTAGTGACGACACACCTTCTCGAGGATCTCATCGATGGTCAGCGGATGGTTGTCAACCTTCACTGCACGCTTAATGACACGCTCGGCCAGACGCATGTCCACACTGGTGTTATAGACGATGGAATAAGCCATCAGCGAATTGACCACACCCACGAGATCACGAACGCTGCCATTGGCTGTCTCAGCAATATACTGGATGACGTCGGCAGGGATCTTCAGACCGTCACGACGGCACTTCGCATTGAGGATGTCGACACACAGCTGCACGTTGGGTTTCTCCAGTTCGGCTATCAGTCCACAGGCGAAACGGGTGAGCAGACGATCCTTCATGCCCTGGAGGTCCACAGGGGGTCTGTCGGATGCCAAAATTATTTGACGCCCGAGACGGAAAAGATGATTGAAGATATGGAAGAACGTATCAAGTGTCTTGGGGGAGTTCATCCACTCCTGGATGTCATCGACAATCAGCACGTCGATGCTCTGGTAGAAGTTGATGAAGTCGTTGGTGGTGTTATGACGCACGGAGTCGGTGAACTGCACCTGGAACAGGCGGGCGGAGACATAGAGCACCCGTTTCTGGGGATAGGTCTCCTTGCAGCGCACACCGATGGCATTGATCAAGTGGGTCTTGCCACAGCCCGAGGGACCGAAGATGAAGAAGGGGTTGAACGTGCTCTTGCCCGGATGCTCAGCGATGGAGAGTCCGACGGTACGCGGCAGCTTGTTGGAGTCGCCCTCAATGAAGTTCTGGAAGGTCTTCTTTGCGTCGAGCTGCGGGTTCAGCTGCTGGGGCTTGGCGGCATCGAGCGTCGTGGGTGCCTTGTTGGTGCCCTGGGGCTGCTGGATCTCCGAAGGGCCATCGCTCTCCACAGTGGTCGTCACGTTGTGCTGGGCCTTCACCGTGACGATGCGGTAGCTCAACCTGACACTGGCACCGAACACACGTGCGAGTACCTTACTTAACAGTCCCACGTAGTACTGCTCCAAGTACTCGTACACGTACGGACTTGGCACCTGCACCAAGAGCTCATGCTCCGACTCCGAGTACGACTCGAAGACGATTGGCGCAAACCACGTTTTAAACTGCTGCTCAGAGACGTTCGCCTCAATCAGACGGAGGCATTCTTCCCAAAGCGCCTTGTGACTGTTATTCATTCGGCGATCACTGTTTCTTTTTGTTTATTTTACTAATACAAGACTTAGGCTTGTGTTTATAAATGCGGTGCAAAGTTCGCACTTTTTTTTGAATTATGCAAATCCCCTCAAGGAACAGATGTGTGTACAAAATCACGTAACTCCCTAAAAATTGAGGGGTTAGAGTGTTTCACACATGATTCATTTAAAACGGGCACTTGCAAATTACAAACCTTCTGATTCTCAACGAATTATCTTTTACCTCGCAGCTGTGGTGAATATTTTTTACAACCATGCCGACCTGTCGGAAGTATAAGAAGACAAAGGGGTTTCAGCGATTCCCACACCATAGGACAGGAAACCTTTATTATTTAGACAAAATCTATTTATTTATCCTTTTTGCCAAAAACCGAAAAATGTACATAACGTTTCGGATGCTGTTTGAGATCAATCATTAAAGAGTCAGCATGCATCATCGTCGCATTCAGGTTGTTATAGAGACTGGGGTCACGCATGAGCAGTCCGAGGGTACCGTCCTTGCTGTTCAGCTTGGCTGTCATCTGCTCCACGTTCCGCAGGGTGTTGTCCACCTTCTGCATGGTGGCGGCAAGGTCGAGCTCATTCAGGTTCCGCGTCAGGGTATTGGCGTTGGCCAGCATACCGTCTGCATTCTCCAGCATCTGCGGCATCTGCTGGTTCAGGCTGACAGTCAGACGGTTCAGCTCACGCGACGTACTGGTGAGGCTGCCGGTGATCTGGTCGATGTTATGCAGGGAGTTGGCGATGGCAGGATCAGCCAACAGGGCATTGACACTCACGAGGATAGAGTCGAGCTTGGGCAGCAGAGCCTGTACCTGCGGGATCATCTCTGCCGCCTTGGCCAGGGCACCCTTGTCTTGTCCACCGGCGATGGTATCCTCCGGCTCAAGGAAACCGGCAGCCCTGTCGCCAAGCTTCAGTTCCAGCTTGATATTGCCCAGGAAGTCGCTGACGATGTCGGCAGTGGTTCCCTTAGGCACGCGCATCTCATCCTCGATCTCCAAGACGGCCACGATGTTCTCCTGGTTTGTATAGTCGTAGATGATATTCTGGACCACGCCCACCTTATAGCCATTGGCATAGACGGGACAGGAGTTCGACAGACCACTGATGTCATTGAACTTCACGTAGTAACGCGTTTCGGTGGAAATCGTCAGTCCCTTGAGAAAATTCATACCGTAATAGAGTATGATGACGCCTAAGATGGCCACCAGGGCGATCTGTATCTCCTTATTATAATTCTTCATATCTTTGAGCTTTATACTGTTTCACCTTTTAACCTTTTCACCTTTTTACTTTTTTACCTTTTTAGATTCCCCGATGGCCTCATTGAGATCCATGCGTTTGCCATCCTTGAAGGCGACGATAAACGCCTGAGGGAACTTGTCGGCAATCTCCTTACGCAGGCGGATGGCAGCGTTGTAGTCGGAAGAATCACCGACAGTGTATTTATACATGCCACCTTCCTGGTAATGACCGACACCGGAAAGGCCCTTGAACCGGGCATCACCGGCCTTGATCAGGGTGGAACTGGCGAAAATCTGGACCTTAAAGACAGGCTTCTGCGGCTGAGGCTGGGGCTGAGGTTGGGACACCACAGGCTGAGTTACAGGCTGAGCCACCGGCTGCGGTTCAGGTTTCACCTCAGGCTTGGTCTCAGGCACAACTTCGGGCTTCACCTCTGGCACAACTTCGGGTTTTGCCTCCTGTACGGGTTCGGGGTTCACCTCTTGTACGGGCTCGGGCTTCGCCTCCTGTATGGGCTCAGGCTTCACTTCGAGTTGAGGTTCAGGCACGACTGGTGCAGGAACGGGTTTTGCCTGAGGCTGAGGCTGGACGTTAATGGCCTTATTGCCCCCATGGTTCTTGCGATAGGCCTGGAAGGCATTGAAGAAGCCACGGGCATACATCCCAGCAGCGGCATCGGAATTCATAAAGCTCTCCTCATCGCTGGTGGAGATAAAGCCGCACTCCACCAGACAACCCGGCATCGACGACAGACGGAGCACCGCCAGGTTATCCTGTTGGGCACCCATGTTCTGACGCCCCGTCGCCTGACAGACATATTTCTGCATATACTTGGCCAACTCCACCGAGTTCTCCATATTCTTGTCCTGAATGAACTCGAACATGATATTGCTCTCGGGCGAGTTCGGGTCGTATCCCTGGTAGGTCTGCTTATAGTTCTTCTCCAACAGGATCACGGAGTTCTCACGCTTAGCGACCTCGAGGTTCTCCAGCACACCGGTCTTCTTACCGGTCCTCTTGCTCGTTCCCAAGGTATAGGTCTGGAAGCCCCGCGCCACCCTGCCCTTCGGCAGAGCATTGATATGGATGGAGATGAAGAGGTCGGCCTTGTTCTTATTGGCGATCTCCGCCCTTCGGTAGAGTTCCACGAAGGTATCTGTCTTGCGGGTATAGATGACCTTCACGTCGGGACAGTTCTGCTCGACCATCTTACCGAAGGCAAGGGCATATCGCAGTGTCAGGTTCTTCTCCTTCACCTTCCCCTTGCCAACAGCACCCGTGTCACGTCCGCCATGACCGGCATCAATCACCAGCGTGAAGTCCTTAGCATCCAATGTTAAAGGTGATAAGGTGATAAGGTGAAAAAGTAAAAACACCTTCACCAGCACCCACACCTTATTTATATATATATATTTCACTTTTTTACCTTTTTACTTTTTTACCCTTTTACCTTTTTACCTTTACCACGACTCCCGCTCCCTCGCAGTCGGCATCCATCGGGGGATTCTGCTTCGTCAGTTCCAAGTCGATGGAGGTCACCTCGGGAAAAGCGGTCGTGACGGCCTTCACGATACGTCCTGCCACATGTTCCAACAACTGCGACGGGATGTCCATCTCCCGTTTGGCGAGATTGAAGAGCGTCGCATAGTTGAGGGTATCCTTCACATCGTCACTCTCCATGGCCTTGTCGAGCGGATAACCCACCTTCAGACTGAGCAGGAATTCACCGCCCACCTGCCGTTCCTGTGGCATCACCCCATGAAACGCATAGAAACGAACGTTCTTTAGGAACACAAATGACGACTCGACCTTCACCTTTCACTCCTCTGCTTCTTCCTCCTCGTCATGCACACCGGGGATATACTTCTTCAGTGCACGCTCCACACCGGTCTTCCAAGTATTGATGCTCTCGTCCTTCAATGACAGGGAGCCTACCAGCCTGACCACATGCTCGAGGGGCATACGGTAACGCAGCACACCGGAAATCAGCTTGGCGTAGTTCCAGTATTCGGGATTGAACTTCTCCGAGAGACCCTCCACGGTGGTCTTGTAACCGCGCTTGTTCTCAAACTGGAAGTCGTAGCGCTTCGTGCCGTCGGGGTTCACCTGCTTGATGATCTTGCCGTGCGTCACGGTCTTGGGCAGGATGATACCTTCTTCGTCGTCCTGAAGACCCGTGAAAATCTCGTATGGATAACCGTCGAGCAGGCCGACGAGGGCCACCCACTTCTCCTTGTTGTTCTGGAAACGTACCACGTCGCACTCCAACTGCTGGGGACGCACCTCTGTCACGTCAGGCCGACGGTACAGTGCGGTGTCGGTCAGCGCATGGTCTATCAGCATGGCAAACTTCTCACCGTCCTCCGGCTGAAGGGCTTTCAGGCTCTGCTCCAGCAGGCCGGCAATCTTTTCCTCGGAGAGGTCACTCCCTGTCTTGGCGGCTACAGACACCAGCGCACTGGCGATATGTCTGAGCATCTCTTTTTTCGTTTCTGTTTGCATATCAGGCATTATATTTGGGTGCAAAGGTACGCATAACTTTTCTATTTTGGGAAACTTTATTTGTTTTTTTGAAGAAAAGTGTGCCGTTTTGGAAAACTTTCCGTACCTTTGCGGCATAATTGGTATAAATATGAAGACATTACTGACAAGAAGGACCATCCGCAAGTACACGGATCAGGATGTAAGCGAGGAACTGCTCTACCGTCTGATGACCGAGGCAGCACGTACCCAGACCATGGGCAACCTGCAGCTCTACAGCGTCATCGTCACCCGCAGCCAGGAGATGAAGGAGAAGCTGTCCCCTGCCCATTTCAACCAGCCGATGGTGAAGGAGGCGCCCGTGGTGCTGACCATCTGTGCCGACTTCAACCGCACCAGCTTCTGGGCGAAATGCCGTAACGCCGTGCCAGGCTACGACAATTTCCTCTCATTCATCAACGCAGCCACCGACGCCCTGCTCTACACGCAGACGCTCTGTAACCTCATGGACGAGGAAGGACTCGGCTACTGTTACCTCGGCACCACCGTCTACCAGCCTCAGCAGATCATCGACGTGCTGCAGCTACCGAAGCTCGTCATGCCCGTGGCGACACTCACCGTGGGCTGGCCCGACGAGGAGCCTCCCCTCTCCGACCGTCTGCCCCTGAAGAGTTTCGTTCATCAGGAGACCTACCAAGACTATCTGGGTGAGGACATCGACACCTATTATCAATATAAGGAGGAGCTCGAGGAGAACCGTCACTTTGTGCGCATCAACCACAAGGAGACGCTCGCGCAGGTATTCACCGACATCCGTTACACCCGCCAGGACAACGAGGCGATGTCGAAGACCCTCATCGACACCCTTGTCCGCCAGGGCTTCCTGCCATATACCATCAAGATGGGGATCCTCGGCTAAGGATCCCCATCTTGACTATTCTGCTAAACTGATGACTTCTACAATGTCAGCGGCATTGATGACTTCATCACCATTCACGTCGGCTTTGTAGAATTCATATTCCGTCGTATTCCCCAGAATAATGTCACAGAGAAGACCGACATCATTCAAATCCACTTTTTTGTCTCCATTGACATCACCTCGCCAACCCCAGCTATCACAGAGGTGCATGAAATTAGTTTCATACCAGCCCTTGACATACGACAATTCATCAGAAAGATTCGCAGCCAACGGCACCGTCTTATTTCCACCCCATTTGGTGTATTCGCGCTCCCATGCTCCTGAAGAAACAAACATGGTTGCATAAGCATCCAGAACACTATGGACATGCTCTATGGAAAAGGTGGTGGTCTGAAGTTCAAGCCACTTCTTCTTCACTTCATCGACAAATCCGTCCATATTCTTTCCATACAGCCTGTCGTAAGGAGCCCTATCATTATACCTTGCTACATTACACACATTATTTAGTTTTCCTTTTTCCAATCTACCTAAAGAACCGTCCATATCCCATGGCGTTAACATATAGCAATGCCCCATCGCAATATCCGGAACAGAAAGGAAGGTGTTCTTATAGAGGTTGTCAATGACATTCATAGCCATTGTCATTATCATATAATCTATAAGATTGGAGGGATAGAAATAACTTTGATAGCCTACTTGGAAGTCTTCGTCGCTGGTATTCCCAGAACAAAAGCCGATCAATGCTTTTAATGGTTCCCAAGTGTTAGGATTGGCAGAATAGTCATCTGGATATTCCAGTTCCCATGCAGAATTATCGTATGAAAGCAAATGACCGGCATCACCTTCACACTCGTGTCCCTGGTAAAGTAGACCGTGAACCGCATCGTCTTCTAAGTCGTCTTCTGTATCATTATCATCATACTTAGTTAAATTAAGCAATTTCCTGTCTATCTTATCGCTCATACAGTAAAGACCATTATAGGATCCATTGATAAAGACTTCCACAAAAACGCCTTTCGTTCCGTTACGTTTTTCAGGGTTGTTTTCATTTGGATTACCATCTTTACTTGTATCATAGGGTATGCTGCTCATTTCATTCCACAGATCGAAACAAACACGGTTCCTCATTCTCATCTTGTCATAACCCATGGCATCGAGAATCCAGCTATTTTCTACCCTAATTCCGAAAACGGCCACATCTTTATCCTTTTTCTTGCCTTTTTTACTATATTCAAATAACTTCACTGCCAAGGACTTCTTGTCTAAGTCGGCACTGGAACCTCCTCTGATTTTGAAATCAGCTTTATAGGTGACAGACTCTTTCCCTTCCTCTGTCCTCATCTGCTTGTCCACAATCTCAATTTCACCTTCTATGTAACTATTCGAATTAAGTTTGCTTTCATCATAGGTAAGATTCACCAATGGCAGGGATTCGTCTGTCATTTGCGCTTTCATGCTGGCAAACGTTCCCTGACCATAGATGGATACGAAAGGTAAAAATAGCAATGCTAAAACAAATTTTTTCACCATAAACTGTTCTTTTTTAGTATTCACTTCTCTTACTCTACTACGATGGGCTTGTACTTCGGCACAAGAGCCTTCATGATGCACCAGCCGATGAGATAGGCCACGGCACAAATGCAGAACACCACCATATAGGCGGCAGGCTTGCCTTCGAAACCGAAGAAGGTGAAGTTGGCACCCTGGGCGGCAGCCCAGTCGAAGAACCTACCGGAACCGAGGTTGATGGACATCGAACCGATACCACCCGCCATCGTTCCTAAACCGACAATAGTACCGATGGTCGACTTCGGGAACATGTCACCGATGGTCGAGAACAAGTTGGCACTCCAGGCCTGATGGCCAGCGCCTAACAGACCGATCAGGATGGCGGGCCACCACGCACTAAAGGCACCGAGCGGCTGAGCAAACAGTCCCAACACGGGGAAGCAGGCGAAGATCAGCATGGCACGCATACGGCCTAAATAGGGATTCATACCCTTCTTGTCGACGAAATAGGTGGGCAGATAGCCACCACCGATCGAGAGGATGGTCACGATGGCATAGAGCGTGAAGATGAGCAGGATACCCATCGTGGAGTCAGAGGTATAGCCGTACTGGTCGCTGAAATAGGCCGGCGCCCAGAACAGGAAGAACCACCACACACCGTCGGTCATGAACTTACCCACGAGGAACGACCAGGTCTGCTTGTACTTGAAGCAGTCGAAGAACGGGATCACCTTCTCTTCCTTCACCGTTTCACGGTTCTGCACCTCAGCGATATCGTTGTCCTGCTCGATGTAGTTCAGCTCAGCCTGATTTACACGGCTGTTCTTGCGAGGCTTCTCATAGAGCCACATCCACAGGCCCATCCAGATGAAGCCAAGGCAACCGATGATAATGAACGCCATCTCCCAACCCCAGGCGCGTGCCAGCAGGGGGATAGTGGCAGGAGCTGCCAGTGCACCCACAGAGGCGCCGCTGTTGAAGATCGAGGTGGAGAAGGCGCGGTCCTTCTTCGGGAAGTACTCGGCAGTGGCCTTGATGGCAGCGGGGAAGTTACCGGCCTCACCGACAGCGAGGATCAGACGGCAGCTCAGGAAGAGCCACACGGAGATCGTGGCGATGGCGACGGCGGCATCACCCGTCAGCTGACCTAACTGAGCCACAGAGTCGTAACCCTCGATGGTCATGGCCATCCAGCCACAGCCGGCATGGAGCACAGCACCGAGAGACCATACGAAGATGGCGATGAGATAGCCCTTCTTCGTGCCCATCCAGTCGATGAACTTACCGGCGAAGAGGTTCGCGATGGCATAGAAGAGGGAGAACAAACCGGTGATCGTACCGTAGTCACCGTCGGTCCAGTGGAACTCTGGAGCGATGAAGTCCTTCCATGTTAGTGACAAGACCTGACGGTCCATATAGTTAATCGTCGTTGCCAGAAACAGCAGCGCACAGATGACCCAGCGGAAGTTGGACATCTTGGTTGTTTGTACAGGAGCCATAGAACTTAATTTTAACTAATATTTTTTTTGAAACGAATGTGAATAATATGCATAATTTTGTTCACTAATAAATAATAATTATTCTTATTCGTGGATATTATTATTCACATTATTCATATTCATTTCCAATAATATCTAATAATCATTCATTTCTTTTTACCTAATGTCGATGACGGGTATGTTGTCCTTGTCATTATAGTAGAGGTTCTCACCAGCCATGCCCCAGATGAAGGTATAGTAGTAGGTGCCTGCGGCAGCATGCATCGACCACTCGGGCGACATGATGGCCTGTTCGTTGTGCAGCCATACGTTACGGCTCTCCTGCGGCTGACCCATCACGTGGGAGATAGTCTGACCTTCAGGCAGGTTGAAGTAATAGTAAGCCTCGATACGACGGCCATGGGTGTGAGGGGGCATCGTGTTCCACACAGCACCGGGATTGAGCTGTGTCAAACCGAGCTGCAGCTGACAAGGGCCCTCTTCCAATACATCGTTCACAATGAGTTTGTAGACGGTGCGGTTGTTGGCTTCCTCCACGGTACCCACAGGTCCCCAGACGGCAGCCTTCAACGAACCCTTACGCCCGTCGAGGGTAATCCACTGCGTCTTGTAGTGCTGGTGGGCGGTGGCAGAGTTCAGGTAGAACTTGGCAGGATTCTTAGGATCCTTCGAACGGAACTGCACCTGTTTGTTCACGTCCTGATCCTTGCCGATATGGCCGCGACCCACATAGAGCGCCTCCTTCGGCGAGAGGGCGTACTCCTTGCCGTCAACGATGACCACACCATCGCCCAGGCCACAGTTCACGATACCGATCTCGCGGTTGTACAGGAAATACTTCTCCTTGATGGTGTTGTCGACATCCAGTCCTAACTCCCAGAAGTTCTCCAGTGTCAGCGTGGTGTTCACGGGCATTGCGCCACCAAAGATGAAGCGGTCGTAATGGGAGTAAGTAAGCAGGATGGAGTCCGGTGCCATCACCTTCTCCATGACAAAGCGCTCACGGAGCAGCTTTGTGTCATAGTGCTTCACGTCTTCAGGATGACAGGCCGTCTGGAACTTCACGTGCTGTGCGCCCACGAACCTGTCTGCTTCCTGTGCCTTCGCGCCAGAAAGCGAGAGGGTCATCGCCCCCACAATCATCAGAAATGTCTTTTTCATTTTCTTTTCTTTTTTTTATTATCGTTATTTCGTTATTCCGTTATTTCGATATACAGCTGTTCCGATAGTTCGTTATGACGTTATTTCGTTATAATTCATTCTTGACGATGCGGCGGCGATTCCAGAGGACCATGGCGATGGTGATGAGTGTCAGTACCCCGGCACCAATCCATTTCAGATAAGCCACAAACTTATAGATTACCCAGCCGAAGAGCGACGAGGCGAAGTCGAGCGCACCGGCCTGGAATCCCTCAGGGATCTTCGCGGCAGGATCCTGCGTCTGGGCATACACCGTCTGGGCGGCCTGCGTGAAGGCTGGTGCCATATCCGTGACGAACCACAGGCCGATGCCGACGGCAACGATACCGACGATCAGCGTCTTCACCACATTACCTTTCGTATAGGGCAGCACCATCACGAAAACATAGAACATACCTGCCAGCGATGCCAACGGCAGGAACTCATTCCCCGGCAGGGCCACAGCCAGCAGCAGTGCCAGCGGAATCAATATCAGCGAGGCCACTAACGTCGTAGGATGACCAATCACCAAGGCGGGCGACATGCCGATATACACTTTCTTTCCGGCCCATTTCTTCTGCACCACCTCCTGCGTCTTCTCGGCAATCGGCTTCAGACCGTCAATGAAGAGTTTCGTGATACGCGGTATCAGTTCCATCACGGCACCCATCGTCACACCGAGGAACATCACTTTCTTGATGTCCAACTGCGCCACGGCACCGATCAGGGCACCCACGATGACACCCAGGACAATCGGCTCACCCAGCACACCGAATTTCCGCTTCAGTCCCTCTGCATCGATATCGAGCTTCGAGAAACCGGGGATCTTGTCGAGCAACCAGTTGATGCCGATGGCAAAGGCCGTGAAACTCTGACAGAACGGCTGCGGGATGGAGATACCCTCCATATCTTCGTAATAGCCCTGGAACTTCGAGGCCGTCAGGTCGGCCATCACCAATGTGATGATATAGCAGACGATGGCGGCGAAGTAGCCCCATGCGAGGCTCTGGTCCATCACGAAGTAGGCCACTGCCCCGATAAAGGCAAAATGCCAGTAGTTCCACAGGTCGATATTCACCGTCCGCGTACATTTGGTGATTAGCAACAGGAAGTTCACGCCCAGACAGATGGGAATGATCAGCGCACCCACCGCCGTATTATAGGCCACGGCAGCAGCGGCAGGCCAGCCCATGTCGAACACGCCCAGCTGCAGGTCATACAGCCGTGAGATCTCACTCAGCGGACTGCCGAAGTTGTTGGTCAGCAGGGCTGTCACAATGCCTAAGCCCACGAAACCGACACCCACATAGAGACCGCTCTTCAGGGCCTTGCCGAACTTCATGCCGATGCACAGACCGATGATGGTAAAGAGGATGGGCATCATCACCGATGCCCCCAAACTGATAATGTAACTGAATACTTGTTCCATTTACTGATGAATCTATTTAATCTGTCTATTTGTGATAATCTGTGTAATCTGTGGCTGCAAAGTTACGAATAATTTAGCAAACCGCCTTGCATTTTGCTATCTTTTTTTACGTTATCGTTTGCAAAATAGAAAGAACGAATGATAAATATCCGCAAAAAGTTTGGCTGTTACGGGGGAAATGACTACCTTTGCCGACGTACTAAACTTATGATATGAAGAAATCAACTATTTTAGCATTCCTGATCATGATGTCAGCCAGTGCGATGGCCCTCACCCCCTGGAAGAAGGGTGCCTTTGAGACGGGCCAGTACCGTAACCTCTTGGTTGAGATGGGCTATAGTCAGTCCGATGTCGACGCCAAGATGAAGGAAGTATTCAACGATGTGTTCCGTGGTCCCAACAAGGTCTACTTCGAGGTGGGCGACTCCATGGGCTATGTGTCTGACGTGAAGAACCACGACGCCCGCACCGAGGGTATGTCATACGGTATGATGATTGCCGTACAGTTCGACGAAAAGGACATCTTCGACCGTCTGTGGCGATGGGCGAAGAAGTACATGCAGCACCAGGACGGCAGCCGCGAGGGCTACTTCGCCTGGAGCTGTAAGACCGACGGCACCCGCAATGCACAGGGCGCTGCCAGCGACGGCGAACTCTATTTCATCACCGCCCTCCTCTTCGCCTCCAACCGTTGGGGCAACGACACGGGTATCAACTACAAGGCCGAGGCGCAGCACATCCTCAACTGCATCCAGCCGAAGGAGATACCCACCCCCAACCCCTCCCCAAGGGAGGGGCGTCCAGATACCTCTACAGGCAATAACACCCAACAAGGCAATCAAGCTCCCCTCCCTTGGGGAGGGGCTGGGGGTAGGTCTTATCTCATTGACCCCGAAACACAGTTGATCACCTTTACACCCGACGGTTTCGGACAACGCTTTACCGATCCCAGCTATCATATTCCTGCCTTTTATGAGGTATGGGCGAAATGGGCTGACGATGGACGAAGTGAGTATTGGCTCGAATGCGCTAAGAAGAGCCGTGAGTATCTGCATAAGGCCATCAACCCGCAGACGGGACTGAACCCAGACATGAGCCAGTACGACGGCAGCGAGATGCAGATGCCCCGTTTCCCAGGTATGCAGCAGCGCCCGCAGGGTGCTCCGCGTCGCAATGGCAGCAACAACTTCCGCTACGACTCCTGGCGCGTGCCGATGAACATCACCCTTGACTACGAATGGAGCTGTGCCGACGGCGAGTGGCAGCGCCAGTATGGAGAGACGATCCAGAACTTCTTCTATTCGCAAGGTGTCGACACCTTCGTCGACCAGTACCGTACCGACGGCACCTTGCCTGAGGGCGATGAGATCCTGCAGGCAGGCGGTTTCCGCAAGCTACGCCACAGCATCGGCCTCGTGGGTACTGTCGCTGCCGCCTCCATGCTCTGCAGCCACGACAAGAGCAAGGAGTTCGTCGATGCCCTTTGGAACGCCAAGCACGAGCCCTTCGAGGATGGCTATTTCGATGCCTACTACGACGGTCTGTTAAGGCTCTTCGCCTTCATGCATCTCAGCGGCAACTACCGTATCATCACGGACTAAAAAAAGGCTCGCGGGTGCGAGCCTTTTTTAGTCTTGGAAGTAAACACGCTTGACGCGGTTGGACACAGCCGTGAGGACTTCGTAGGGGATGGTGTCTATGATGTCGCTGAGGACAGTGACGGGCAGGTGCTCACCGAAGATTTCCACCTGGTCGCCCTCCTGACAAGGGATGTCGGTGACGTCAATCATCGCCACGTCCATACAGATGTTGCCTACGTATTCTGCCTTCTGACCATGCACTAAGCAGTAGCCATGACGATTGCCAAGGTGACGGTTCAGCCCGTCGGCATAGCCGATAGGTATGGCGGCAATCACCGAGTCACGCTCAATCTTACCCTTACGACTATAGCCCACCGTATCACCTGCCGGCACGTGGCGGAGCTGCAAGATCGTTGTCTTCAAAGTCGACACCGTCGACAACATCCTGTTGTCACGCGGATCGACGCCATAGAGACCAAGGCCGAGGCGGCACATGTCCATCTGACGCTCGGGGAAGTGCTCGATGCCGGCCGAGTTGTCCATGTGGCGGAGGATCTTGTGGGTAAAGGCAGACTGGAGCTTCTGGCTGCCCAACTCGAAAAGTTCGAACTGACGGGCAGAGAAGGCATCGAAGTCGTCGCTGTCAGAACCCACGAAGTGACTGAACACCGAACGGGGAATGATGGCGTTCTGGTGCTTCAGACGGTCAATCAATTTGAACATATCATCGACGGGGTCGAAACCCAGACGGTGCATACCCGTATCGAGTTTGATATGTACAGGCCAGCCCGTGATACCTTCCTTGCGGGCTGCCTTGATGAGGGCATCCAACAGGCGGAAGGAGTAGACCTCGGGCTCAAGATCGTAGTCGAACATGGTCTTGAAGGCCGTCATCTCAGGATTCATGATCATGATGTTGGCGGTGATACCGGCCTTGCGGAGGGTGACACCCTCGTCGGCCACTGCCACAGCGAGATAGTCGACACGATGGTCCTGCAACGTCTTGGCAATCTCCACGGCACCAGCGCCATAGGCATCAGCCTTGATCATGCACACCATCTTCGTCTCGGGCTTCAGGAAAGAACGGTAGTAGTTCAGATTCTCCACCACGGCGTTGAGGTTGACCTCAAGGATAGTCTCGTGCACCTTCTGCTCGAGCTGTTCCGTGATCTTGTCGAAACCGAAAGGACGGGCGCCCTTCAAAAGAATCAGTTCATCGCGCAGGTCGCTGAAGGCCTTGGAGGCGAGGAAATGGTTCACATCAGCAAAGAATTGTTTGTTGGTGATTTGGATCCGGTCTGCCTGGGCAGAGAGTTCGGGGCCAATGCCGATGAACTTGTCGATGCCACGCTTGACACAAAGGTCGGAGACTTGGGCATAGAGAAGGTCGGGGGATATTCCAGATTGGAAAATATCACTTAGAACCAAGACCTTGTTCAGACCACCCCTAGCCCCTCCTGACTCAGGAGGGGAAGACTCACGGCGATTCATGAAGTCGAGGGCGATGTCGAGGGAGTTGATATCGCTATTATAGGAATCGTTGATGAGGATACAGCCGTGCTGGCCCTGCTTCACCTCCAAGCGCATGGCGACAGGTTCGAGACGGGGCATGCGCTCTGCGAGCTGGGCCGGGGTGAGTCCTATGTGGAGAGCTACAGCGGCACAGGTGATGGCGTTCTCGATTGAGGCCTCGTCGATGAAGGGGATGGTGTAGGTGTTCTCCTCACCCTGATAGATGTAGGTTATTGTCGAGGAAGGAGGAAGGTGGAAGGAGGAAGGAGAATAGTCTTTGCGATTATCTGTTTTCACAGATTTGACGAAGAAGGGAGCGTTGAAGTCTGAACGGGACCAGGCAATCTTCTCGCCCTTATATTGCATGCGACGGATGCAACGGCTCACGATGTCGTTGTCGGAACAGTAGACCATCGCCTCGGTGTCGTGCATCAGTTCAAGTTTCTCCATGCACTTCTCTTCCATCGAGCGGAAGTTCTCCTGATGGGCAGCACCCAGACTGGTGAGTACACCGATGGTGGGCTGGATGATGTCGCGCAGGGCAGACATCTCACCAGGCTGACTGATACCAGCCTCGAAGATGCCCACCTCGGTCTGTTCGTTCAACAGCCATACGGAGAGGGGCACGCCTATCTGGGAGTTGTAGCTGCGGGGGGAACGCACGATCTTCTGCGAAGGCAACAGCAACTGGTAGAGCCACTCCTTGACCATCGTCTTGCCATTGGAACCTGTGATGCCGATGATGGGGATATCGAACTCATCACGATGACGCTCTGCCAGGCGCTGGAGGGCAGCCAAGGGCGATGGGACAATCAGAAAATTGGCGTCGGTATCAAAGTCCCCTGGTTTAGGGGGCTTGGAAACCACGAAGTTGCGGACGCCACGGCGATAGAGGTCGGGGATATATTTATGACCGTCGTTGCGGGGGGATGACAGGGCGAAGAACAATGTCTCCTCAGGAAAACAAAGCGAACGGCTGTCAGTCAGCAGCCAGCCTATCTGGGCATCGGCAGTACCGATGCGTCGCGCTCCAATGAGCGTCGTGATCTTTTCTATCGAATATTGCATTTTACTATTTTACCTTTTTCTTTTTTACCTTTACATTGCAAAGGTAGGATATTTTTTCCGTAACGCTTCTACTTTTAACATAGTTTTATGCATAAAAGCCTTATATTCTTGCGATTCAGCATCAAAAGGCTTGTGATTAAGTGCGGCTTTCAGGGGTGCCCACTCCTGGAGGAAGGCTTTCGTCTCATCGCTGAAGTAGGTTTCAGAAAGCCTCTGCCAGATGTATTCCACTGCCTGATCCGAAGGATGGAGCATATCGGGTTTGTAGAAACGGTAGTCACGGAGCTCGTCGTTCACAATCTCGTAGGCGGGGAAATAAGCCACAGATTCACACAGATTCACACTGACTTTCTGTGCAGCGAGGAGGAGAGTGGCCTTGGAGAGTTGGGAGGCATGATAGCCATATTTGCGATAACGGATAGGACTGACAGTGAGGACGATGCGGACATCGGGGTTCTTCTCACGCAAAAACGTAATAGCCTGCTGCAAGTAGTCGGCACAGGCTTCGACGGAGAGTTCCTCTTCCGTAAAGAGAGACTGCGGACGCTTCTCACAGTTGTCGACGATCTCACCTGTCTCTTTCAGACGATAGACGTGGTTCGTACCGAGGGTGAGGAAGACAGTCCTTGGCCCACCCCCCACCCTTTGGATGGTGTGGAGGATCGAGGCGGAGTTGTACATGGTGCCATAGGGATTGACTACGACAGGGAAACCCTCTTCCTGGAAGCGATGGCCTATCTCCGTGGCGAAACAAGACCCTACGAAGAGGATCTCTTCACATGGAGCAATCCGGAAGCCTGGATCCGGGATATCGACGATAGTTCGGAATTCCATTAGCTCCTACTGATTTGAAGACCTGTGGTAGAGAGAGAGAGGTCGACGAAACGGGCGTTTTTGTTCTGACGATGGTCGGAAAGAATCTGCTTGATGCGGGCTGCCGCCTCTGGATCCTTAGCGATCATATAGAGGTAGCCACCGCCACCGGCACCAGGGAGCTTATAGCCTAAGCAGAGGTCGTCGATGAGTTCCGTCAGAGCAGCCACGGCAGGAGGATTCGTACCACTGTCGAGGGCCTGGTTCTGCAGCCAGGTCTTGCGCATCAGGAGGCCCATCCGCTGGAAGTCGTTCTGCAGGATGGCTTCATACATCTCCATTGTGTGCTCTTTCATCTCACGCAACAGACGGAGCTCGACGTTGTCGTTGAGGAACATCCTACGGACAATCTCTGCAAGGATCTGTTTCGCCGTGCGGGTGATGCCTGTATAATATAATAGGTGGCAGGGACGATACTCCGGCTGTGTCCACAGGTCGTTGGGCAACCAGCGAATCTGGGGGCTCTGTGAGAAGCCCCGGCCTGTCTGCAAGAGTTTCACCCCACCTAGCACCCCACCGAACTGATCCTGCCAACCGCCACCCGTGGTGAGCATCTGTTCGAGCATCAGCGTGCGATGGCCTATCTCGTTCTTGTCCCAGCCCAAGCCACAGAAGTCGTTGAGGGCTCCCAAGACGGTGGCAGCAAGGATGCTACTGGTGCCGAGGCCACTGCCTGCGGGGACAGCCGAGAGCAGCGTCAATTCTATGCCACTGCCAAAGGACTCGAGCTGAGATTTAAGATTTGGTTGTCCGAAGCCGGCGAGGACAAGGGCGGCTTTGGGAATGGAGAAGGGCGAACCGACGTGCATGAAGTCCATCAGCTGTTCGGTGGTTTCAACCACCTCCATGGCACCGAGGTCGATGCTGCGGAGGACGATGCGGTAGTCCTTGGAGGGTTTGACGTAGGCTTGTAAGGGGGGCTGGCCATTCAGTTCGATAGCCAGATTGATGACGCTACCGCCTTCCATGAGGCAGTAAGGGGGTGTATCGGTCCAGCCTCCGGCGATGTCGATACGCACCGGAGAGCGCCCCCAGACGATCTGGTCGTCAGCGATACAGAGGGACGGTTCTTTTGTTACACCAACTGCTGATGTAACAAAAGAACCGTCCCTCTGTATCAAACCTTCGCGGAGCAAGGAGAAAGCCTTATTACTGTCGCTACGGAACATGGCATCGTGGATGCGGGTCATGAGGGGGGCGTCCTCGGGGAGAGGGGGAGGAAGGGGAATGTTTTGTTTTTGGAACTCCGATGCGGCATCGGCGAGGTCGAGCTGATAGAAGACGCTGTGGCGCCAGTTGCGAGCCATAGAACTCCAGTTTTGTTTGCGGAAAGCCTTGCGCTGAGCAAAGAGACGACGCAGGTCTGCACGCTCAGCCAGTTCGTTGCTGTTCAGGGGTTCGTCGATGCGATAGCGACGGATCTCGTAGCCAGAGTCCTTAATGACAGGTACCACATCGATACACTCACCTGGCGCCAAGGTGATGTCCCAGTCGTTGTCAGGAACACCCGTGATGACATGGTCATGGGTGAGATGCCAGCGCTTGCCAATGTGACTGTTCTCAATCCAGATGTTGCTGTTTTCCTCCGTGAACGGGATTTCCATCACAGCATTCTGTACGAAGACAGAGGGATGGGGTTTGCGGTCGATATGCATAATCTCACGCTGGTCGTTGACAAGATTCTGAAGCCTCAGCGTCGAAGATATCATCTCCCGCGAAGTACCGAAGTGGTAGAACTCACCACCTGCCAAGGGAAGGATGGCCACCTTCAGTTCACGGAGCTCGTCATCGAGGATAGTGGGGTCTGTGCCCAGACAACAGCCGAACTCACTATAAAGGTCGTAGGATTTTGCTACCGCGCTGCGTTGCATCAGGAGACGAACTGCTTTATCGGAGAGGAGCCAGATGCCGATGTCGGTGAGGTAGAAATGGTCGCGCTGGAGGTCGGTGAGGGTCTGGACAGATGGTTTCTGGAGCATCTGCTTCAGGACGGAGGGTGTCTGACGGCTACTGACAAACACGCCATGGTTCTTCGCCACAGAGGCGTCGAGCCAGAGACCATAACAGACGACATCGGCCTCAGGGATGGGCTGCAGGGGTTGCGTGGCACGGATGAGCACATCCCCGCTGACCACCATCGTATGGATGTTGTCGGGTGCCATCGCCATCATCTTCTCATATAAGGGCAACTGCACGCTCAGCAGATTCTGTGAGAGCCGTTGTCCCCTCTCCCACCGGAACACAGGCAGGGGCATCAGCACCTTACCAGAGACTGCGTAGCTGGGAAGGCGTTTGCTCTGTCCACCAGCATGAATCAGGATGCGCTTCTCCTGACAAAGCCAAGAGTCCATATCCGTCGCGCTCTCAGCGCGACAGGCCTCATGGAGGAGCCAGGCTGTGCCACCGCCACTGCCGAGACGATGACCGATGGGGTCACAAGTACAGAAGTACTCATCTCGTGAGAGGCCCGTCACCTCATGAAACACCTCCACCAGATTCGGGGGCAAAGACAAGAGCTTTTTCACCTTTTCACCCTTTCACCTTTTAACCTTTCCTCCTTCGGTATTCCATATAGCCAGCACCGAGCAGAATCAGGAGCAAAGCAACGTATGCCACATAAGCCACTGTCTCGGTGGTGTTCACGGACTTCGGGAAGAAGGAGAGAACCACCTCATGACGGCCAGGCTTCACATTCATCGCACGGAGTACATAGTCTACACGGCCAAGCTCTACGGGTTCGCCATCGACAGTGGCATTCCATCCGGGATAGTAGATTTCGGAGAAGACGAGTACACCACCTTTCCCAGAGTTCACGTCGTAGGTCAGACGGTTGGGCTCATAGGCAGTGATCACCGCCACACTGGCAGTATCCTGTACGACGGCCTCACCCAACTGGGCCTGGAACTTCTTGTCGGCCACAGCCTGATGGCGCAGGTTTATATGTCCTAAATCGTCCATCTCCTGATTGGCATTGTCCACATAGCTGATTTGGTCGACGAACCAGGCATTGCCATAGACATAGGGGTTCTGGATGGGTACGGTCTGTCCACCCTCCAAGGGGAAGATGAAGTATTTCGCATTGAGCATGTTCAACACGGGGAAGATACTGTCGCCATTCACCCGGGTCATGTCACCGCCTGCCTCAGAGACAGAACGATACAAGCGTTGCATCTCAGGATTGATATGACGCTCCACGAGTTCCTGGTAACGACGCAGTTTGGCAGCATGGTAACCACCAATGCTCTTATGATAGTAGCTGGTCTCGTTCTCGTTGAACGTGTTCGAGGCGAGGTTTAGTACCCGGTAGTCGAGATTCTGGTCACGCAGGATCAGCTCGTCGGTCTGTGTCTTCTGTTGTGGTGCCTCACGCTCTGATTTCGGCACGAACATCTCGTCGTTCAGATAACGCTTGTTCACGATCCACAGGTCGAAGAGACAGAGGATCAGGATGCCTGCGACGGCATAGGTCTGCCTCAGTTTACCATAATAGAAGAACAGCAGGATGCCCGTACCCAGCAGGATGACCCAGAACGAGCGCAGACAGTCGCTGGTGAACATTGCCTGACGCATCTCAGTCAGGTTCGCCATCAGCGGCCCCACATGTTCTGCAGGCAACGTCTTCAGGGCAGACATCTCACTGGTGGAGATGAAACTATCGAAGAACATCGTGGGGAAGAGGGCCATGAGCAGGCAAATGCCGCCGGTGAGAACGAAACTCGCCAACAGCGGCTTCATAATCTTCGGACTTTTCACACCCTGTTTGAACACCTCTCTTAATGCCAGCATGGCTAATAAAGGTATGGTGAACTCGGCGATAACCAGAATCGAAGCGACGGTACGGAACTTCGCATACATCGGCATATAGTCGATGAAGAAGTCTGTCAGCCCCATGAAGTTCTTACCCCACGAGAGCATGACGGAGAGGATGGTAGCAGCCAGCAAAGCCCACTTCACTGGTCCCTTCACAATGAGGAGACCGAGGATGAAGAGCATCATCACAAAGGCACCAACATAGACAGGACCGGACGTGCCGGGCTGTTCACCCCAATACTGACCTATCTGCTGATAGATACTCATATAGTTCGGATCAGCCTTTGCCATCGCTGTCTCATTTGCGCTCAGTGGCACAGACGCACCACCCTTGGTATTCGGGATCAGCAATGTCCAAGTCTCACCGATGCCATAGCTCCACTGGGTGATATAGTCGCGTTCCAGACCACTGTTCGTCTGATTCCCGCTGTTCTTCTTCACCAGTTCACTCTTGCCACGCATCGACTCCTGACTGTACTGCCAAGTGTGATAGAGGTTGGAGAGGTTAATACACACACCGATGACACCACCCAGCACACAGACGGCCGTCGCCTTCGCAAAGCGTTCCAGTTCGTGTTTGCGGATGGCATCCACCAACCAGGCGATGACGAGGAAGAAGATGATGAACAGATAATAATAGGTCATCTGTACGTGGTTTGCGTTGATCTCGAGTGCCGTGAAGACAGCTGTCAGCAACAGTCCCCAGAGGTATTTCCCACGATAGGCCAGTACCAGACCAGCAATCAGCGGTGGCAGGTAGGCCAATGCCCAGACTTTCCAGATGTGTCCTGCGGCGATGATGATGAGGAAATAGGTGGAGAAAGCCCATAGGATCGAGCCCAGGGCTGCCAGGTGCTGACGGAAGTCGAAAGCACGGAGCAGGATATAGAAGCCCAGAAGATAGGCGAACACGTACCAAACATTCTCCGGCAGCCAGAGGTGATAAGCGTCGGCAGCCTTTGACAACAGATTGGTGGAGCCATACGACGGTGCCATCTGATAGGTGGGCATGCCACAGAACAGGGCATTGGTCCAGCGGGTACGTTCTCCCGTACGCTCCAGATACTCGATTCCCTCCTGTCCTGCCCCACGTCCTGCGGAGGCATCATGCCGGTAGAGAATACGCCCCTCGATGTCGGCAGGGAAGAAATAGGCGAATGCCAGCACGGCAAACAATAGCACTGCCAACACATCGGGCAGACACTTCTTTATTGAAGATTGAAGATTGAACATTGAACATTAATTTTATTTTCTGCGTGCAAAATTACATATTTTTTCAGACATAAGGACATAAGAACATACAATTTTTGTTCCTTTTGTTCTTTTGTCTCAGAAAAAAACGTATCTTTGCAGTCGAAATATGGAAGAAAGCATCATTACCAGCGTCCAGAACGCCCGCATCAAACATGTTGTGGCCCTGCAGCAGAAGTCATCGCTCCGCCGAGAGGAAGGTCTCTTCGTCGTAGAGGGACAACGCGAGATTGAGCATTGTATTGAAGGCGGGTATGAGGTCATGGAATTGTTTACTGTTGATAGTTTACTGCTTACAGATAATTACACAGGAGGGAAGAAACCCGTTATAGTTTCACCGCAAGTGTATGAGAAGATGGCATATCGTGGTTCAACAGAAGGAATGATTGCTGTGGTCAAGATGAAAGGCCATAACATATCATCTGTAAACTGTAAACTATCAACTGTAAACAATCCATTAATCGTCGTCCTCGAGAGTGTGGAGAAGCCCGGCAACCTGGGAGCCATCCTGCGGAGTGCCGATGCCGCCAATGTGGATGCCGTGATCGTCTGCGACCCACTGACAGACCTCTATAACCCCAACTTGATCAGAGCCAGTATCGGGGCTGTTTTCACGATGCCGACAGCTGTCTGTACCTCGCAGGAGTGCATCGCCTTCCTCAAGGAAAGGGGTATCCGCATTCTGACGGCCCAGTTGCAGGACTCGTATGAATATTACGACTACGACATGCGCCCAGCCACGGCCATCGTGATGGGCACGGAATCCACAGGACTCACCCGACAGTGGCGCGAGGCTGCCGATGCCCATATCCGCATCCCGATGCTCGGGCGTCTCGACTCCCTTAACGTCAGTGTCAGTGCCGCCATCCTCATGTTCGAGGCCGTCCGACAAAGAAAGGTGAAAAAGTGAAAAGGTAAATTAAGGAAAATATGAAGATAGGAATGATTGTAGCAATGGACAAGGAACTGAAGCAGCTCCGTCCATTATTTTCTGAAGACAAAGTGATTCTGCAAAAGAGCGGCATTGCCACCGTCAACGCTGCCATACAGACCGTGGAGATGATCCGCCAGTACAAGCCAGACTGCATCATCTCCAGCGGATGTGCCGGTGGTAATGGTGATGACATCAACCTGCAAGATGTGGTGGTAAGTTCTGAACTCACCTACCATGACGTGTATTGCGGCAAGGCCATCGACGACACAACGGTGTTTGGACAGGTGCAGGGACTGCCCGTCCGCTATCAGGCCGACCCGTATCTGTTGGAGAAAGCCAAGCTGACAGGTGCGAAGCCCGGACTGATCGTCACCGGCGACTGGTTTGTGGATTCGAAGGAGAAGATGCGCGAGATTGTAGGACACTTCCCGGATGCGAAGGCTGTGGATATGGAGTCATGTGCCATCGCACAGGTATGTTATATATATAAGGTACCGTTCATCTCCTTCCGACTTATCAGCGACATCCCACTTCGAGACACCGACGCCTCACAATACCATAATTTCTGGGACACGGTCGCCGAGAAATCCTTCCAGGTCACCAAGACTTTCATCGAGAGCCTCTAAGCCCTACGCGTCGAAGAACTGACTTCCATCGCTGAGTGTCACCTGTAGTTTCGTGTACTCGGAATGGAAGTCATTCCTCAGACGGTCCAGATAACGACGGCACTCCCAATGGCACATCGGCAGGTCGTGCAAGAGGTAGTTGCCACACGTCTCAGGCGTCGTAGCAGGCACCTCGTTCTGGGTGAGGATCCATTCTAAGCACTCGATGGTCAGCTGGCGCATGTCCTCCACCGAATACGTGCCCGTCATGACGATGTACATACCCGTCAGACACCCCATCGGACCCACATACACCACATCGTCCTTAACCCGCGAGTTACGGAACCACGTGGCCATCAGGTGTTCTATACTGTGGATGGCTGCCGGTGCCACGGCAGGCTCCTTGTTGGGTTCAGTGATACGCAGGTCGAACGTAGTGAAGCCCTTATCCTCACGCGACACATAGATACCCGGCTTCAGATGGGTATGGTCAATGGTAAAACTCTGAATAACTTCCATATCTTCTTATCTGTTTATATTGCTGACTAATGGGAGTTCAAATAGTCGGCAGGCGTCATACCCGTCTTTTCTTTGAATTTCTTCTGGAAATATGTACGGTCGCTGAAACCACAGTGTTCCGCAACGCTTTCGTTGCTCCAGTCCGGATGGGACTTGATGACCCGCTTCGCCTCCTCGATACGCAGAGACGTCATCCACTCACTGTACTTACAGTTCTGCCGTCTGAGCCAACCCGACAACTGATATTGCGGGATACCGATCTCCGAGGCCACACTGGGCATATTCATGCCGCTCTTCAGGTAGCCGCCACATTCAATCCACCTTTCCACGGCATGTACGATCCGCTGGTCGATCTCTGAGTCGTCGGGCTGCTTGTCTGTCATCTCCGCTGCCACCTCTTCCTCTTTCCTCGCATTCTGATCGGCCTCCATCACATGCTTGGCAGCCGAACTGACCACGTAGAGACCGAAGCTGTCGACGAAATAGAAGAAGCCACAGAGGGTAAACAAGCCGTAGAGCGCCAGAGGTAAGCTATTGGAGAAGATCACAATAGGGGCGAAGAGTGCCATCAATGCCAGAAGGATGATGCTCGTCCTCATCCATCTCAGCATACCGTAGGCATCACGGTCGAAATAGCCGTCCAGGGCACGGTGCAGCTGTTGCATCTCATACATGTGACGTATGAAATAATACAATTGCAGACCCGCAAAGAACAAGGTTGACCCAATCTGTGGCCACGATACCTGCATCTCTTTCGCCATCAGCGGATGACCGTCTGTCGACAAACCGATATACAATAATGCCAATGCGGGAATCCACGCGAAGAGGCCAATCCATCGGTCGATCCATGTCACACGCCATTCCCGCAACAGATACAAGATCGCCAACGACATCATCGCCGAACAGGGAATGAAACATGCCACGTTCAGCGCTACAGCCTGGGCGACATGTCCTGTCGTGCGCAGTCCCAGCACTATCTGCGCCAGAAACTGCAGGCCGAGCAGAGCCGTACAACCTACCATCAGCCACCGTACATGGTTCAACGTCTCCCTACCCACCGACCTGACGGACAGCGACATCAATTTCACGGTGAGAAGCACCATGAGCAGGAACCCTGTAAACTGCATTTGTGACATAACCGGTGCAAAGATACAAGAAAAATCTGACATAACAAGCGAAAATGTGTGAAATTTACCATAATTTTCACACCCTATTGGTGTACATTTCACACCATTATTGAATATTTCACACTTTCATTCAGTTAATATTAGTATCTTTGCAATCAGAAATCATAACCACATCATAACCGAGATATTAAAAAAAATTTAACCGAGCCATTAAAACAGTGTATTAGTTTCAATCGTAAAAAAGATTGTTTTATGAACGAGCAATGGCGTGTTAGTGACTAACACGCCATAGTTCATTTTGGATAATTACGCATCGGCTGCCGATGCGAACATCACTCTATCCTCGCTGGATATTATATTTCTTGCGCTGGTCGTGGTCGAGGATGGTTTTGCGCATACGCATCGACTTCGGGGTGACCTCGACGAGTTCGTCCTGTTTGATGTATTCGAGACACTCCTCGAGCGACATGACCGTCTTGGGGATGATACGGGCCTTCTCGTCGGTACCTGAGGCACGGACATTCGTGAGCTGCTTGGCCTTGCAGACATTGACCACGAGGTCATTGTCGTGGACATGTTCGCCCACCACCTGTCCGGCATAGACATCCTCACCCGGATCAATGAAGAACTTACCACGATCCTGCAGTTTGTCGATGGCATAGGCAAAGGCGTTGCCTGTATCCAAGGAGATCATCGAACCATTGACACGACGTTCTATCTCACCCTTGTAAGGCTGATACTCCTTGAAACGGTGGGCCATGATGGCCTCGCCCTGACTGGCCGTTAGCACGTTAGTACGTAACCCGATGATACCACGCGAAGGGATGTCGAACTCGATGTTGACGCGTTCGCCCTGAGACTCCATCGACGTCATCTCACCCTTACGACGGGTGACCATGTCGATCATCTTCGAAGAGAACTCCTCGGGCACGTTGATGGTCAGTTCCTCTATGGGTTCACACTTCTTACCGTCAATCTCCTTATAGATGACCTGAGGCTGTCCCACCTGCAGCTCATAGCCCTCACGACGCATGGTCTCGACAAGCACAGAGAGGTGGAGTACACCACGGCCTGAGACAATCCACTTATCGGTGGAATCCTCGAAAGGCTCAACACGCAAGGCGAGGTTCTTCTCGAGTTCCTTCTCCAAGCGGTCGTTGATATGGCGCGAGGTGACGAACTTGCCTTCCTTGCCGAAGAAGGGCGAGTCGTTGATGGTAAAGAGCATCGACATGGTGGGCTCATCGATGGCAATGGGAGCCAGGGGTTCAGGGTTCTCCAGGTCACAGATGGTATCGCCAATCTCAAATTTCTCCAGTCCGATGACAGCACAGATATCGCCACAGTCCACAGAGTCAGTGCGCACGTGTCCCATGCCCTCGAAGGTATGGAGTTCCTTGATCTTCGTCTTCTCAAGACGACCGTCACGATGGGCAATGGTCACCTGCATGCCGTCCTTCAGGGTGCCACGATGCACACGTCCCACGGCAATACGGCCCTGATAGCTCGAATAGTCGAGCGAGGTGATGAGCATCTGCGGGGTACCCTCAATCTGCTTGGGGGCAGGAATCACCTCGATGATTTTATCCAACAGATAGGTGATGTTGTCGGTGGGCTTGCGGAAGTCCTCACCCATCCAACCGTTCTTGGCAGAGCCATAGACAACGGGAAAGTCGAGCTGGTCCTCAGTGGCGTTGAGGGAGAACATGAGGTCGAACACCATCTCATAGACCTCCTCAGGACGACAGTTGGGCTTGTCGACCTTGTTCACCACGACAATGGGCTTGAGACCTATCTGAAGGGCCTTCTGGAGTACGAAGCGCGTCTGGGGCATTGGCCCCTCGAAGGCATCGACGAGCAACAGACAGCCGTCGGCCATGTTGAGCACGCGCTCCACCTCACCACCGAAGTCGGAGTGTCCCGGGGTGTCGATGATATTGATCTTGACGCCCTTCCAGTTGATACTGACATTCTTTGAAAGAATGGTGATGCCCCGCTCACGCTCCAGGTCGTTAGCATCCAACACCTGATTGCTGAGGTTCTGTCCCTCACGGAAGAGATTGCCTGCGAGCATCATCTTGTCCACGAGTGTCGTCTTACCGTGGTCTACATGCGCAATAATTGCGATATTCCTGATATCCTGCATAGTCATTTCCTTTATTTGCGGGTGCAAAATTACACATTTTTAGGCACGAATTACACGAATTACACGAATATTTTGCAAAAAGCGGTCATTTTTTCGTGCAATTCGTGTAATTCGTGCCATAAATATTTGGTTGAACAGGGAAAATGTAGTACCTTTGCAGCCGCATTTCGGAAAATCCGAAGCATCCGACGACGTAAACCGGCTGGTGATTAGGCCAGAATCGCGTCTGAAGGATGTATTTGCAAACAACATTTAATCACATTAAAAATTATGTATTTAGACAAAGCCAAGAAGCAGGAGATCTTCGGTCAGTATGGCAAGAGCACTACCGACACTGGTTCTGCAGAGGCACAGATTGCCCTCTTCAGCTATCGCATCTCTCACCTGACAGAGCACCTGAAGAAGAACCACAAGGACCACAACACCGCCCGTTCGCTGACGATGCTCGTCGGTAAGCGCCGCAAGTTGCTGAAGTATCTCTACAATAACGATATCAATCGTTATCGTGCGATTATCAAGGCCCTCGGCCTCCGCAAGTAAGCAAACTTTAAAGCCTCGCAATGCGAGGCTTTTTTATGAACGATTCCCCGCCTGACAGCGGGGAATTCATTATTCGAGCGTAATCTTCACGTTTTCTTGAGAAACGTTTTCCGTGACGTTGGAGAACACGGCATCCTCATGGGCACGGATGGTGATGTTCTTCAGGCGGATATTGTCGATGGGCATCTCAGGGAGACCATTGAACTCCATCGCACGGCCAGCGCCATTGCAGACGACATTCTCAATAAAGATATTACGGAAGACGGGTGTGGTCTCGTCGACAGGTGCCGGAGTGGTATTATCGGGTACGACACCTGCAGCCTTCACCTCTGAGACTGACTTGCCTCCATAGTACATATTGAACGTGATGGCATCGGTAATGATATCCATCATCGAGATGTTTCGGATGTAAATGTTCTCGACGATGCCGCCACGACCACGCTTCGACTTGAAGCGCAAGCCCACGTCAGTACCAAGGAACTGACAGTTGGAAACCATGAAGTTACGCACGCCACCACTCATCTCGGAACCCACAACGAAGCCACCATGACCGGCAAAGACGGTACAACCGTCGACAACCACATTCTCACAGGGCTTACCACGCCTACGGCCATCGGCATCCTTACCGCTCTTGATGCAGATGCCATCGTCACCCGCATCGAAACGGGAATTGACGATAAGGGCGTTCTTGCACGACTCGAGGTCGAGGGCATCGCCATTCTGGGCGAAGGAGGGGTTGCGCGCGAGTACATTATCTATAATAATATTCTCACACATCAGCGGATGGATGTTCCAGGCGGGGGAGTTCTGGAAGATGACACCCTGCAGCAGGACGTTCTTACAACTGACCAAACTGATCATCACGGGACGGAGAAAACGGTGGATGGCATTCCACTCCTCATCGGTCTTGGCTGCGGGTACGTTGAGTTCGGCACCCTTCTCACCACGGGCGTAGCTCTCAGAGGGCACCCAATAGTCATCACGCAACTGGATGCCACCCGGACGCCTGATGACATCCTTCCACATGCCTTCCGACACCTTCGGACGCTTGACGGGACGCCAGTACTGACCATTACCATCGATGACGCCCTCACCCGTAATGGAGATGTTTGTGGCCCCCACGGCAGAGAGGGGCGACTGACAACGACGGGTATCGAGTCCCTCGAACGAGGTCTTGATGATGGGATAAAGACGCTCGTCGGCAGCAAACCGGATGACAGCGCCCATCTCGAGATGGAGGTCGATGTTGCTCTTGAGCACGATGGGGCCCGTAAGCCACACTCCAGCAGGAACGATCAGATGTCCCCCACCCTTCGCTGTCAGGCCATCGACAGCCTTGACAAAGGCATCGGTACAGAGGCTGATGCCTGTAGGATCGGCACCGAAGTCTTTCAGGCATACCTTGGTGTCGGGGATGACAGGCGCCTTCACTTCGGGCATCTCAAAGGGCAGGTTCTCCGTATACTTCTTATAGGGGTTCTGGGCGGTCATACATAAGCACACACACAGACAAATGGACAGGATGATCGTCTTTTCAGACAGAAGCACATAAGTACATAATCTTTTCATTTTGATTTGTTTTTAGTTATTCTAATTTGTTTTTTATTGTTTGATCTCGTTGAGGGGTATCATCACAAAGTCGCGCTCATACATCAGCGGATGGGGAATCTGGAGGTCCGGCGTGTCGATGTTCAGATCGTCGTAGAGAAGGATGTCGATGTCGATGGGACGGTCGCGATAGCCCTTGCCCTTATGATGACGTCCGAGTTCACGCTCTATCTGCTGGGTGATCTGGAGCACCTGACGGGGCAGGAGCACCGTCTCGCAGTAAACGGCACAATTGAGGAACTTGTTGCCCGACAGGAATCCCCAGGGCTCTGTCTCGATGACAGACGACTGGCGGATAACAGGCCCTACCCGCTCGCCTATCAGCTCTATGGCCTTCGCCAGCTTTGCGGCCCTGTCGCCCTGGTTACTCCCCAGACCCAGATAGACCTTGTGAATCATATCTCCTTCTCTCCTTAATCATCCACAATCAACAGCGCATCGCCGAAACATCCGAACTTATACCCGTTCTTCACGGCCTGGTTGTAGCACTTGTACACATTGTCGTAGCCACCAAACGATGCCTGGATCATCATCATCGGAGACTCCGGATGGTAGAAATTGGCGACGAGGGCGTTGGACATGCCAAACTCATAGGGCGGGAAGATGAACTTATTGGTCCAGCCCTCGAACTCCTTCAACAGTCCGTCGGTACCCACGGCACTCTCTGTGGCACGGGCTGTGCTCACGCCGACACAACACACACGGTGACCAGCCTCCTTCGTGCGGTTCACGATCTCACAGGCCTCCTTTTCAACGAACATCTGTTCAGATGACATCTTGTGCTTCGTCAGATCCTCCACTTCAATAGAGTCGAAGTTGCCGAGTCCGCAGTGCAGGGTGATATAGGCGAAGTTGATGCCACGGATCTCCATTCGCTTCATCAGCTCACGACTGAAATGCAGACCTGTGGCAGGAGCTGTGACGGCGCCCTCTTTCTGGGCGTAGATGGTCTGGAACAGTTCCATATCCTCCGGTACGGCGGGACGACGGTCGATGATATAGCGTGGCAACGGGGCTTCACCCAGGGCGAAGAGTTCGTGCTTGAACTCGTCGTGGGGACAGTCATAGAGGAATCGCAGCGTACGTCCGCGGCTCGTGGTATTGTCGATGACCTCTGCTACCATCGGGCCATCGTCCTCGAAGAAGAGCTTATTGCCTATACGGATCTTACGGGCTGGTTCCACGAGCACGTCCCAGAGGCGGAGGTCACGGTTCAGCTCACGCAACAGGAACACCTCGATCTTGGCGTCGGTCTTCTCCTTCGTACCATAGAGACGAGCAGGGAACACCTTCGTATCGTTGAAGATGAACGTGTCGTCCTCGTCGAAGTAGTCGAGAATGTTGCGGAAGTCGAGATAGTCAGGATTACCTTCTTCGTCTTTCAGGTCGTTGCCTTCCTCATCCTGCTTGGTCATCTCGATCTTGCCACTCTTGCGATGGAGGACCATCAGCCGGCACTCGTCGCGATGAGCGGTGGGCTCCAGGGCGACCAGCTCCTCAGGGAGCCTAAACTTAAACTGTGATAACTTCATATATTAATCAATATTTTTTTCTAACCATTGTGGAAAATCATCGAACGTGAGGCAGTCCTCTATACGGACATCACCCACACGGGTACGACAGAGGGCCGTCAGATAGGCACCGCTGCCCAAAGCCTCACCGATGTCACGGGCCAACGAACGGATATAGGTGCCTTTGCCACAGACCACACGAATGGACATCTGCATCGTCGTAGGGTCGAAGTGCGTCAGTTCGAGTTCATCGATACGTACAGGCTTCGCGGCAAGTGCCACCTCCTGCCCCTTACGGGCGAGGTCGTAGGCCCTGTCACCAGCCACCATACAGGCGGAGAAAGCAGGAGGCACCTGCATGATATCGCCCACGAAGCGTGGCAGTGTCCCGAGAATCAGTTCCCGGGTGATATGCGCCGTCGGATAGGTCTGATCCACGGCGTGCTCCATATCGTAGCTTGGCGTGGTAGCCCCTAACTGCAGGGTAGCCGTATACTCCTTCGTGTGGAGTTGCAGCGTCTCAATCTGTTTGGTGGCCTTCCCCGTGCAGAGGATCAGCACACCGGTAGCCAGCGGGTCGAGGGTGCCGGCATGTCCCATCTTCACCCGTTTCACATGAAGCCGTTTCGACACCAGATAACGGATGTGTGCAAGTGCCCCAAAGCTCGTCATGCGATAGGGTTTGTTGATATAGATGTAGGCGCCCTCGTTAAAGTTCATGCCTTCTATAAACTCAGCAGAATAGTCACGACACCGATGATGGCACAATAGATACCGAAATAAATCAGTTTGCCACGCTTCACGATGTCAATCATCCACTTACAGGCCAGACAGCCTGAGAGGAAAGCGGCCACAAAACCTACCAAAAGAGGTACGGTTCCGATACTGCCCATCACAGCCTCACCTTTCATGGCCTTCATCACATCGAGCAGGGCCTCTCCCAGAATGGGCGGTATCACCATGAGGAACGAGAACTGTGCCAGTTTCTCTTTCTTGTTGCCCAGCATCAATCCTGTCGCGATGGTAGAGCCTGAACGTGAGAGGCCAGGCAGCACGGCACAGGCCTGTGCGATACCTATCACAAAGGCGTCTTTCCAAGAGATATGCTCTTTCTGACGCGGACGGGCAAAATAGGAGAAGATCAGCAGTGCTGCCGTCAGTAGCAAGCAACAGCCCACAATCAGCAGGCCAGAACCGAAGATTTCCTCCACCTGATCCTTGAAGAACACACCCACGATGCCGACGGGAATCATCGACACCAGGATGTTCAGGAAGTATTTCGTCTCCGCATTCATTTCAAATTTGAACACACCCTTCACGATCCAGCTAATCTCCTTCCAAAGGACGACCAGCGTCGACAAGATCGTGGCCACGTGTACTGCCACGGTAAACATGAGATTCTCCTCACCATCCTGCATGCCGAAGAGCGCCTGGCCGATAGCCAGGTGACCGCTACTGCTGACAGGCAGGTACTCTGTAAGACCCTGTATAATGCCCAGGATCAAGGCTTCTATCCAATCCATCAAAATAATACTATAAAAATCCTTTTTTCTTTATTTCCCTTTTGGTTTGCGGATGACCGCATAGATCATCGACACGAAACCCAGCAGACATACCACAGGGGCTACCTTGATACGACGAGCGCTGAAGATATCGGGTTCATAGGCAGTATCCGAAGATGCCGGACCCGTCATCAGCAGAAGACCGATGACCACCACTGCCATGCCGATGGCCAGCAGGATGAAGTTTGTCTTGTCAAATGCAAAATTTCTTTTATCCATATTATTTCACTTTTTCACCTTTTCACTTTAAATCTTATACAGTTCGCCAGGAGGCATGCGGAGGAAACGGTTCACGGAGATGTAGGAACACGTCAGCGTGATGACCAGTCCGAACACCAGCACAGCCAGAGCCGTGATGACCAGTTCACGCCAGGTGATGATCATCAGGATATTAGGCTCGTAATAGTAGAGCGCATAGATGCCGCCACCCAACACTGCGATGGCAATCAGGGCGGCAAGGATGCCCACAAGCATTCCCTGTTTCATAAACGGCCGGCGGATGAAGCCCCACGAGGCCCCCACCAGTTTCATCGTGTGAATCAGGAAGCGGCGCGAATAGACACTCAGACGCACCGTGTTATTAATGAGCGAGAACGAGATGAACGTCAACAGCACGGCCAGCACCAGCAAAAGGATATTCACCTTTGCGAGGTTACGGTTCACACTGTCCATCAGATCCACCTGATAGGCCACATCCGTCACTTTCGAGCTCTTCCTGAGCTCTTCACTGATCCACACCAGCGAGTCGGCGTTAGCATAGTCGGAGTGCAGCTGCAACTCGAGTGTTGCCGGGAACGGGTTCATGCCCAGGAACTCCGAGGGATCAGAACCCATCGCTTCCGTCTGTTCCTTCAGAGCCTGTTCACGGCTGACATAGTGGACCTCCTTCGAGAACGGCCTGTGGATGAGGTCTTGCTGGAATTGCTTGGCATCGCCTACGCTCACCTCGTCGTTGAGCACGACCGTCACTGTCAGGTTCTCCTTCACCCACTGCGACAGGTTGCGCGAGGTCTGCACAGAGAACACCACCAACCCCAACAGCACAAGCACCATCGCTGTACTGATACATAAGGTCACCAACTGCACACCCTGCCGGCGGCCAGTCTTCTCACGTCGTCTTTTCATGTAGGTTTACGTACGTAATCTTTTGAATTCGGCTGCAAAATTACACATTTTTTTTGGAGTTGCCAAAAAAAATGTGTAATTTTGCACCCCATATGAGTACAATTATCTATCCTTCGCCCATATTCGGCCCCGTTCATAGTCGCCGGCTGGGCATCTCATTGGGCATCAACCTCCTGCCTGCCGACGGGAAGGTGTGCTCCTTCGACTGCATCTACTGCGAGTGTGGCTTCAACGAGGATCACCGCCCTACCCTTCCCCTGCCAACACGGGAAGAAGTGGCAGCCAGACTGGAGGAGAAACTGCTGCAGATGACCGCTGAGGGTCAGCTGCCCGACGTGCTCACCTTTGCCGGCAATGGTGAACCCACCTGCCATCCCCACTTCGCCGAGATCATCGACGACGTCATCCGCCTGCGCAACCAGTATTGTCCGAGGGCGAAGGTCTCCGTACTGAGCAACTCCACCATGATTCACCGCCAGGCCGTACACGATGCGCTGATGCGGGTGGACAACAACATACTGAAGCTCGACACCGTCGACCCTATATATATTAATAAGGTAGACCACCCAAACGGCACCTACGACGTAGAAAAGATCATCGAGCGTATGAAGGCCTTCAATGGGCACATCATCATCCAGACGATGTTCATGAGGGGGGAGGTCACGAGACTGGAGTCAGGAGTCGGGAGTCAGGAGTCAGTAGATAATATTGGGGAGGAGTATGTCGGCCCATGGCTCGAGGCAGTCAAAGCCATCAAGCCCCAGCAGGTGATGATCTACACCATCGACCGTGAGACGCCTACCGAGGGACTCCTCAAGGCCACCCGCGAACAACTTGATGCCATCCGCGACCGTGTCATCGCCGCCGGCATCCCCTGCACAGCTTCCTATTAAACATGTTCCGCCTTCCGCGGGATTTGCCTATGGTTTCACTTCCTCTCTGCGACCGGTCAGAATCAAGTAACGGGTCTTGGCCTGCAGGTATTCGCTATTGGCGGCATTGCGTGAGGTGAGTGCCTGCTGCCACTGGCGTTGGGCATCAAGCAGTTCAGTCATATTCGTCATGCCGTTGAGATAGTGTTCGCGGTTAATGCGCAGGTTCTCCTCTGAACGTTCCACGCTTTTCTTCGCGATTTGCGTCTGACGATAGGTACTTTCCAGATTGTCCCAGGCATCTTGTATTTGCAGGGAGATGAGCTCACGTTTGTCTTGACGGAAGTCTTTCGCTTTCTCTACTTCCACCTTCTTCCAATTGTACATGCGCCGTTCGCTCCAAAAGGCACTGATGGGTATCTGGACGGTAGCGAAGGCGATGGCCTTGCTGTGCCATTCGGCGAGCAGCTTGCTGTAATTGGCCGTTCCACCCAGCAGTACGACGGGTTGCATGGAGGCTCGGGCTATTTTCTTTTCTATCTCCGACTTTTCCACCCAAGTATCGAGGAGCTGCGTCTCCGTCCGGTTTTCAAGGGCTGTGTGATGCGGCATCAGATATACTTGAGGGTCGACAATGGCGTCGTCGGAGATCGTTGCCTCGATGTCAATATCCTGATCGGCCATGCCCATATATTTTGCCAGTGCACGGCGCAACAGCCGACATGCATTGGCCGTCTTGATGCGCAGAGCCGAGAGCTGGTCTTGCATCAGTTCGACACTGAGGACGTCATTCTTGTTGACAATGCCGTTCTCGTAGATGTTGACCGCATCGCGGTGAATGCTCTCCGTCTCTTTCTCCATGGCATCGAGCATCTTGTCGGTCTCATGGAGTTCCAGAATCTTATAAAACAGGAATTCTGTGGTCATTACAATCTCGTCGTCAGTCACCTGTTGCAGTTTCTGGCGAGCGTCAACCTGCATGTCGGCCAGTTTGTTGTAATAGCGGATTCTGCCGCCTGTATATAGGGGCTCAAGGGCGGTGATGCCCAACGACGTGCCGCGTTTGATGGCGTGGATGCCTCCGTTTTGAATAAAATCCGTCCCTTCGGTGAGTGCCTCGATGATGTCTTGCAGTTCGGGCGAGAACAATTGCTGTTTCAGCAGATAGTCGCTGGCCTCGAAATGGGTGGCCGACGCTCCTACCATGGGAAAGTACTTCGTGCGGGCATAGCGTTGCTGTTCCTTGGCGATGAGCAGGTCGTTGCGGGCATCCTTTGCGCTGACGTTGTTGGCACGAGCCTCCTTGACACACTCCTGCAGGGTCATGATGCGCTGGGCAGAAGCCCCAATGAGCACGAGGTGGAATATACTGACGATGAGTAAGAACTTCTTTAACTTCATAACTTAAAACCTTTCTCTTACAATACTGTAGCCGACGGGGATCATGGTGATGATGAACAGCATCGACACCAATGCTCCTATGCAGATGATGACGCCCATCGGCCCCCACAGCGGCGTGTCCTTGATGACCATCGGGATGACACCCATCGATGCAGCCATCGAAGTGAGGAATACCGGTCGGAACCGGCGTTTGGCCGACAGAAGTGCGGCCTCTTTCGTGGGGTGTTCCTGTCTCAGCTCCTCAGCATAGTCAATCATGATGATGCCGCAGCGGGTGATGATACCCATGAGCGAGACAAAGCCGAGCACGCCCGTAGCACCAAACTCCTGACCGAACAAATGAAGTCCCAGCGCACCGCCTATCATCGAGAATCCTAATGACGACATAATGAGCAGTGTGAGCGGTATGCTCTTCAGATGGAACACGATGATGAAGAAGATCAGCACGATGGCAATCTGCATGCCCAGATACATCTGCGGACGGTATGTCCGTTCGGTCTCTGCCTGTCCACCCTCCTCGAGCTTGACGCCATCAGGCAGTCGCAGGGTCTTGAGATCCCGATAGATATTCTCCGTCAGTTCGCCTACCTTCACGCCCTGACGCCCCATCATGCCAAAGACAGAAGCCGTCCGTTCGCCATTGACGCGTTCGATGGTGCCAGAACCCCAGCCTGGCTTTACGTCGGCTATCTGCGACAGCGGTGCTGCCGTAATAGTGGGTATCAGGCCCGTGACGCGTATGTTCTTGAATTCGTCGATGTCGTGTTTCCCCTTATCGGCGTCCTTTACCGTGATGCTCAGTTCGTGGTCACCCTCCCAGATGGTGGCTACAGGTATGCCGCCACCATAGCGCAAGGCAAAATTCAGCGAGAGCAGCGATTTGCTCATACCTATGCGGTTGGCCTCTTCGGGCTTCATGGTTACCTCCAATCGGTTGCCCGTCGTACCAAAACTGGTGGTCAACACATCTATGTCCTTGTTTTTCGACAATCGGTGGTGTATGCTGTCTACGGCCACATGCAGACTATCGAGGTTATCGCCCTTCACCACCACTTCCACAGGGTATTGGTGGTCGGAGTATTCTATCTGACGGAACAGTATCTGTGCCTCAGGGAAGTAATAGGAGTAACGGTGGGCGTAGTCGTCCAGCATCTCCTGCGTCTCTTTGTCACTATGGGTGTTTACGATGAACTGTGCAAAGTGGGTGCCGCCGAAGTTGGGCATGAACGTGGCATGGAATCGCGGTGAGCCGCTGCCATAGAACGTGGTCAGGTTGACCACCCGTTCGTCCTTACGCATGATGCTGGCAAGCGAGTCGGCCACCTGTGCGGTATAGTTCAGGTCGGTGCCAATAGGCAGTATGATGTCGACGGCAAACTGGTTACGCTCGGCTCTGGGCATCAGTCTGATGGGCAGCATCAGGATGAGTACCGCCCCCAGCACGATGCTTGCCAGTCCGATGGCAATGGTGGCGCGCCTGTGGCGGAAGCACCACTCTATCAGCCCGTCGTAGTGACCCTGCATCCGCTCAAGCATGGTCTTCCGCCCGCCTTCGTTTCTTTCCTTCCGCTTGTCAGAGCCCGTGTGGAGTCCTTTCTTGATAAATTGATGCTGCAATATGGGCACCACGAAGATGGCGACAACCAGTGATACCGTCAGTACGATGCCGATAGCGTATGGGAACCATTGTATGAAGTCGTGTATCATCTTGCTCGTGGTAAAGAGGAAGGGGAAGAACGTGATGCTGATGACCAGCGTTGCTGTAATGATGCTCTTCACAAATTCCCGTGATGACTCTACGGCAGCCCGCCAGCGGTCCATCCCGGAGTCAATCTTGTCCAGATAGCAGTCTACCACCACCACGCTGTCGTCGACGATCATTCCCAGCGACACCAGCAGAGCTGCCAGCGTGACGCTGTTAATCTCGACTCCCGTCACAAGAAATATGGCGATGGAGGCAAAGATAGTGATGGGGATGGTGACCACTGCAACGCCCGCCACCCTGAGCGGCAGCATCAGGCATACCACAATGATGACGGATACGATGGCGATGAGCATTTCGAACATGAAGTCCTGTATGGAGTGGTCTACCACCTGGCTTTGGTCGCTGATGACGTTGATGTGTACATCTTTGGGCAATGTCTGCTGGTAGTCGCTGATTAGCTGTTTTACCTCGGTACCGAAGTCGATGATATTCTTGCCCCTGATCATCTGCAGCGACAGCAGCAGGCACTGACGCCCATTGTTCTTGATGTATTGTCGTGGCTCTGGGTATTCACGCTTGATGGTGGCAATGTCGCTTAGCCGTACCACTTCGCCCGTGGGGGCAGTGCTGACGATGGTCTGTGCCAGGTCCTGTTCGGTATTGAGCGACGACTGGATATGTATTCTCCTGCTCAGTTTGCCATCCTCCAGACTGCCGGTATAAAGTGTACCTGTAAGTCCTGAGACCTTGCTCATTAGCATGGCTGTATTGATGCCGTACATCGAGAGACGGTCACGGTCCAGATAGATGCTCAGCTGCTCTTTCTGACCGCCCATGCGTATCACGTTAGCCAGGCTCTTCACCCTTCTCAGCCTGTCGCTCAGTCCGTCGGCATAGCCGCCCAGCTCCCGGAATGTCTTACTGTCGCTTTCGATGGTCAGCAGCATGGCCGATGCGTCACCGAAGTCGTCGTTGGCCACCAAGCCCAGCACACCCGTCGGCAGTGTGATGCGGAAGAGTGCCAGCCGCTCTTTCAACTTGTTCCAGAATTCCGTCTTGCTGCTCTCCGTCCCGTTGAGCCATACTACAGCCGCACAGCCGTCGTTCATGCTCATCGTCGTGGTTTTCTCCCTGTCTATCTCCTTAAAGGTCCAGAGGAAATCCTCCAGGGGTTTTGCCAACTGCTGTTCCACTTCCAGTTCAGACGCCCCAGGATAGACTCCCACCACCAGTCCCACAGGAAGGTCAACCTGTGGAAACTCATCCTTTGGGATATATATCAGCGAAGCAATGCCGGCCAGCATCATGACCAGCACCAGCAGCAGCGTGATGCTTTTATGCCTCATGGCACTCGTCACCAAGTTTGACTTGTCTCCTTGTCTCCCTGTCTCCATGTCTCCTTTTTCGATTACTTCACGCTCATTCCCTCACTGACTTTATTCTGACCTTGGACAATGATCACATCGCCGCTGGTCAGTCCCGTTTCTATGACCACTCCGCTGCTGTATATATCGCCCGTGGTGACGGCCTGACGGTGAGCCTTCCCTTGCTTGACCATCCACACAAAGGTCTCCTTGCCGCTAATCTGGATGGCATCCTGTGGCACCAGAATGGAATAGTCTGCACTCACATCCTTCATGTGTACCTTGCAGACCATACCGGGCAGCAGTGTATGGCTTCTGTTCTCTACAATAGCCTTTACAGTGTATGTGTGGTTGATGATATTCGCAACCACTCCCTTGTTCACCACTCTACCCGTAAACACGCTATCGCCCAAGGCTGGCACCGTGAACTTTATGTCAGTGCCTTTCTTAATCTTGCTGATCTCTTTCTCCGGCACTGATACGCTTACCTTCACCTTGTCAATCTTCACCAGTTTGAACCCCGTCACGCCAGGCATGACGCTGCTGCCTTCATGTACTGCATTTTGTGCCACATAGCCATCAAAGGGGGCACGTAGCACGATCTCGTCCACATTCTTCCGCGACATGGCCTCTGCGGCTTTTGCCTTGGTCAGCATCGACTCCATCTCCACCATTCTTATCTCCGGCAGCGTACCTTTGTCGTAAAGGTTCTTCAGACGACGATAGGCATCCTCGGTCTGTGCCAGGGTCGAGGCACTCATCTCGTAGGCATTCCTCACGTTCTGTCCGTCGGTCTCTGCCATGGCCTGACCTTTCCGCACGAACTGCCCTTCATCCACCATCACGCGAATAACCGTACCTAAGACTCCGAATGTGACGTTGGCACCGTCTTCCTCTTCTATCACTCCCATGAAACTCTTGTTCACGCTCTGTGCGCCAGCCTCTACTTTCTGGGTTCTTACACTGACAGCCTCCTCACGCGTCTGCGTCTCCTTGTTGTTGCATGACCAAAGCAGGAAGGCTGTCGCCACCAATATAACGATTTTCCGACTCATATTTGCGATTTTCTCGAATTGCAAGAAACGATTATCGTTCTTATCGACTGCAAATTTAATCCTTTTTTCCCATATAACAATGCTTTTATGGGAAAAACACATAAAAACTTGCGCACTGGCACCCTTGTGACAGGCGTTGTAAAGTTAAAAGACAAGCCTTGAAAAAGTGATTCTCAAGGCTTGTAAAGGGGAATTTAAAGCATCATCTTGCTGAGTGACTTCAGATAAGGTTCATGCCAAGGGCCTTGCACTCGCGACGCATGTCGTCGGGCCAGATGGATGCCTGGATCTCACCGATATGGCCTTTATGGAGAAGCACCATGCAGAGACGGCTCTGACCGATACCGCCACCGATGGAGAGGGGCAGACGGTCGTTGAGCAGCTGCTGATGGAAGTAGAGCTGTTCGCGTTCCTCCTGGTGCTCGAGCTTCAGCTGGCGCAGCAGACTCTCCTTGTCCACACGGATACCCATGGACGAGAGCTCGAAGCTGCGGCCCAGGATGGGATACCAGATGAGGATATCGCCGTTGAGTCCCATCTTGCCGTTCTCGGCGATGGTGGACCAGTCGTCGTAGTCGGGGGCACGGCCATCGTGCTTCTCGCCATTGGAGAGCTTACCGCCGATGCCGATGATGAAGACAGCACCGTAGGCCTCGCAGATGGCATCCTCGCGCTCCTTGGGCGTCTTGTCGGGATACATCTTCAACAGCTCCTCGGCATGGATGAAGTGGATCTTCTCAGGCAGGAAGGCCTTGAGCTGGGGATAGGTTTCACAGGTGAGGTACTCCGTGCGGCGGATAGCGGCATAGATGCGCTCGACAACGTTCTTGAGGAACGACAGCGTACGGTCTTCACGACGGATGACGGCCTCCCAGTCCCACTGGTCGACATAGAGCGAGTGGAGGTTGTCGAGTTCCTCATCGGCTCGGATGGCGTTCATGTCGGTATAGATGCCGTAGCCCGGCTCGATCTGGTACTCGGCCAGCGACAGGCGCTTCCACTTGGCCAGTGAGTGTACGACCTCTGCCTGTGCGTCGCCCAGATCCTTGATGGGGAAGGTGACGGCACGCTCCACGCCGTTCAGGTCGTCGTTGATACCCAGTCCTTTAAGGACGAAGAGAGGGGCTGTGACACGACGCAGACGGAGCTCTGTGGAGAGGTTCTGCTGAAAGAAATCCTTAATAAGCTTGATGCCCTGCTCGGTCTGCTTCGTATCGAGCAAGGCCTCATAGTGCAGGGGTTTGATTACTTGTCCCATTTTACAGTTGATTCTAATTTTGGCCGCAAAGATAATAAAAAATGGATAATTGACAATGGATAATGGATATTTTTTTGCAAAATGACACAAAATATTGATTTTTGCTAACATTTTGATTGCCTATTGCCCATTATCCATTATCCATTGTCCATTCAATCAGAACCTACCGCCACGGGGACCACCTCCGAAGCCACCGCCGAAGCCTCCGCCACGGGGACCGCCACCGCCAAATCCGCCACGACCGCCACGGCCGCCACGGGAACCAGGACCGCCAGGACCACCAGGACCACCGAAGGCACCACGGCCGCCGAAGAGGTTCAGACGATAGATGACGTGAACCATACCGTAGCTGGTGATGGCGTTATACTCGGTATCACTGCGCTGGGAGGCATTGATGATTTGGCTGACGGTGGACTGCTCGTGCAAGATGTCGTAGAGCTGGAGCGAGATGGTGAGGGCCTTACCCTTGAGGAAGCTCTGCGACACCTGGGCGTTCCAGATGAGTTCGTTGGTGTTCATCGAGTTGTCGGTATAACCACGACGGCTCTGCATGTTCAGGTTCGTGGTGAACGACGTGCCCCAGGGTGCGGTGATGCCGACCATACCGCCGTAGGTGAACTGCCAGGTGTCGAGGTTGTTGTTCGGCTGCAGCTCACTGCGCGAACGGTTGTAGTTCATGGAGCCGTTGAGCTCGACCTCGAGCCAGTCGTTACGGTAGCTGGCTGCCAGACGCTCACCGACGCCGAAGGTGTTGGTGATACTCTCCTCCGAATCCTGGAGGCTGTTGACACTCACGTAACCGACGTTGTGGGCATAACTCAGGTTGGTGAACGTGTTGACATTGAAGTAGGCTGCTGAGTCGATGGCGGTGTTGAACATGAAGCCGAGGTTGCCGTTCCAGTTGCCGTTGATGTTCTCAGGACGGGTAACCGTACCACCGGTCTCGGTGTTGAGGGTGGTCTTGTTCGACACGGAGTTACTGGTCGTCGAGAAGTTCACGAAGGTCATCACAGCCCGCTGGTGCTTCTGGAAGTAATCATTGTAGAAGAGGTTGAAGTTCTGCGTAAACGAAGGCTTCAGACCGGGGTTACCACGTGTGATGCGCAAGGGATTGCTGTCGTCGACGATATCGAGCAGGTCGCTCATCGAGGGCTGCTGGGTACGGCCGCGATAGGTGAAGCGCAACTGGCCTGTCTGCGACTTCTTCCAGCGGAAGTCGAGGGTCGGTGTGATATTGGTCACGGTACGCACGGTATCGGCATAGATGCCCTGATAATTCTGGATGAAGTGCGTCTTCTGGGGAAGCACCTGGAAACCGACGTTGAGGTTATAGGACTTACGGACGACGCGCAGCATCAGTTCGAGCGTATGGTTGTAGTTCTTGTATTCCGAGTAGCGGCTCAGGTCCTTGTCCTCGTAGGTATCCAAGGGATTGGGAAGCTTTAAGAGATAGGCATCCCAGTTGCGGTACTGCGGCACGATACTGCTATAGTCCACACCTATGAGGCTGTACATGAGACGGTCGCTCTTGGTGTAGCTATAATTATAGGTATAGCTGAACTGCAGATAGACCTGACGCCAGAGAGGCTCGCTGTAGGAGGTGCGGATGCTGTAGCTCCACTTGTCCTCGGGCGTGACACTGTAGCGGTTGGTGATCGTCGTATCGCTGGTGGTGAACAGGTAGATGTAATTGTTCGTCATCGACTTGCTGACGCCCTCGCTCCAGTTGCCATTCAACTGCACGGTGATATTGCGGCCCGAGTTGTTCAGGCGGCGGTTGAACTGCAACCTTCCTCCCACGCTCTTCGTATCGCTGTAGCTGATACCGTCGCTGATATTGTAGTTCTTGGTGATGTCCTTGCCGATCAGGGCCTGGATCTCCGTCAGGGGATCATCGACATAATTGTACGGATTCTCCGAAAAAGTGGCGCTCTGGCTGGTGTTCTCGCCGTCGTTGGAGTTATAGCGGGCGTTGGGACGGAACATGATGTTGGTCATCGAGTCGGGCTGCCACTCCAGGCGCATCTGGGCATTCCACTGGTTGGAACGGGAGAATCGCTGGCTGACGCTGTTTTCCCACGACGAGGTGGACTGACTGAAGAAATTCTCCACGTTGCTCTTGGAGAAGACGTCACCGTCGCTGTGGTTCCAGCGCACGCTGCCGTCGAGCTTGAACTTGTCGGTCTTCTCGTAGTTCAGGTTTGCACCGACCATCTTTGTGGCGTTCAGTCCCTGGCGTGCTCCTCCGAACCGTCCGCCACCGCCACCACCGGGGAAACCCATGTCGTTGGTGTTGTTGGCATTGGCCATGACGAACACTTTCATGTTGTCTTTCATCCAACCGCCGAAGACACGGCCTGCATAACGGTGTTTCGTACCAGCGGCAAGGTCGGCATTCATCATGAAGCCCCTGTTCATACCGGCCTTGATGCCGAAGTCGAGCACTGTCTGCTCTTCACCGTCCTCGATACCCGATACACGTGCGAGGTCGCTCTGCTGGTCGTAGGCCTTGATGCGGTCGATGATGTTCGTAGGCAGGTTCTTCATGGCGGTCTTAGTGTCGCCCGTCATGAACTCCTTACCGTCGACGAGGATCTTCTTCACCTGCTTGCCGTTGATCTTGATGGTACCGTCGTCACTGATCTCTGCTCCGGGCAGACGACGTACGAGTTCCTCGGCCACCGATCCCTCAGGGGTGCGGAAGGCGTTGGCGTTATAGACGAAGGTGTCAGCCTTGAGCGTCACCTTCTGGGCACGGGCTGTCACCGTGGCACCCTTCAGCATGATGGCGTCGGGCTCGAGCTTGATGGTACCGGCATTATAGTCCTTGTCCTTCAGCGTAATCTTCTTCGTGTAGGTCTTGAAACCCACATAGGTCACCTGCAAGGTATAGGTACCCTCCGGGGCCTTGATGGAGAACCCGCCCTCGGTATTGGTTACGGCATTGGCAATTACCTTTTCACCACTCAGCAGGGCGGCAGTTGCCTGAATGACGGCTTCCTGCGTGTCCTGTTCTACTACTGTTCCTTTAACTGTTCGCTGTGCGAATGTAACGACTGTCACCATCAGGGCAACAATCAACAATCCAATTTTTTTCATTGATAGTTGTGAATTTATGCCTCTTTGACGCATGAACGGGAGAAAAGTTTAACGGAAAGCAAAAAAATTCGCATTTCTTCTTGTCATTATGAAAAAAATGCCTACCTTTGCAGCATCAACAACAAGCAAGCAACCATAAGCATAGAAAGATGAATCCGCAAAAGGTTGTCATTTCCGAAAATCTGACAGAAGCCCTCGCAACAGCCGTCGCTGAATGTGAGCACGATCGTACATTCATCCTCGTCGATGAGACGACGGAACGCTGCTGTCTGCCCGTCGTCAGCGATATGGACTTTGTCCACGGGGCACAGGTCATCGTCATCGGCGCCACCGACAGTCACAAGACGCTCGAGTCGCTGGCCCATGTGTGGGAAGCCTTAGGTGAGGGAGGCGGCACACGCCACTCCTTATTAATAAATATAGGTGGCGGCATGGTGACCGACTTAGGGGGCTTCGCAGCCTCCACCTTCAAGCGGGGCATCAACTATATCAACATCCCCACGACACTGCTCTCGATGGTCGATGCCAGCGTGGGCGGCAAGACAGGCATCAACTTCCGGGGACTGAAAAACGAGATCGGCGTGTTCAGCAATGCCAGCACCGTCATCCTCGACACCACGTTCCTGAAGACCCTCGATGCCGAGAACATCTGTTCCGGCTATGCCGAGATGCTGAAGCACGGGCTGATATCCAACGAAGAGATGTGGGCAGAGCTGATGAACTTCGACCTTGCCCAGCCCGATCTGGGGCAGTTGCAGACGATGGTGGCCGACAGCGTCGCCGTGAAACAGCGCATCGTCACCGAAGACCCGCTGGAGCAAGGTATCCGCAAGGCCCTGAACCTCGGGCACACCATCGGTCACGCCTTCGAGAGTTTCGCCCTTTCGCACAATGGGGACAGCCCCCTTTGTGAGAAGCCGATCCTTCACGGCTATGCCGTCGCCTACGGTCTCATCGGCGAACTCTACCTCAGTACCGTCAAGACAGGTTTCCCCTCAGACAAGATGCACCAGACGGTCAGCTTCATCAAGGAGCACTACGGCAAGATGGCCATCACGTGCGACGACTACCCCACCCTGCTGGAGCTCATGACCCACGACAAGAAGAACGTGGCTGGCACGATCAACTTCACCCTCTTGGGCGGCATCGGAGACATCCGCATCAACCAGACCGCCTCGAAGGAAGACATCTACGAGGCACTCGACTTCTACCGCGAGTGCTGACAGCAAAAAACATAAAGGATATGAAGAAACTATTCATGCTGACGGCAGTGCTGCTGACAAGCGTCTGCAACTACGCACAGCAGCCGCCACTCGTCTACGAGACGGAGAACACCGGAACCAATGCCAGTCCCGTGCTGCCCACGAAGGAACAAGGCACGAAGTGCGAAGCCCTGCCAGACCCTCTGATGTGGTCTGACGGCAGTGGACGCGTCACCGACTTCAAAGACTGGAGCCTGCGCCGTGGTGAGATTGCCAAGGAGATCCAGCACTATGAGATCGGCACGAAGCCGGCCGTAGACCCCTCGGCCGTGAAGGCGCGCATGGACGGCGACACGCTGAAGGTGACCGTCACCGTCGGCGACCAGTCGCTCGAGCTCAGTGCCCTCATCAGCTATCCGTCCGTGGGTGAGGCACCATATGCCCTGATGATCGGCACCAGCGGCATCGCCTTGCCCAAAAGTCTCTTTGAGAAGCGCCCCATCGCCACGATGATCTATAAGGAGGCACAGGTGAACAACTACAGCCAGTTCGGTGCCCGCTTCGGACGTAAGCCAGCTGGTCGTGGCAACTACGACTTCGACCGTCTCTATCCGGAACTGAAGGACAATGGTGCCTACAGCGAATGGGCCTGGGGGCTGAGCCGCCTCATCGACGGACTGCAGCAGTTAGGGCCAGAGGTGACGAAGATCGACACGAAGCATATCGGCGTGACGGGATGCAGCTATGCCGGTAAGATGGCACTCTTCTGTGGAGCCTTCGACGAGCGCGTCGCCCTGACCATCGCCCAGGAGCCCGGTGGCGGCGGTGCTGCCGCCTGGCGCTACTCCCGTTGGCTGAACATACAACCGGATGCCGAGCCCGTGGAGAACCTCGACAAGACAGACTACAACTGGTTTATGGAGAGTCTGCGTGAGAACTACGGCGAGGAGAACGTGGCCTATCTGCCCCACGACCATCACGAACTGGCAGCGATGATCTGTCCGCGGGCCCTGCTGATGTTAGGAAATCCTGACTTCGTGTGGCTGGCAGATCCTTCGGCCTACGTCTCGATGAACGGTGCCATGAAGGTGTGGGAGCAGTTCGGCATCGCCGACCGTGTGGGCTATTCCATCGTCGCAGGCCACGGACATTGTCAGTTGCCCGAGGTGCAGTTCCCGGAGGTGGAGGCCTACATCGACCGCTTCCTGCTCGGCAAGACGGATGCGAACACCACCGTCCGCATCGCCCCAGAATCATACAAAGACATCGACCTCAACTACTGGATCGGTCAGTGGTAACCGTTTCTCCCCCTGAGTAGGGGGAGTCAGAGGGGGTCTGATCAGCCTCTGGCCAAAATCTCCGCCTGCCTCCTGGCAGGCTTTTTGGTTTCCGTCAGAGGAATCCTGCTGACGTGAATATACGCCTTCGGCCGCTGGTACTTGGGCAGCACCGTCTCACAGACCGCCTTCGCCTCTTCCACATCGCCCTCCGTCAGCAATACGACCACCTCGCCAAACTTCTGGTCTGCCCGTTTACTTATTAAATAAGGTACGTGTAAATGATTCCTCAACAGTCTTTCCACCTCCTCCGCCTGGATCTTGATCCCCCCGGAGCAAATCACATTATCCTTCCTCCCCAGAATCCTGAAGCGGGTGATACAGGGGGACGGTTCTTTTGTTACATCGTCGGCCGATGTAACAAAAGAACCGTCCCCCTGTATCACGGCGATATCATTCGTCACCAACCTCTCTTTACACACCTCCGGTGCATCAATCACCAGACACCCCTCCTCATTCAGGCTGACACCGACCGACGGAAACGGCGTGTACCACTCCGAAGCCTCTGCCCCTGACAACCGCCTCAAAGCGATATGCGAAAGCGTCTCTGTCATGCCATACGTGCTCCACACGTCATTCGGAAACGTCTTCAGTTCCTCTGCCAACGCCTCGTCTATCGCCCCGCCGCCAATGATCAGGTGCTTAATCTGTTTCAGCCGCTCCCGTTCCTCCGGCACCTGCAGTGAGTTATACACCTGCATCGGCACCATCGCGGCGAAAGTGAAACAGGGGGACGGTTCTTTTGTTACATCGGTCGGCGATGTAACAAAAGAACCGTCCCCCTGTTTCACCAAAGGATGCCCACTCGGCTCAACAACGATCAGACGCAGATTCCGTTCTATCGCCCTGACCACCATCATCTTGCCTGCAATATAGTCGAGCGACATACAGAGTAAGGCCGTATCGCCAGCCTTCAGTCCGAGGAAGTCGCACGTAATCCGTGCCGAGGCCCTCATCCGCTGCTTCTCCACCAGCATCCGCTTCGGTTCCCCGGTACTCCCGCTCGTCTTCACCTCGACATACGGACTGTCGTCATTCCATTCCTTCAAAAACTCTTCTAAAGACATAGTAACATTTTAAAGACAGACTAACATACGAACATTTTTAGTTACTCTGTCTCCAAAGCATATCTCCGCGAATCTCCAACCCCATATCGATATTATTCGTAAACAACTGTCCTGTTCCTAAGCCCTGCGGCATGGTGATATGGTCGCCATACACGTCGGAGGCGAACTGTGCGATAGCATTCAGGCCGATGTTACTCTCCAAGGCCGATGTGATCCACGAGCCGATGCCCATGTCGCGGGCTGTCTCAATCCACTCCCTGCAACCCATCATGCCACCGTGCAACGACGGTTTCAGGATGATGTATCTTGGTTTGATGATGTTCAGCATGTGCCGTTTCATCTCCTGGTCGTTCACGCCGATCAGCTCCTCGTCGAGGGCGATGGGCAGGGGCGACTCCCGACAGAGCTCCGCCATATAAGCCCACTGTCCGGCCTTGATGGGCTGTTCGATGCTGTGAATGGCGTACTGCGACAGCAGTTCCAGCTTATACAGCGCCTCTTCAAACTTAAAGGCGCCATTGGCATCAAGCCGTAACTCGACATCATGGAAAGAGAACCGTTCACGGATGCGCTTCACCAGATCCAGTTCCTGGTCGAAGTCGATGGCACCGATCTTCAGTTTCACGCAGCGGAAGCCCTTCTCCAACTTCTCCTCCATCCGTTTCAGCATCTCGTCATACCTGCCCATCCACACCAGTCCGTTAATGGGTATCCCCGCCTCGCCCCGGCTGAACGCCGTGTCAAACAGCATCCCACTCTCCTGACTCTTTAAATCCAGCAACGCCGTTTCCAGTCCGAAGAGCATCGAGGGATATGACCGCAGAGCCTCGAACGAATCACAGGGGGACTGTCCCTCGTGTGCGGAGTTCGCGGAGCACATCAGGGACTGTCCCCTCTGTGATTCCTGCCTTCGGCAGAACTCCTCACACATCTTTTCCAACACCTCCCGATAATCTTCCCTGGCATCACAACTCAGATCCGGCAGTGGCGCACATTCCCCCACGCCCTCTCTCTCGCCATCCGACAGACGGACATACCACACCTTCCTTTCCGTATACACACCCCTCGACGTCCCCGCCGGCTGCTTAAAATGGAACGTCCGCTCAGACACAGTAACTTTTAAAGACATAGTAACATATTAACAGATAAAAGTAACATATTAACATCATCAAGCGAATTGTTTGCGATAAACACGATATTTGCGTTTGAATTGCAATTCTTCTGAACCAAAATTTATTAAGAGTCCATGATCGATACCCGTTGCCGTGAGATAATTCACCAGTTGGATCTCATGAGCCATATGCAATGACTGTACTGCCTTCAATTCCAAAATCAAAATGCCCTCTACAACAATATCTGCCTTAAAATCACCCACAAGCACATTCTCATAATACACACTGATTGGTTTTTCTGTCTCGTAAACGAAACCACGCTTATTAAGTTCCACCAGCATCGAGTTCTTATACACAGACTCCAAATACCCCGGCCCCAATACCCTTCGGATATTCTTAGAGCACTCCATGACTGCTCTTATCAACATCTCAACATCCATACTACTATTTGTTAATATGTTACTATGTCTTTAAAAGATACTCTGTCTTTACGGCAGCTTGGGATACTTCTTAAAGTCCGGCTTCCGCTTCTCGAGGAAGGCCTTGCCGCCCTCCTGCGCCTCGTCGAGGAAATAGTAGAGCATCGTCGCGTCGCCAGCCAGTTCCTGAATGCCCGCCTGACCGTCGAGTTCCGCGTTCAGTCCGGCTTTGATCATCCTCAGCGCCAACGGCGAACGCTCCATCATCTCCTCGGCCCACGCCACACACTCATCCTCCAGCTGCTCGATAGGCACAACCTTGTTCACCATCCCCATCGCCTCAGCCTCTTGCGCTGTATACTGTCGGCAGAGGAACCAGATCTCACGCGCCTTCTTCTGTCCGACGATGCGCGCCAGATAACTTGAGCCGAATCCCGCATCAAACGATCCCACCTTCGGCCCTGTCTGTCCGAAGATGGCATTCTCCGAGGCAATCGTCAGGTCGCAGACCAGATGCAACACATGTCCGCCACCTATCGCATAGCCATTCACCATCGCGATGACTGGCTTCGGCAACCGCCGTATCTGCATCTGCACGTCTAGTACACTCAGACGGGGCACGCCCTCGTCATCGACATAGCCGCCACGCCCCTTCACATGCATGTCGCCACCTGAGCAGAACGCATGCTTCACGTCGCGCAGCGTCTTGCCCTCCGGCACCTCACTCATCGCACCCGTCAGCAGCACCACGCTCACGTCCTGCATCTCACGGCACATGGCGAAAGCCTGACTCAGCTCCCACGTCGTCTTCGGCGTGAAGGCGTTACGATACTGCGGACGATTGATCGTGATCTTCGCGATGCCGTTATACTCCTCAAACAGGATCTCCTTAAACTCACGTACTTTTTTCCAAACTCTTGTTTCCATAATTCTATATTTTTAAATCTTTATACTCCTGCGGATAGATGCCGGTGACACGCTTGAAGTAGCGGCAGAAATTGGCGGTGGTGGGGAAACCGAGTTGGTAGGCAGTCTCCTTGACCGTCTGCTTGGGATCCATGTCCATGATAAGCTTCGCCTGCGTCGCCACATACTGCTGAATCCATTCCAAGGGCGAGAGACCGTTGCTATACTGGCGGAACACTTTCGAGAAATACCTCGGTTCATAGTCCAACAGTCCGGCATAGTAATAGACATTGCGGTTCTCCCTATAGTGCTCCACCACCAGGTCGCAGAACTGCGTGTAAAGCTTCACCGAACGACTCTCCGCCCACTGCTTGTCCTGCTCGCGACGATAGTAATTGATGAACTCGTAGCCTACTGACAACTGAGACAACAACATCTGCCGCCGCAGCTGCAGGTCATTGAGGTCGTGCGAAGCAATCGCCTCCATCAGCTCGAGCAGTGCCATCACGCGCATGGCTTGCACATCGGTCAGATGACAATACGGCGCGTAGTTGAACTTATCAGAGTCATGACTGAAGGCATGCGTCTTCAACTCACTGACCATTTCCGCAGAGATGAAAACGCGTGCATAAGTGAAATCCTCCGAACACGCTATGAGACGGAAGACATGGCCGGGCATGAGGATTCCAAAGTCGTTCTTTTCAATCGCAATCTCCTGCATGTCGAACATGACGCGTGCACTGCCGCGCAGACACAAAAGAAGAATGACGTGCGGGAACACCACATCCATGCCGGTCACAGGGTAACCGTGTATCTCTTTTTCCACACACACCGTCCTGCTCAACGGACTGTATTAGTTGGTCTATTGTTGCGTCAGTCTGCATCATTTCTTGTCCATTTACGGCTGCAAAATTACAACTTTTCTTCGAATTACAGCAACAAATCACACATTTTGACAATAAAAAGGCGAAAATCGGTAGTATTTTCTTGCTGCAAATAGTTGCACGTATCAAAAAAAAGCAGTAACTTTACACCCGTGAATCAATTGTCCTATATATACACACCGGCTGAGGCCGATAGCATCATCATGATACTGGCTATCATCGTGATCGTACTCCTCGTGCTGGGAGGTATCGGTCTGCGTCAAAGTAGGATTATCAGGCAGCGAAATGAGCAGCTTCGCCGTATTCTTAATGCACTGGATGACTACCGGGCAATAGTGGGCAACGGAGAACTGTCGCTCGACGAGCAGGAGGAGATGGTGAAGAAGAAGTTGGAGCCGGAGACAAAGACGACCAAGGTGGCTCAAAAGGAAGAGGGGGCCTTCTTCGTGAAGATGGATGCCCGTGTAAACAAGGAAAAACCATTTACGGATCCCGATTTCGACTATTATGCCCTGATAAAGTTCATGGGAGTCAGTCAGGATGAGTTCTGCAGGCTCGTGCCGCGCTACACGGATCCCGAAAGGACAAAAGACTATATCAACTCCCTCCGGGCAGAATATGCTGCAAAGTTGCTCATGGACTTCTCTGGCTCCTCAATGGAAGACATTGTTGCCATGTGTGGCTTCAAGGATGCAGCAGCTTTCAACAATGCCTTCAAGTTCTCCTTCGGCATCACACCAACAGACTATCTGAACAGCATGAGTCAGATGTTCAAGAAAGTCAGCACCCGCTGAATCTCAAAGTTGCGGTGCTTCCACAGGTCGCTATATAGGTCGTACTTCGTGGTGACCAGCATGAAATAGTCGAGGTTGATCTCGTAGATTGCCTCGTACTGAGAAGGAGAGAGGTTCAGCTCGTAGGCCATCTTGTCTGACAAGAACAGCGCCTCGGAGCGGGCTACATCATAACTCAGGGCTTTGGCCGTGACGGTTATCACCATCAGCCAAACGACGGACGAACGACGGACGAACGACGGACGAACGACCTTGCGTCAATTATCTGAACACGGATTTTATGGATTATACGGAAAAGGCTTTAACACGAATAACCGTGAATGGCCATTAATGGACCAGAATTAACTTAAGACCAAAGGAGCACTAAAGGAACACTAAAGGAGCACTAAAGGAGCACCAAAGGAACACCAAAGGAACAGAAGCCGATGCTGTCGACATATCAGGCCGTAGTGTCGAAATGACTTATGCAGAAAAAAAAGCGAGATTTCTTGTAAAAGTCTTGCATTTCTGCCATATATTATGTATCTTTGCATCCGTTAAAGCCTTAGTCCATGAGGAAAGATGTATTATATCTGGCTTTGCTGCTGATGGCGACGGTGCAGGCGACAGCGCAGCAGGTGGTGCAGAACAAGCAGCGCCACTTCAAGAAGGCGGTGCCGGCAGGGAACTATAGCGGCATCACGTGGTTAGGCGGTGACAGGTATGCGGTCGTGAACGACAAGTCGAAGACGGCGGGCTTCCACCTGATGACCATCCAGATCGACTCCATCACGGGCAAGATTGAGGACGTGAAGGCAGACAGTTTCATGACCTCAGGACTGCCCAACCGCGATGAGGAGGGCATCTGCTATGTGCCTCCGACGAACACGCTCTTCGTGAGCGGGGAGAGCGACGGACAGATTGTGGAGTACACCCTCGACGGACAGCTGACGGGACGGAAGCTGAACATCCCCGAAGTGTTCGGCATCTCATACGGCAACCGGGGTTTCGAGGCACTGACCTACAACGCCAAGACACACCGTTTCTGGGCCACAACGGAGAACACGCTGAGGGCCGACGGCGAGAGACCCAGCATCAGGAACAAGATTGCAAACAGGCTGCGCCTACAAAGCTTTGGCGACGACCTGCAACCTAAGGGACAATACTGGTACGTGACGGATTCCTCGGCTGTAGAGAGTACGAAGGGTAAGAGTACCTTAGGCGTGAGTGGCCTGGCAGCCCTCGACGACGGACAGGTGATCGTATTGGAACGGGAGGTGAGGAGGGCGCCCAAAAAGATTGGCAGCTTCGTTCATGTGAAGCTCTTCGTGGTGAACCCGCAGCTGCAACAGCCTGGCGACACGCTGAGAAAGCAGCTGCTCACGGAATTCCGAACACGCATCAACCTGTCGGAGCGAAGCTTCGCCAACTACGAGGGCATCTGTGCGGGGCCGAGGCTGGCCGACGGAAGACAGGTGCTGCTGCTCGTGGCCGATTCGCAGAACCAGTATAAGGGCTATCTCAAGGACTGGTTCAAGACCATCGTCATTTTATAGACAGAAGAACAAATTATAGACATAGTAACAGACTAACAGATTATTTAGACAGAAGAACTTTTTTTAGACAGAATAACATACTAACAGATATTATTAGTAACAGATATTATTAGTAACAAATAACAATAACAACAATGAGAAAACTATTATTACTATTCGTCCTGAGCGTCTTGAACATCGCAGGAACATGGGCCGAGGAACGGTCAGAGAGAGAGGCAAGGACACTGGCCATGAGGTTTTTGAGCGGCCTCGCCGTCGGACAGTCCGACCTCGTTGAGGTTACGCTGCAGGGGCAGGTGAGCGGACTCTATGTGTTCAGTCTGGGTGAGCAAGGCGGCTTTATCATCGTCAGCAACGACGACAGGACCCTGCCAATCCTTGGCTTCAGCGAGAACGGGACACTCGATTTGGAGAACATGCCCGACGAGCAACGCGCCTGGCTGCAGGGCTATGCCGACGAGATTGTATGGCTGCAGCAGCATTCCACCGAGAATGCCATTCCCAACTTTCCGGCGAATACCCGTGCCGGATCGCACGACAAGGAGGACATCGCACCGATGGTCACCACCACATGGGGTCAACGCGCACCGTATAACAACCTATGTCCCGACTATGCTCCCGGCAAAAGATCCGTCACCGGTTGTGTCGCCACAGCGATGGCACAGGTGATGAACTATCACCAATGGCCCGTGACGGAGACGGAAGCCATACCGGGCTACAGAGACGGCTATGGCGTGGACCAGACACCGCTGGAAGCCACCACCTTCGACTGGGAGAACATGATGGACAGCTACAGCGGCAGCTCAGGTGATCAGACCACCCCTAACCCCTCCTACTCAGGAGGGGAAACGGCCGTCGCCAAACTGATGCAGTATTGCGGCTATTCCGTTGAGATGAACTATGGTCCCTCGTCTGGTAGCTGTATGTTCAAAGTGGCTCCTGCCCTCAAGGACTATTTCGACTACAACGGCACGACGACGTATATCTCGCGCAGTTCTTACTCCAACGACAAGTGGGAGGACATCATCTATCATGAGCTGGCCTCACACCGCCCTGTGCTCTACGGCGGACAGTCGACTGGCGGTGGACATGCCTTCGTCTGCGACGGCTACCGATTTGAATACGCTGCCGACTACTTCCATATTAACTGGGGCTGGGGCGGAAAGAGCGACGAATACTATGTCTTGTCCGTTCTTAACCCATACTCAGGACAAGGCACCGGGGGCAGCAGTTCTCAAGGCGGTTTCTACTTCGGACAGGAAGCCATCATCGGCATACAGAAGTCTACAGACAGCGGAACCTTAGCAGACATCACGCCCGCAAAGGTTGACCTGACACCCAACAGCATGACGCTGAGCAGCGAGACGATCTTCCTCGGAGAGACGGCAACCATCACCCTCAACGTCACCAACAACAGCGCTGATGACTTCGACGGCGACATCTATGTGGGGACATCAGGATGCCTACTTGTCAGCAGCCGAATCTCCATTCCTGCCGGACAGACCCAGGACTGCACCCTCACCTACAAACCTACTGCGGCAGGCGCCTACGGCCTGATATTCTTTGAGCCTATGGACAATGGATACTATGGCAATAAAGGAGGCGTGCTGGCCACATTGACCGTCATCGAAGAGACAACCCCCGAGCCTGTTGACCCAGAGCCTGTTGTCCCAGAGACTTGTCCTGCTCCGGAGAATCTGACGGTCAGTGAGATTACGGCCACTTCGGCAGTGGTCAGCTGGGAGGGCAGCGCCAACAGTTATGACGTGCGATACGGTATTGTCCCTGAAGGCACCACCATCACTCAGGAATGGCTGCAATACGACAATGACAACATTACGGTCGACGTCGAGTGGTCCACCCCTGCCAACTGCACGGAACTGTCCTACACGCTGACAGACCTGGCCTCTGGCAAGAACTATATGGTCCAGGTGCGGGGCAACAACGGCGATGAGGATGTCAGTCAATGGGAAGCACAGACCTTCTCTACATTAGAGGATATCAGCCAGCCCGAAGCGATCAACAGTGTCATTGTGAAGCCGGAAGACGGTGACGTGTGGTACAGCCTCGACGGTCGCCGCCTGAACGGGAAGCCCACGACGAAGGGGGTATACATCCGCCCGGTCTCCGGAAGCGAGCAAGACAGGAGCTATGGAAAGAAGGTTGTGATGAAGTAAGGAGGAAGGCCCTATGCTACAGATCCGCTGTAAGAACATCAATGTGACGAAGAGTTTCCCTGAGGGAGTCTCGCTGCTCGACGTGTATCAGGAGTTTGCCGACGAGATACACCTGCCCTACCCCGTGGTGTCGGCAAGAGTGAACAACACCTCACAGGGACTGAAGTTCAGGCTCTTCCAGAACCGCGACGTGGAGTTTCTCGATGCCCGCGAGGGCTCCGGCCACAGGGTGTATGTCAGATCGCTGAGTTTCGTGCTGTATAAGGCGACACAGGATGTGTTCCCTGGTTCGAAACTCTTCATCGAGCACTCGCTCTGCCGGGGATACTACTGCAACTTCAGACCTACCCCCAGCCCCTCCCGAAGGGAAGGGAGAAAGATTACCGATGAGGATGTAGCAAAGATCAAGGCCCGCATGGAGGAGATCGTCGCCCTCGACATGCCCTTCCGTCGTATGGAGGCCACCAACGAGGAGGCCATCCGCGTGTTTGCCGAGCGGGGATTCCAGGACAAGGTGAAACTGTTGGAGACGAGCGGACAGATCTACAGCGACTACTACACCTTAGGTGACACCGTAGACTATTATTACGGGCCATTAGTGCCGTCAGCAGGCTATCTGACGGTGTGGGGACTGGAACGTTACGAGGATGGCCTGCTGCTGCGGGTGCCAGACTGGAACAACCCGTCGGTGCTGGCAGAGAAAATGCCGCAGCCGAAGACCTTCGAGATGTTTGCAGAGAAGACGCGCTGGGACATCATCATGCGACTGTCGAACGCTGGCGACGTGAACAAGGCCGTGATGCGGGGCTATGCCTCAGAGCTGATACAGGTGTCGGAGGCCCTGCAGGAGAAGAAGATCGTGCAGATAGCTGAGGAGATAGAACGCCGGTTCCACCGGGAGAAGGATCCTGTGAGACTGGTGCTCATCACAGGACCGTCGAGCTCAGGAAAGACCACCTTCTGCAAACGTCTCTCCGTGCAGCTGCTCGCCTGCGGACTCAGACCGGTATCGTTCTCTACGGACGACTATTTCGTGAACCGCGTGGACACCCCCAAGCTGCCCAACGGCGACTATGACTTCGACAACATCGAGACGGTGGAATATGCGCTGCTCGAAGACCATCTGCTCAGACTGATGCAGGGAGAGAGGGTGGAGATACCAGAGTATAACTTCGTGACGGGCAAACGGGAGTACAATGGCAAGAAGCTGAAGTTAGGCAATGACACGGTGCTCATCATCGAGGGCATCCACGCCCTGAACCCGCTGCTGACGAAGAAGATTCCCGATGCCACGAAATACAAGATCTTCATCTCTGCCCTCACGAGTATCTCGTTAGACGACCACAACTGGATTCCGACGCGTGACAACCGTCTGCTGCGCCGTATCATACGCGACTATAACAAGGGGGCATATACGGCCCGACAGACCATCGCGCAGTGGAAAAACGTGCTGAAGTCGGAGGATCAGTGGATCACGCCGTTCCAGGAGTCTGCCGACGTGATGTTCAACTCGGCGCTGAACATCGAGTTCGCCGTGCTGAGGATCCATGCGGAGATTATCCTGACGTCCGTACCGAAGAACTGTCCGGAGTATGCGGAGGCGCACAGGCTGCTGAAGTTCATCCATTACTTCCTGCCCATCAGCGACAAGGAGATCCCGCCGACATCCATTATGCGGGAGTTCCTCGGAGGCTCCAGCTTCAAATATTAGACAGAAGAACATTTGAAGACAGAATAACTTTTTAGACATAGTAACAGACTAACAAAATTTTTAGACAGATGAACTTTTTTTAGACAGAAGAACATAAGAACATAAAAGTTGCGCTAGGAAGGGAGGGAATAATATGTTCTTATGTTCTTCTGTCTAAAAAATATATGTTAGTCTGTTATTATGTCTTTAAGAACTGGTAATATGTCTTTAGGGTCTGTTCGTCTGTATAGGCATCGGTGAAGACTTCGAGGAGGACAGGGCGGTCGCTATCTATATATAATAAGGTATCTATGGCAGAACGCATCTGTGGCATGTCGGCAGCAGAGAGATAGACCACATCGTTCTGGCGACAGATGCCCTCTGCGGAAGTATGGTGCTCGGCAGAGACAAACTTGTCACGGGCCGGACTCTGTTCCAGTCCAGGGAGCATGTTGAAGATACCACCTCGGCCGTTGTTCAACAGGAGGATACGGAAGTTCTTGCCCAGATTCTGGTTCCACAAGGCATTCTGATCATAGAAGAAACTCAGATCTCCAATGACGCAGAAGACATTTGAGGGGTGAGAAGTGAGGTGAGAGACCACAGAGAAGCCGGCAGCTGTGGAGAGCGAGCCGTCGATGCCGTTCACACCACGATTACAGTAGACACGATGGGAACGGGCAAAGCTATTGGCCAGACGGATGGCGGAACTGTTGGCATAATGGACCACGGCATCGCCCACCTGTGACTCAAAATACTTCACGGCAGCCATCTGTGAATAGACAGGCTCGTAAGCCTCTGCACGACGGCGCACACGCTCCAACAGGTCATCCCACAGCTTCACGAAGGGATGGGGTTCCATCACCAGCATAAAACGGATATGGTCGGCAACCGCCTCGCCGTCGCCATGCACGACATGCGTCAGGTTCATAAAGGTATCTGTAACCTCACCCGTCTCATTGACCACCCACGTCTCCTTGGCTTTCCTGAGGAAGTGCTTCAGACGTTTGCTGACAATGGAGCCCCCGGTATAAAGGACGAAGTCAGGCACGTAGCGCTCATCATCGCCCACCAGACAGGCAGCCTCATCCATCAGCGGGTTCATCGGCTGACCGCTGATGAGCATCGGGCGCTTGGCCTGGAGGAACATACGAGTGACGTGACTCAGGGTACTGGCAGAGATGTCGGCTGAAAGCCGGTCAATCTTGCGCTCCTTTGGCAGCGAGGGCACGGAGAAGTCAAATAGCGGTTCGCTGATGGGTACGTTGATATGCACGGGGCCGTAGTGGTTGAGCAGGGCTTCGTTGACGAGACGGTTGCAGTACCAATGTGCCTCGGACACCCATTCCCCTCCTAAATTAGGAGGGGAAGAGATTACCTCTGGGAGGGTGACGGCCTTGCGGACGAAACGACCGAGGGCATCGGGTTGTGGAAGCGTTTGACCGTCAAGCTGGTCAATCCACTGCGGAGGACGGTCTGCGGAGATCACCACCAAAGGCCGCTGCTGGTAGTAAGCCTCAGCGACGGCCGGGGCAAGATTGAGCAGAGCCGTACCGCTGGTGACACAGACGACGACGGGCTGCGACAGAGCCTGCGACATGCCTAATGCATAGAATCCTGCACTACGTTCGTCGGTGACAGGATAGCATGTGATATCAGGACATTCGTTCAGGTTATGCACGATAGGTGAGTTCCTGCTGCCTGGACAGACCACCGCATGACGGACACCGTGCGCCACGAGCAAAGCAGTCAATATATTTACGTTCTCCTTACTACAATACATTAACTTATTATTCTGTTAATACGTCTTTATCTTGTTATTCTGTTACTATGTCTTTAAGACATTACTTTGTCTTATCACCCGTCGCATGGTTTCAAGTTTTGCTTCCGTTTCGAGCCATTCCTGTGAGACGGTGCTGTCAGTCAACAGGCCGCCACCGGCATAGAGGTGATATCTGTTCCCGTCTATATTCATGCAACGGAGAGACACGTAGAGATGAGTGCCGCCTTCCGGATCGAGCATGCCCATAAAACCACTGTAGTAACGGCGGGGGGTATGTTCATTCTGTATGATGAAGTTGAACGTCTCACGTTTCGGCAGACCACAGACGGCAGGTGTAGGATGGAGTGCGTGAAGCAGGTCACCGAGATGCCGACCATCAGGCAGCGTGAAGGTAAAGTCGCTCCGCAGATGAACCAGATTAGCCGCACGGACGGTACGGGGACCCTCCTCATGGAAATCACCCGTAAACTGTTCCAGGCACTCTGCAATATAGGTGGTGACGATGCGCTGCTCCTGAATATCCTTCGTAGCCCAAGTGACTCTCTCTCCTTCGCTCATCAGAGAATCCCCTTCCAGCCTCATCGTACCTGCCAAGGCTATGGTATGCCAGTCGTGCGCCTTACCCTCTAACAGGATCTCTGGAGTAGCAATAAGCCATGTCCCACTCTTGGAGGTGGATACCAGCGAAATGAACATCCGTGGGTACAGTTCACAGGCACAGAGGAAGAGTTCCATAGGGTCTATCAGTGCTTCCGAGACCTCTTCCGCACAACGGGCCAGAACGATCTTGCGGAAGATACCAGCCTCAAGCTGGGCATGATAGTTGGCGAAGTCGATGATATATGTAGAATCAGGGAGACAGGTCGCGTGTCTCGGGCTATCGCCGGGCGCATGAACCTCTCCCCCTGATTCTACTTTCCTCGTTTCCACACGATCAGGGCGAATCAACAAAATGGGCTGTTGGCTTGTTACCTCAAAGGGAGCAACGACAAAGCCCTGCCTGCCGTTAAGTTCTGTGCAGGAAAGAAATTCCGCAGGCTCACCTTCCGTCTGCTGGACAAGTGTCGCGTGATCTTCATGCGGCAAACGATAGATGGCATAGGCGGACATTACTTCTTCTGTTTGATGATATAATTAGTGACCCGGACATTTGAGATCAGGTCTCCCGCGGTGTCCTTGATATCCACATTCCACACATGGAGCGTCGTGCCACGATGGAGCAGACGGGCATAGGCCGTCACGGTGTCACCCTCGGCAACAGCCTTCACGTGACTGCCGCTGACCTCGATGCCCACACAGGCACAGCGGGGACAGAGGGCAGACGATCCGACACCTGCCACATTCTCTGCCAGTGCCAGCGAAGCACCACCGCTGAGGAATCCGAAGGGCTGACGATTGCGCTCGTCGACCTGCATACGCGCCATACACGTATCGTCCTCGGGCGTGGAGAGGAACTCCATCCCGAGGGCGGTACTCAGGTTCATGCTACCTTCGACAATTTTCTTTATGATCTCAATGTCCACTTTTCATTCTTCTGTCTATTTGAACAATGAGTATTCGGGTACGCTCCATGCCAGGGCACTGGCACCCAGCACATCGCGCTCACGATCGTTGAGCTCAGACACCAGGATCTTCACCTTACCCTGCATATTGCCGAAGACATGCTTCTCAAACGATTCCTTCAACGGGTCATAGAGCCACTCGCCCGCATGGGAGATACCTCCCGTAAGGATGATAGCCTCCGGATCGATAATCGAGGCATAGTTGGCAAGACCGAGACCCAGCATATAACCAGTGCGACGGAAAACCTCCTTGGCCAACTCGTCGCCCTTCTCGCAGCACTCGTTGATGGTACGTGGCGTGATGCGTTCCAGGTCACGCATCAGTGACGGTGCGTCAGACTCTGCCAACATTTCCTTGGCCGTGCGGATAATACCGGCAGCACCTGCATAGGCCTCAAGACAACCCTTGTGCCCGCAGCCACACTCACGCCCGTCGTCAATCACACAGGTATGTCCGAACTCGCCGGCATAGCCGAGGTGTCCCTTATGGTCTTCGCCTTCTGTGAAGAAACAGCTGCCCAGACCGATGCCCAGGCTGATGATAATGAAGTTCTTCATACCATGGGCACAGCCGAAAGTGTATTCGCCCAGTGCCGACACATGGGCGTCGTTAGAGAGGGCGACAGCCAGTCCCATGCGGTCGCGGAGCATGGCTGCCATCGGAATGACACCCTTCCAAGGCAGGTTTGCTGCATTCTCGATACACCCTGAGACGGAGCTGGCACTCGGGCTACTCATACCGATGGAGCGGATCCTCTCATACCCCCCGTTATTCTCGACCAACGTGATAATCTTCTCACTGAGTACGGATACGAAGGTGTTCACGTCGGGATAATCGGTCGTAGGGAAAGAGTCTTCTGCCAGAATATTACCTCTGACATCTACAATAGCATAGGTGGTCAATTCGTTGCTGATATCAACGCCCACCACTTCTGATTTGATGTTCTGTTTTATCATACTCCTAGTTATACATAGAGTTTATTAACCTAGATCAATGATTACTTTTTATGCCACAAATATAGACATAATTTCTTAATCAACCAAAAGTTTCCTCATTTTTTTTGAAATATTTACCCTATCCGGTGTTTTTTTCGAGATATTTTTGTATCTTTGCACCCATAAAAGTAAAATATTCGAATATTTGAGATGAACATTTTAGAATTAAGTGAACAAGAAATCGGCAGACGCGAGAGTCTGCAAGAGCTGCGCAACATGGGTATTGACCCCTATCCCGCAGCCGAATACCCCACAAACGCCTTTTCCACCGACATACGTGACAATTTCCGTGACGAAGACGAGCCCCGCCAGGTGTCCATTGCCGGCCGTATGATGAGCCGTCGTGTCATGGGAAAGGCCTCGTTTGCTGAGATACAGGACTCCAAGGGCCGTATTCAGGTGTATATCACCCGCGACGACCTCTGCCCAGGTGAAAACAAGGACCTATATAATAATGTGTTCAAACGTCTGCTCGACATCGGTGACTTCATCGGTGTGAAGGGTTTCGTGTTCCGTACACAGACAGGCGAGATCAGTGTGCATGCCCAAGAGCTCACCCTGTTGTCGAAGGCCCTGAAGCCCCTGCCCATCGTGAAATACAAGGACGGCGTGGCCTACGACAAGTTTGATGATCCTGAATTGCGTTACCGTCAGCGCTATGTTGACCTCGTGGTGAACGAGGGTGTCAAGGAGACGTTCCTGCAGAGGGCGACGGTGATCCGGACACTTCGGAAAGTTCTGGATGATGCCGGATATACTGAGGTTGAGACACCTACCCTGCAGATGATTGCCGGTGGTGCTTCGGCCCGTCCGTTCATCACCCATTTCAATGCCTTGGATCAGGATATGTATATGCGCATCGCTACCGAGCTCTATCTGAAGCGCCTCATCGTGGGCGGTTTCGAGGGTGTGTATGAGATTGGCAAGAACTTCCGCAACGAGGGTATGGACCGCAACCACAACCCCGAATTCACCTGCATGGAACTCTATGTGCAGTATAAGGACTACAACTGGATGATGTCGTTCACGGAGAAGCTGCTCGAGACCATCTGTATCGCTGTCAACGGCAAGCCCGAGCGTGAGATCGACGGTAACATCGTGAGCTTCAAGGCACCCTATCGTCGTCTGCCCATCCTCGAGGCCATTCTGGAGAAGACAGGCTTCGACTGCAATGGCAAGACGGAAGAAGAAATCCGTGCCTTCTGCCTCTCTAAGGGTATGGATGTGGACGAGACCATGGGCAAGGGCAAGCTGATTGACGAACTCTTCGGTGAGTTCTGCGAGGGCACCTTCATCCAGCCCACGTTCATCACTGACTATCCCGTGGAGATGTCTCCCCTGACGAAGATGCACCGCAGCAAGCCCGGACTCACTGAGCGTTTCGAGTTGATGGTGAACGGTAAGGAACTGGCCAACGCCTACTCTGAGCTCAACGATCCCATCGATCAGGAGGAGCGTTTCGTAGAGCAGATGAAACTGGCAGACAAGGGTGACGACGAGGCGATGATCATCGATCAGGACTTCCTCCGTGCCCTGCAGTACGGCATGCCTCCCACCTCTGGCATCGGCATCGGAATCGACCGTTTGGTCATGCTCATGACGGGCAAGACCTTCATCCAGGAAGTGCTCTTCTTCCCCCAGATGAAGCCCGAGAAGAAGATTCCGCAGAGCACGCCCGCAGAGTGGGCTGCCATCGGCGTCGCTGAGGAATGGGTACCCATCCTCCGCAAGGCCGGCTTCAACCTCGTGCAGAACATCGCCACCGAGAAGGCCCAGGGTCTCCAGCAGAAGATCGGCGACATCGTGAAGAAATACAAGCTCGACATGCAGAAACCCTCTGTCGACGATATACAGAAGTGGATAGACAAAGTATCAATTTAAGACATAGTAACAGATTAACAAACAAAATATGTTAGTATGTTACTCTGTCTTTAAAAAGTTATTCTGTCTCTAAAACAGGTTAATATGTATGATGTAGGTAAGATAGCGATTATCGGCGGCGGTAGCTGGGCAACAGCGATCGCGAAGATTGTGGTGAGTCACACCCACCACATCGGCTGGTATATGCGTCGTGACGACCGTATCGAGGATTTCCGGCGCCTGGGACACAACCCGGCCTATCTCACCAGCGTCCACTTCAACATCAACGAGATCCACTTCGACAGCGACCTGAACCGTATCGCCCAGCAGTACAACACGCTGGTCTTCGTCACCCCCTCACCCTACCTCAAGAGTCATCTCAAGAAACTCAAGACCCGTCTGCACGACAAGTTCGTCATCACCGCCATCAAAGGTATCGTGCCCGATGAGAACCTTGTCTGCTCCGAATATTTCCATCAGGTCTATGACGTGCCCTACGAGAACCTCGCCTGCATCGGCGGTCCCTCCCATGCCGAGGAGGTGGCACTCGAGCGCCTGAGCTATCTTACCGTAGGCTGTGCCGACCGTGAGAAGGCACAGGCCTTCTGCGAAGTGCTCACCAGTGAATTCATCAAGACGAAGACCTCCACCGACGTGGTGGGCATCGAATACTCCTCCGTGCTGAAGAATGTCTATGCCATTGCGGCCGGCATCTGCTCAGGACTGAAATACGGTGACAACTTCCAGGCAGTGCTGATGGCCAATGCCGTGCAGGAGATGAACCGTTTCCTCACCGCCGTCCATCCTCTTGAGCGCAACGCCTACGACTCCGTCTATCTGGGTGACCTGCTGGTGACAGGCTACAGTAACTTCTCGCGCAACCGCACCTTCGGTACGATGATCGGCAAGGGCTACAGCGTGAAGTCGGCACAGATAGAGATGGAGATGATTGCCGAGGGCTATTTCGGCACGAAGTGTATGAAGGAGATCAACCGTCACTGTCATGTGAACATGCCCATCCTCGATGCCGTCTACAACATCCTTTACGAGCGCATCTCCCCGCAGATTGAAATAAAACTTCTTACCGACAGTTTCCGATAACATTTATCCTATAATATATAAATAATGTATCACAATGAAAAATATCAGTCTTGACATTACGAAGGCTGCCTGCTTCCTTGAAGCTGGCGCAGTAGAGGCTTTTGAGCCTAAAGTGAAGGCCGCCCAGCAGTCGCTGGAAGACGGCACGTGTCCCGGTAATGATTTCCTCGGATGGCTCCACCTGCCCTCCAGCATCACACCCGCATTCCTCGACGAGCTGCAGGCATGTGCCAACGTGCTCCGCGAGAACTGCGAGGCCATCGTCGTAGCCGGTATCGGCGGCAGCTATCTCGGCGCCCGTGCCGTCATCGAGGCCCTCAGCAACTCGTTCTCATGGCTCGTACAGGACAAGAAGAACCCCACGATCCTCTTCGCAGGCAACAACATTGGCGAGGACTATCTCTTCGAGCTCACCGAGTATCTGAAGGATAAGAAGTTCGGTGTGATCAACATCTCCAAGAGTGGTACCACTACTGAGACCGCCCTCACTTTCCGTCTGCTGAAGAAGCAGTGCGAGGCCCAGCGCGGCAAGGACGAGGCTAAGAAGGTCATCGTCGCCGTCACCGACGCCAAGCGTGGTGCTGCCCGTACCTGTGCCGACAAGGAGGGTTACACTTCGTTCATCATCCCCGACAACGTCGGTGGCCGTTTCTCAGTGCTCACTCCCGTGGGTCTGCTGCCCATCGCCTGTGCTGGTTTCGACATCCGCGAACTCGTCGCCGGTGCCCAGGATATGGAGAAGGCTTGTGGCAAGGACGTACCCTTCGCAGAGAACCCAGCCGCCCAGTATGCAGCCGTGCGTAACGGTCTGTACCAGAAAGGAAAGAAGATTGAGATCATGGTCAACTTCCAGCCGAAGCTTCACTTCATGAGCGAGTGGTGGAAGCAGCTCTACGGTGAGTCGGAGGGTAAGGACAAGAAGGGTATCTTCCCCGCAAGTGTCGACTTCACCACCGACCTCCACTCCATGGGACAGTGGATCCAGGACGGCGAGCGCACCATCTTCGAGACCGTCATCAGCATCGAGGAGCCCGAGAAGAAGCTGCTCTTCCCCAAGGACGACGAGAACCTCGACGGTCTGAACTTCCTCGCCGGCAAGCGTGTGGACGAAGTGAACAAGATGGCCGAGCTCGGCACCCGTCTGGCCCATGTCGACGGTGGCGTGCCCAACATCCGCATCACCATGCCGCGTCTCAACGAGCGTTATCTCGGACAGATCATCTACTTCTTCGAGATTGCTTGCGGCATCAGCGGCAATGTGCTCGGTGTGAATCCCTTCAACCAGCCCGGTGTTGAGGCTTACAAGAAGAATATGTTCGCCCTCCTCGACAAGCCCGGCTACGAGGCAGACAGCAAGGCCATTAAGGCCCGCCTGGCTCAGGAATAATATTTTATGTTTAGGATCTCAATTAAAAACTATCTTGAAAAACACGGCTTTGAGGCATTGCGCCCCAAAGCCGTGCTCTTTGATATGGACGGCGTGCTCTACAACTCGATGCCGAACCACGCCATTGCCTGGCAACAGTCCATGGCACAGTTCGGCATCATGATGACCGCCGACGATGCCTACGCTACAGAAGGTGCCCGGGGCGTGGACACGATCAAGAAGATGGTGCAAAAACAACAAGGCCGTGAGATCGACGAGGCCGAGGCCCAGCGGATGTACGACGTGAAGACGCAGATCTTCCACTCCCTGCCCGAAGCGCCCGTCATGCCAGGCATGCCTGAACTCATGCAAAAAATCACGGATGATGGACTCCTGTGCTGCGTCGTCACGGGCAGCGGTCAGCGCCCCCTCATCAACCGCATCCTCAGCGACTTCGGTGCCTTCGTTACCGAAGACCACATCACCACCGCCTACGATGTCCGTAGGGGTAAGCCTGCACCAGACCCCTATCTCATGGGACTGCGCAAGGCAGGAGACTTAAATCCATGGGAAGCCATTGTCATAGAAAACGCCCCTCTGGGTGTGCGTGCCGGAGTTGCCGCCAAGATCTTCACCGTCGCCGTGAATACTGGCCCCTTACCAGACCAGACGCTCCTCGACGCCGGCGCAGACTTACTCTTCCCCTCTGTTGCAGAATTCTGCAACAACTGGGAATTGTTGTCTTAGTTGTCCTGGTTGTCATCATTATCCGTCTCCTGGTTGTCGTCAACAACACTCTTATTGTCGTTTAATTCCTCGCTGCCGCTGGTATCCATCTGCGTATCACGGCTGATGGTCACGTCACCAAAGTTACTGAGCGTGATCACCAACGGGATATACTCATCCGTCTGCGGATGACACACACTGCCGGCGAAGATGAGGTTGTTGCCGTCGACACGGTCGAAGACCAAACCCTCCAGTATGCCCGTAGCACGGTAGTCATCATCAAGATAGTCGTAGAAATTGGCCTTGGTGAACGTATGGCTGAAAAACACACTGCCGTCCTGACGGATCACCTTCAACTGGATGCTGTTATCCACGAACTTCTGTCCCGTCTCGTCCTTCACCATCCTCAGGCTGTCGTCAGCCGCGCGTTGGATATCCACCTGATAGCTGCGGTCCAGCCACTGCACATCCGTCACCTGACTGTATTTCTGCATACTGATGGGGGCCTGGAGCTTCGGAGCCTCCGTCTTACGGACGATAATGTCATCCGTCTGTTTCTTTTGCTTACAACCCGTAAGCATCGTGGTTCCAAGGGCTACTGTTATCATGACGACCAGTGTGCAGCGTCGCGTCAATTCTCGTTTAATCAGATTCTTCATTATAGTTGATTTATCGTTTATCGGATGCAAAAGTACGAAGAATATTTGAGATTATCAAATAATTTGCGTTTTTTTGCGCCAAACTGCCACAATAAAGACACCCACAGCGGCCAGTATAATACTGCCGACGAAGAGTTTCGCATCAGTCAGGAATATGACTGGCGTTTTTGTCATCTGTATGTCGCCAAGTCCCAGCCAGCAATAGAGTGCAAAGAACATGGCTGTCAGATTGTGTCCAGCATGGAGTACGATGCCATACCATATATTTCGCGACCAGATGAACACCAGGCCATATACCATTGCGCTGAAGAAGGCTCCTGGGAAGTTACGCACGTGCAGGAAGCCAAACAATAGGCCCATGATGACGCAGACCACTATCTGTGCCCGTCTGCTATGGAAAGGCGAAATGGCCATCTGCCTGAAGCACAGTTCTTCGAGCACAGGTGCCAGCAGCACGGCATGGATACTGGCCGTCAGGTCTTCGCGCAGTTCCTCTGCCGTGAAAGTCAGAGGTTCCATCTGCACAGTGTGAACGAGCGATGTAAGTCCATAGACGACATTTCCCTCTGCTACAGACCACAAAGGAGCTATCAAGAACAGTCCGACGATGATTGGCCATTTCGGAATTGTCAGCGAGAACTGCCTGACAGATGCGAACATTTTCGGTTCAACGTGCTTCACGAGAAAAAACGTCAGGCCAATGCCAGCCACCGTGAGCAGCATTGACAGCAATTCTCCGCTCACAGATGGGGCATCACCACTCATAGGCATTGCCGTCACAAAGATGATGGCAACGCCGTATGCCGCAGCGATGATCGGCATCAGGGGTTTAAGAAGGCTTGGAAGTCTATTCATTTTGCAAATTCAATTTGTCATCTTCTATGTCACTATATGGCTCGAACTCCAGCTCCAATTCAATCCATTGCGGCTGGTTCGTATTCTGTCCTCCGATTGGTGTTCCGTTTCCAGGGTTTGACACCCCCAGCCCCAACAGACGGATGGGATGCGAATGATACTCTACTGTTTTCATCAGTTGCTTGGCCAAAGGCAGTATGTCGTCCTTGGTGCGCAGTATGTGGTCGACGGTGATACTACGCGTGATTTGCTGGAAGTCTCCGAATTTAACCTTCAGTGTCAGCGTGCGCCCTTCGAAATCCGTCTTTTCAATACGGTGTATCAGCTCCAGAACGGTATGATACAGATGGATGGTGACATCTGCATTCTTGCTGATATCCTTCTCGAAGGTCTGCTCGCAGCTCACCGACTTACGCTCCCATTCGGAGACCACAGGACGATTGTCAATGCCACGGGCAAAATCATAGAACACCTGCCCCATCTTGCCAAACTCCTGCGTCAAGTGTTGCAGCGAGCAACGTCGCAGGTCGGCTCCTGTAAAGATACCCATATAGTGCATCTTCTCTGCCGTCTTATGTCCCACACCCCATATCTTATCCACTTTCAACTGTCCGATGAAGTCCAGCGCACGATCCGGATGAATTACCGTCAGCCCGTCAGGTTTGCGCCAGTCGGAAGCGATCTTCGCCAGGAACTTGCAGTAGCTGACGCCTGCCGATGCCGTCAGCCCTGTCGTCTCACGGATGCGCTGCTTGATTTCACGTGCAATGTCGACAGCCATCTCGATACCTTTCTTATTCTCCGTCACGTCGAGAAAAGCCTCATCCATCGAGATTGGTTCTATCAAATCGGTATAGTCATGGAAAATCTCATGCAACTCCGCCGAGACCTCCTTATAGCGCTGGAAGCGAGGTTCCACGATGATCAGCTGCGGACACAACCGCTTAGCAACCTGAATGGACTGCGCCGAGTGTACACCGAATTTGCGTGCCTCGTAGCTGGCCGTCGAAACCACCCCACGTTCCGCATCGTGGCCAACAGCTATCGGCTTGCCCTTCAGCTCAGGATTATCGCGCTGTTCAACAGCCGCGAAAAACTGGTCCATGTCAACATGAATAATCTTCATCATGAGCTGCGGTGTTACAATAGATCGAAGAAGAACAACACAGCGGCATATCTCACATTGATGCCACTGGCTGTGCCTATCCTCATATTGTTATTGTTTCGCACAGCACCATCGGAGCTAATAGTACCAAGCCGCATATTGTTATTGTCGCGTACTGTTCCGTCAGAACTAACAGTACCCAAACGCATGTTGTTCCGGTCCCTGATAGTACCATCTTTACCGATAGTGCCAACCTTCATGTTGTTATTATCCCTGATGGTGCCATCATCGAATATCTTGCCAAGCTTCATGTTATTGGCATTCCGCACTGTGCCGTCTGACTCTACTTTGCCAAGCAGCTTGTTGTTATTATCGCGGAAAGACTGGGCATTGCCAACGCTCCCCACGAACATCAACATCAATAATGTAATAATCACTTTGTACTTCATGTTGCAAATTTAATAAGAAATTCTGAAACTACCAAATTTAAAAGGGCAAACTTGAATCCTTTACTTCATTCTCCTCAATCAAAAGAATCTCGTCAATATGCACAATGTTCCTGACACCCTGTGTACTCAAAGCCATTTGGACAACTTTTTGGCCTGTTTTCGCGATTTGTCCAAAGATGTGGCGTTTGGCCATACAAGTTGAAGAAGAATCTGAGATTTTTCTTGGAATCTGCTGAAAAACACCCTACCTTTGCAGTGTCAAAAAGAAATAGACGACACAGATAAAAACAAAGTATAAACATTAAATTATTAAAGTTATGACAACAAAGAATTTCAATGCAAAGAAGATGCTCATGAGCACAGTTGCAGCAGTAGTTTTCTCATTCGTGTTCACCACCAATGCAAATGCACTTCCCTCAGAGAATACGCAAGGGCACAATCTTGAAGTCCGAGTCAAAGGCTGTGCTAATGAGGATAGTCAAAATAAGCAGGAAGAAGATTTTGATTTTGTATCCTTTATCTCCTATGTCCTCCAAAATGTTTTTGGCGTACGAGTATAGTGACCTGCTTCTGTTAATAAGACAATAAACTAAGCGTTCTGGACTAGTTTCCAGAACGCTTATTTCTTTTCTAGGAGTGTAACATCGTGTTACCCGGTATAACACCTCTGTAACAACGATTTGTCGCCTGTGGAAGTATTTGTCGCTATAATGTAAGCCATCAGTGAACCCCGTATTTCCAGACTGAGATTTTGTCCGTACCTTTGCGCGGTATTTAATTTTATCGCGTATGACATACATGACAATCGAACAGTTCCGTCAGATCCATGAGGACTGGAAACAGA
>JAFVGS010000034.1 GCA_017474845.1 Prevotella sp.
GCTGGAGGGAACAGTCAACAAAGCGAAAGCCATCAAAAGGAGCATGTTCAACAGGGCCAAGCCGGAGGTGCTAAGGGCTAAGATGATTTACGGTGGGCTGAAATGGGACTGGAATCACCACCCAAATTGACGCTGAACCATAATCTTATGGAATTATTTGGAGGATTCAGAAAATGTTCGTAACTTTGCGGCGAAGATAGATAATATATATAATAAGGTATAGAGATATGAACGATAACGATCAGAACAAGCAAGGAATGCAGCTGGAGCTGCCGCAGGAGGTGGCCCAGGGCGAGTATGCCAACTTCGCCATCATCACCCATTCGTCGAGTGACTTTGTGGTCGACTTTGCACGGGTGCTGCCCGGTGTGCCGAAGGCACAGGTGAAGAGCCGTGTGATTCTGGCACCAGAGCATGCCAAGCGGTTGCTGGGTGCACTCCAGGAAAACATCATGCGCTACGAAAAAGCGTTCGGTCCGATTAAGATTCCCAATCAGGAACCGCGTACTATCGCCCCGTTTGACATCACAAAAGGCGAAGCTTAAGAGCAAATAGCGCTTAAAGTTTGCAAAAAGTGTTATATCTTGTTAAATCAAGCAAGGTATGGCGCTTTTTCTTTATTATATATTAGGTGGAATCGCAAAATAGTTGTACCTTTGCAGCCCGAAACGCCTTTCTGAGAAGAAGCGGGCGCCGTAACATGCTGAATATAAACAATATATACATATATAAATTAATAAATTAAAAGTATTATGCCTACAATTTCACAATTGGTAAGAAAAGGCAGGAAGGTGATTGTCGACAAGTCAAAGTCACCCGCGCTGGACAACTGTCCTCAGCGCCGTGGTGTCTGTGTACGTGTCTACACAACGACACCTAAGAAGCCTAATTCGGCTATGCGTAAGGTAGCCCGTGTTCGTTTGACCAACCAGAAGGAGGTCAACAGTTACATTCCCGGTGAGGGTCACAACCTGCAGGAGCACTCTATCGTGCTCGTTCGCGGCGGTCGTGTGAAGGACCTCCCCGGTGTACGTTATCACATCGTCCGCGGTACACTCGATACCGCCGGTGTCGCCAACCGCCTGCAGCGCCGCTCTAAGTACGGTGCCAAGCGTCCCAAGGCCAAGAAGTAAATGACCGGAGAAGGTCATTTGGCCGACCTTTTGAAAGGAAAAAAGTAAAAAGGTAAGAAAGTAAAAACAACCCGTTTTGCTGGAGTTAATGTTATAAGGTTGAGTAAATGCTCACGTGAGAGCGTTGAAGAACAAGTAAGAACAGCCCTCAAGCAGAATTTAAACATTCAAAACAAAATGAGAAAAGCAAAACCCAAGAAGCGCGTGATCCTGCCGGATCCCGTCTTCAACGATCAGAAGGTGTCCAAGTTTGTGAACCACCTGATGTACGACGGTAAGAAGACCAAGTCGTATGAGATTTTCTACAATGCACTGGAGACAGTGAAGGCCAAGATGCAGAATGAGGAGAAGTCTGCCCTGGAGATCTGGAAGCAGGCCCTCGACAACATCACCCCGCAGGTGGAGGTGAAGAGCCGCCGTATCGGTGGTGCTACCTTCCAGGTGCCTACGGAGATCCGTCCCGACCGTAAGGAGAGCGTCTCCATGAAGAACATGATCTCGTTTGCCCGCAAGCGCAGTGGCAAGTCGATGGCCGACAAGCTCGCTGCCGAGATCATGGATGCCTACAACAACCAGGGTGGTGCCTTCAAGCGTAAGGAGGACATGCACCGCATGGCTGAGGCTAACCGCGCATTTGCTCACTTCAGATTCTAAGATAGGTATCAAGGAAAAGCTAATTAAGGTAAGAAAGTAAAAAGGTAAAAGGATAATAAAATGGCAAATCGCGATCTACATTTGACAAGAAACATCGGTATTATGGCTCACATCGACGCCGGTAAGACCACCACCTCTGAGCGTATCCTGTTCTATACGGGTAAGACGCACAAGATCGGTGAGGTGCACGATGGCGCAGCCACGATGGACTGGATGGCTCAGGAGCAGGAGCGCGGTATCACTATCACTTCCGCTGCTACCACCTGTAACTGGACGTGGAACAACAAGACATTCAAGATTAACCTCATTGATACTCCGGGACACGTGGACTTCACCGCCGAGGTGGAGCGCTCGCTGCGTGTGCTCGACGGAGCCGTGGCTACCTATTCAGCTGCCGACGGCGTACAGCCTCAGTCTGAGACCGTATGGCGCCAGGCCGACAAGTACAACGTGCCCCGTATCGGTTATGTGAACAAGATGGACCGCTCTGGTGCCGATTTCTTTGAGACCGTGCAGCAGATGAAGGACATCCTGGGCGCCAACCCCGTTGTGATCCAGGTGCCCATCGGCGCTGAGGAGAACTTCAAGGGTCTGGTAGACCTCATCAAGATGAAGGCTATCCTGTGGCACGATGAGACCATGGGTGCCGAGTACGACATCGAGGACATCCCCGCCGACCTGCAGTCGGAGTGCGACGAGTGGCGCAACAAGCTGCTCGAGGCTGCCGCTGAGTACGACGAGGCCCTGATGGAGAAGTATTTCGACGATCCCGACTCGATCACTGAGGAGGAGATCATCGCTGCCATCCGCAAGGGTACCATCTCGATGCAGTGCACCCCGATGCTCCTCGGTTCTTCATATAAGAACAAGGGCGTACAGCCCCTGCTCGACTACGTGTGTGCCTTCCTGCCCGCACCTGTCGACGTGGAGGTGATCAAGGGTACCAACCCCAATACCGATGAGGAAGAGGATCGTGAGCCCTCTGAGGACGCTCCCACCTCTGCCTTGGCATTCAAGATTGCCACCGACCCCTACATGGGCCGTCTGGTGTTCTTCCGTGTCTACTCAGGTAAGGTGCAGGCCGGAAGCTATGTCTTCAACCCCCGCTCTGGCAAGAAGGAGCGCATCAGCCGTCTGTTCCAGATGAACTCCAACAAGGAGATCCCCATGGAGTCTATCGATGCCGGTGATATCGGCGCAGGTGTAGGTTTCAAGGACATCCGCACGGGTGACACCCTCTGTGATGAGGACAAGCCCATCGTGCTCGAGTCGATGACCTTCCCCGACACGGTGATCTCCATCGCCGTTGAGCCGAAGAGCCAGGCCGACGTCGCCAAGCTCGACAACGGTCTCGCCAAGCTGGCTGAGGAAGACCCGACATTCACCGTCCGTACCGACGAGCAGAGTGGTCAGACCATCATCTCCGGTATGGGTGAGCTCCACCTCGACATCATCATCGACCGTCTGAAGCGCGAGTTCAAGGTAGAGTGCAACCAGGGTAAGCCCCAGGTGAACTACAAGGAGGCCATCACCAAGACCGTCATGGGCTATCGTGAGGTCTACAAGAAGCAGTCGGGTGGTCGCGGTAAGTTTGCCGACATCATCGTCAACGTCGGTCCCGTGGATGAGGACTACGATATCAAGGAGAACGGACCTCTGCAGTTCGTCAACGAGGTGAAGGGTGGTAACATTCCCAAGGAGTATATCCCCGCCATCCAGAAGGGCTTCGAGGCCTCTCTGAAGAATGGTATCCTCGGTGGCTATCCGATGGATAGCCTGAAGGTGGTTGTCGTCGACGGTTCGTTCCACCCCGTGGACTCTGACCAGCTGTCGTTCGAGGTGGCTGCACAGATGGCCTACAAGGCAATCTGCGCCCAGGCCAAGCCCGTACTCATGGAGCCCATCATGAAGCTCGAGGTGGTGACACCCGAGGAGAACATGGGTGACGTGATCGGCGACCTCAACAAGCGTCGTGGTCAGGTAGAGGGCATGGACGAGGCTCGCAGCGGTGCCCGTGTCATCAAGGCTCAGGTGCCCCTGTCAGAGATGTTCGGTTATGTGACCGCTCTCCGTACCATCACCTCCGGTCGTGCCACCAGCTCGATGGAGTACGATCACCACGCTCCTCTCTCCAGCGCACTGGCCAAGGCCGTGCTCGAGGAGGTCAAGGGCCGTGCAGACCTCGTTTAATTAGTTGACAATTGATAATTGACAATTGATAATTAACGGAGTGCCGCTGAGCAAATGACTCTTTAGCGGCCTCCATATTTAAAAACTAAATAATTTAAAAGACAATGAGTCAGAAAATTCGTATCAAGCTGAAGAGCTACGACCACAAATTGGTCGACAAGTCAGCAGAGAAAATCGTGAAGGCTGTCAAGGCCACAGGTGCTATCATCAGCGGTCCTATCCCCCTTCCCACACACAAGCGTATCTACACCGTGAACCGCTCTACCTTCGTCAACAAGAAGGCCCGCGAGCAGTTCCAGCTGTCAGACTACAAGCGTCTGATCGACATCTACAGCTCTACCGCAAAGACTGTCGATGCCCTGATGAAACTTGAGCTCCCCAGCGGTGTTGAGGTTGAGATCAAGGTATAGTACCCTGCGTCCAACGGATAGAATGAAGCCGAAAGCCCTGTGGCTTTCGGCTTTTTTAGTGAAACAATGATCTTGTATAGACTCATTCTGCTGCTCTGTTTGGCAGCTGCTGGTGCGCCGGTCTTGGCTGTGGAGGGTAATCAATGCCCTCTGGTACACGTCGTGCCTGAACGCCTGCCTGACCTGAACACACCACGTGAGGGCCACGCCGTATTCTGTGCCGGTGGCGAACTGATGGTGGCTGGTGGCCATACCAATGGCTTCGTGCCCACGGCCACGGCAGAATATCTGAGTGGCGGCGAATGGCACCAGTTGGCGATGACCTATATCCACGACCACGGCACGGCATTGGTATTGCGTTCCGGGTGTGTCCTGTTGGCCGGAGGCAGCAAGGAGGAGATGGGTGTGGGTCAGACCTATGGGGTGGAGATGTACGATCCGGCAAGCCACTCATTCACTGGTTTTGGCTGTCTGGATCAGAAGAGGACGCTGGCATCGGCCATGGAGTTGGATAGTGGTCAGGTCGTCATCACTGGCAACTGGTATGCCGGCGATGGTATTGAAATGTTCGACGGTCGGAAGTTCTTCACTCCTGTCAAGCCAGTCACCGTAGAGCGGGTTGTTCCCTTCCTCTTCCGTACGTCGCAGGGCGATGTACTCATTTTGAGTGACCGTGACACCCGTGATCATCTTTCCGATACGATTGTCGTCGACCGCCTTCATGGCGAACCGTTCACCGTGCCGTTGCTTCAGCAGTGGAAACCGCTGACGTACAATGCCCCCACAACGGCTGATGCCGGTTTCATTGGAGACGAGGCGCAGGGACACTATGCTTACCTCATGGCTGTGAGGAACTTTGAGCGTACACGTGAAAAGCCCGAACTGAAGGGACAGCCTGCAGGACAGGTGGCCGTCGTGCTGGTGGAAGACACCGTCTTCACACTGCTACCCACCGTCTGCCCCATACCAATGATGAGTCCGTTGGGCGCTGGGCCCATCATCTATGACAGAGGCTACATCATGGCCGACCGCCATGCGAAGCAAGCCTATCTTTGTGGCGTCGGCAAGGACAAGCGGCTCTACGTGGTCAGTATCGGATACACCGAACGGCCTGCCCCTTTGACACTCTACTGTACCGATCCCCTTCCCGACTGTGGGTTCTACGTTCCTGCGCTGACACCTCAGGGGAATCTGGCCATCATTGGCGGCAGCTCGAAAACCGACTACGACTCAGACAACTTCACCCCTACGGCTTCGGCATGGCTCATCCCTTTAGGGCGTCAGGACGACGTGACATCGGCAGCCAGCCTTTGGCCGGCCAGTCTGCTATGGTGGCTCTTGGCCGTCGTCGCCGTGCTGTTGGTGAGTGCATCGATAGTGGTTTACAGGCGGAGGAGGAAGGATGTACTTCCTGTCCGGCAACCAGAGCGCGTGGAAAGTCATGAAGAGCAGTCAGAGCCAGAAACCAGTTCCAATAATAGGAGTGAAGAATTGCTGGAGCGTATCAGCCAGCTGATGGACGAGCGTCATCTTTTCCGAAACACCGATCTGAAGGCAGCTGACTTGGCAGCAGAGTTAGGTACCAACAGCCGCTATGTTTCCGACTGTATCAGGGAATGTCGCGGCATGACCTTCACGCAGTTCCTCAATGAGTATCGTGTCGGCTACGTGCAGCGGCTCCTGCGTCAGCATCCAGACATGAAGGTTTTCGAGGCTTACACCTCGGCAGGCTTTACCAGCGAACGCTCCTTCTTCCGCATCTTCAAGGACGTTACCGGCATGACCACCAGCGAATGGCTCAGCCGCTCTGGCCAAACGGGTGAATGATTTTCGGCCAAATGGGTGAATGAAAAAGCCCATTACCCCGCAAATCGACTGCCAAGAACTGTTTTGGCAGTCGATTTTCCGTATTTGGCAGTCCCTTTTCGGGGATATTGCCTATCTTTGCAAATAGTTTTTTAGATGGTTGACATGGTTCGTGTAAAAGCATTTTATGAATTTCAAATATTATTAATCCACAAAAATTAAAAGAAATGAAAAAGTATTTATCAATTTGGGCTTTTGCCCTGATGGCTGTTTTCAGCTTCGTGGCTGTATCGTGCGGAGATGATGACAAAGATGACGGAATCCAAGGGGATACAACGATTGTCGGAACCTGGGAAGTTACTTCAATCGATTTATCGTCTGCTTATGGGGAGGGTTACGAAATCGGCGGATTTGAAATCGGCGACATTGAAGTAATAGACGGCCTGAAGGTTGGTGATCGCGTTACTTTCAATGCGAATGGCACATACCAAACCCGATACGAAACGGGGAAATGGAGCGTAAAAGGGAATGCCTTGACTATGACGTCAGATGACGTAGAATACGATGAAGTCGTCATCTCATACATGAACATCAAGAGCTTGACATCAACCTTTTTGGATCTGATCCTTGATTATGAAGGCTTTTTCCAGTATGAAGTGAAGTTCAAGAGGGTGTGATATATATAATAAGGTAAGGCCTGTGAGTGCCAGTTAGAACGCTGTTTCAAGAACTAAACTAAGGGCTTTTACATAAAATCGACTGCCAAAATCCGTTTTTGCAGTCGATTTTCCGTATTTGGCAGTCCCTTTTCGGGGGAATTGCCTATATTTGCACCATAGTTTTTAATATAAGGATTATTTACAATGAACAAAAAGAAAATCTACTACTGGCTGCTGTTGCCAGTGCTGGCTCTGATGATGGGAGCCTGTAGTAAAACAGATGATGACAACGGTGGTGGCAATACGCCCAAACTTCCCGAAACGAATGTCGCGCTATCAGAAGAGGACTGCGTCAACTTTTTCAGTGAGCTTGTTGCTCGCAGCGTGATGCACGGCATTGCTCCGGATGCACCGTGCAACGATGTCACCCGCTACTGGCAACTGGTCGAACTGCTGGCCAATCAACCCACGACGGCCTCTACGCGAGGTCTGTGGAGCGGTATTCTGGCCGCCTACAATTTTAAGAAGGTGGTTTCAAGTACGAAGGCAACCCACCGCGCTACGCTGATTGGCGCCATGGTCAAGAGCGGCAAGATGGACAAGAAGTCGCGAGAGCAGATATGGCACCAGATTATGAATGCCAAAAAGAATAAAAGCAACGACTTTTTGTTGGATAATCAATACCGCATGGGCTGCGACGAATTCTGGGAGAAATTCTCGAAAGGCGAGCTGGACGGTGCGGCCTATGATATATATCACGCCGTGTTTGCCGAGAATGTGGAGTCGAAACAGACGGCAGCTCAGGAACTGGCCGAGTATCTGTTGGACAACAACCTGCGCGAGATAGACATGACGCTCAAGTGTGCCGGTCCGCTCATCTCGGCTGGTGCCGACGTCGTGTTTGCCCTTGGCGATGACCTCATCCAGTATGGAAAGCTGGCCTACGACTTTGTGGAGACCAACACTGGATTTGTCCTACAAGCCGTCGAAGGCAACCTCACCTCAGAGAAGTGCATCGACACCATGAACTTCAACCTGAAGCTCCTGACGAAAAAATTGAAGGAGATTGTGCCTACGACGCAGGATCTGACCGAAGTACTGTCGGACCTGACCGCCGACCAGCTTAAGGCGCTGCAGAAGGAAATTCAAAATGCGCTGGACGATGCCAGCGGCATGCAGTTGAGCAAAAACGAACTCGATTGGTTTACCCAGCGTGCCAAGGATATTTTGCACATTGACTGGAAACCCGGATTCCTGGATCAGGAATATGTCAACGATACTTATGATCTGACCATCAGCATTGAAAGTCCGAGTGGCAAGGGGTGCTACACGTTCTACTGCACTGACAAGAATGGGAATGTGCTCCTGGAAGGCCGTTGTGCCCTTAGCCCGACCACCATCACCCTTTATGTCACCTATATCGAAAAGGGTTGCGAGCGCATCCTTCCGAAGAGTGGAAAGGTGACCGTCGGCGACATGCTTTTCATTCCTTACAATGATATTGGATTTAGCAGCGAAGGCGTTGATATTCTATGGTTGTGGTATAACTCCACCGAACAGTCAGATATCTACTTCAATTTGAAGAAAGACACAGAGATAGAAGCCTCGCCCACTGAGTTGACCTTCGAGGCCGAGGGTGGCGAGCAGACGGTGAATGTTGACAAGAAGTCCTACCCCTACTGTGGTGGTTTTACCGACTCTGATTGCGAAGACTGGATCACCATCAAGAATGTCTCGGATGGCGTCTTCACAGTGACAGCCGCTCCCAACAATACCGACAAAGAGCGCACGGGTACCATCTACGCCTTTGCCACGAACTCCATGAATCCGACGAAAGATGACATTGTATTGCTGCCCATCAAGGTGAAGCAGAAGGCGGGAGACACAAGTGGAGACACAAGTCAACAGCAGCAGATTACCCAAGTCGAGATAAGTTCATTTAAATTCAAGACTCACCTTGTTACTAATTGTACGCAGAACCATTATAATGAAAAAGGTAAGCTTGATAAGACAGAAGAATATGTGAACAGAAGTGGTGAAGGGGGATATATGGACCAAAGTTTCACGGCGGAAAACATTACCAGTAGTTTCTCTGGCTCTACATTGCATGTGAAAGCTGAATATGAGTATCGTGGTCAGAAATATGATGTCTCGTTCGATGTCACAGGCATAACGGGCGACTATAAGGAAGCGCGTGTAACAAGCCTGACATGCAAAAGGGTTATCTCCGAATCTGTATTCGGACATGAAAAGTACAACTTCACGGCGACATATTCAAATATTCCAGTCAATAAAATAGGTAAAAAAAGTGCTTCTGACCCATTATCATTGAGTAGGATGACCTTCGAAGGAACACCAGCCAATGGTATGGGAATATCAGGCTACTCTTGTGAGAAATATACGAACGACGGGTGGGGAGGATATACGCATTATCACTTTGATTACCTCGACGACGCCGCGAACTATGCGACCTTGGAAATCGACTTTAAGTCTGTTAAGTAGAAAGGGAACGGCATCAGTACATGACTTTTCGGGCGAATCGTTTGGCGGTTCGCCCGAATTGTTCCCCAAAAAGAAAAGTTTTGTTCGCAGCTGATGAATATAAGTTCGCGGTGCACGAACATATGTTTACGGGAAGATCAGGGGGACAGAGGTCTTTGATTGGTTTGAGGCACAGAAAACAGGGAGAGATTAAGGGACGGCTCTCTGATCCGTTAGGCAACTGACAAACAGGAGGGCGGCGCTTCCGCCACGGCGGACGGCACCGCCCTCACTTTTTTCTCGAAATACGGGGAGCCTTCGGGCTCCCTTTTTCTATGGATTAAAAACAATCTGACAATGAAGGAAAAGCAGTATAAGGAAGAACAGGCGGGGCGCAGGCTGCGGAAGACGGTGGACGGACCGATGATAGAGAAATGGTATGCGAGAAGATCAGGGAACGGTTCTTTCGTTAGACACGAAAACAGGAGGGAGATGAGTGTAGGAGACGGTTCTTTGTAATATCTCGGATGTCACAAAAGAACCGTCCCTTCTGTTATATGCTCATCTCTTGAGTGTTCTATGTTTCAGGCCTTGGAATATATGTTTCAGGCCTTGGAATATATATTTCAGGTCTTGAAATATTATTTAGTTACAAAGGTAAGCATTTTACTATAACCGAAGCGTGGCGGCCTCGTCGTCTGTGAGGTGGAGGCTCTTGACAATCACTTCGAGTGGTACGCCATTGTCTAATAGTGCCTTGGCATTGGTCAAGCGTTCTTTAGCACGTTTTGCTTCACCTTCAGCCAAGCCTTTATTCAAGCCTTTATTATAGTAGGTGGTCGCAATGCTATAGGCATCCCAGTACTCTTTCTTGCTCGCCACATATTCGTTGCGCTCCTGAGGGGTGAAGCGGGCAACCTCAGCCTGTTCGAACAGGTGGGAGAAGATACGCTCCTGAAGGGCTTTGGGACGTTCCAGCAGACGGGCCAGGTTCGACAGGGCGAACATCCACTTGTCGAACATCGTCTCCAGTTCGTCCTCCGTCTTGTTGAACTTCGGCATCTCCAGGTAGACGAACGTCAGCTTGTCATAAAACACATGGTTGTCCTCCACGTCCTTCAGCTTGATCTCGTGGATCATGCTGTCAGACGGGTACTCGCCGTCGGGGAACGTGAAGTTCAGTATGCCCACCGTATAAACATCCTCCAGACGGTAGTCCCACTTGCCCTTTGGAGCCTGTTCGCGGATGGGGTAGGTGGAATAGTAGATGCTGCGGTCTTTGAAGTTCTCTTGCTCGGCCTTCTGCATTTCGACGATGATGCGGCTGCCGTCGGCCAGACGGCAATAGACGTCAAAGACAGCCTTGCGATCTACGATGCCCTCGCCCAGGTGCTCGGTATTCAAGTAGGTGAGGTCAGTGATTTCGGGGTTGTCGTGGAACAGCGCATTGAGGAAACTGATCAGCAGGTCCTTGTTCAGCTCAGTGCCGAACAGCTTCTTGAACCCAAAGTCGGTGTACGGGTTGATGTACCGCTCGCTGATTTCCACTTCCATTTCCTTATCTCCTTTCTTTGTCTCTTTATTCTCCATAATAATAGCTTTTAAGAATTTAACTAAAGATTTAACGGCTGCAAAGTTAAGGCTTTTATTTGAAATCGCCAAACTTTTTGGAAGAAAATTACCTTGAGTTCATTTACGTCCTTTACTTCATGTATCTTCGCGGCGTGACTTTTTTCGGGAAATGTTTGGAGGATTGGGAAACTTGTCGTACCTTTGCAAGCGAATTCGTAATCATCCAAAACCAAGACAGATATGAAGAAAATTGTTTTTATGGTAATGGCTTGTGTGCTGGGGCTGTCGGCTCAGGCACAGGGCACGTGGAGTTATGGCGAGCATCAGTACACGATGAAAGGCAATCTGACCGCCGAGAAGTATAGCAAGAGTGCAACGGGCGTGGTGACATTCACCAATGTGCCGAAGGACTATGAGGAGTTTGAGGCGCTCTACAAGGAGTTCCTGGGCAAGACGCCCCACGGCACGGCTGCGATGATGCCGATGGCGATGGAGATCTATGGCCGCGACCGAGAGGAGGGCCTGCGCTGCATCCAGCTGATCAGCTGGCCGTCGAACGTCAATTCCGTCGTGTCGCAGCTGAAGCAGAAGTACGGCACGTCTGAATATGCTCCTGCCAACGACAGCTATCACCAGCGCTATCTGCCAGCTGCCGTGCTGAAGGGAGCCACACCGCAGAACGGCTATTCGCCGAAGCGTCCCTATACGGTGGAGATGAAAGCCAGCGTGAACAAGCATCAGGACCTGCAGTTCTCGGGCGAGGGCCGTGTGGTCTACTTGTATATCATGGGCGATGGCTGGGATACCCACCAGCGGAGTGTGGAGATCATCAAACAGCCGGACAGCGAGCTGCATCAGGTGTTCAACTGCCCAAGTCTGTACACTCAATGCAAGCCAATCCGGGGTCAGTGGCAAGGATTGCAATGATTATCAATCTGCGAAAGTATAAAAAATCTTAAATATTCAGTGAGGCGGGTAAAAAATGTTGCCCGTCTCATTTATTATGTGTACCTTTGCAGCCGCAAAAGTGCGTATTGCGCTGGCCCGAGAGCTATCAATACCCTGATAAAGAGCAACTTAGCCTTCAAAAATGAAGCGGTTGAGGTTCCTTTTTAAGTGGGTTTGTGTGCCTCGGATGGCAAAGATGACACTTAAAAAGGAATTTATTATATTTATAACATTATTAATTTTAAACTGAAATGCCAGGATTAATTGGAAGAAAAATCGGAATGACATCCGTTTTCAGTGCCGACGGTAAGAATGTACCGTGCACTGTTATCGAAGCTGGTCCTTGTGTTGTCACTCAGGTGAAGTCAGTCGAGACGGACGGTTACAAGGCCGTTCAGCTCGCCTTCGGTGAGAAGAAGGAGAAGAACACCACCAAAGCTATGATGGGTATCTTCAAGAAAGCCAACACGACCCCCAAGGCCCACTTGGCCGAGTTCAAGTTTGACGCGGAGCTCAACCTCGGCGACACCGTTACTGTCGACATCTTCGAGGGAGCTGAGTTCGTCGATGTTGTCGGCACGTCTAAAGGTAAGGGATTCCAGGGCGTTGTGAAGCGTCACGGTTTCGGCGGCGTAGGCCAGTCTACACACGGTCAGGACGACCGTCTGCGTAAGCCGGGTTCTATCGGTGCCTGTTCTTATCCCGCCAAGGTGTTCAAGGGCATGCGCATGGGTGGCCAGATGGGTGGCGACCGCGTGACAACCCAGAACCTCAAAGTGTTAAAGGTAATTCCAGAGCACAATCTGATTCTCGTGAAGGGAAGCTGCGCTGGCTATAATGGTTCAACTGTATTAATCAACAAGTAAGATGGAAGTTAGCGTATTAAATATCAAAGGTCAGGAGACCGGACGCAAGGTAACTCTGAACGATGCTATCTACGGCATTGAACCTAATGACCATGTGATTTATCTGGATGTGAAGCAGTATCTGGCCAACCAGCGCCAGGGTAATGCCAAGTCGAAGGAGAGAAGTGAGATCTCCGGAAGTACCCGCAAGCTCGGTCGTCAGAAGGGTGGCGGCGGTGCCCGTCATGGTGACATCAACTCTCCGCTCCTGCGTGGTGGTGCCCGCGTGTTCGGTCCCACACCCCGTGACTACAGCTTCAAGCTGAACAAGAAGGTGAAGCAGCTGGCCCGTAAGTCGGCCCTGAGCTACAAGGCCCAGGAGAATGCCATCGTCGTGGTGGAAGACTTCAAACTGGACGCTCCGAAGACTAAGGAGTTCGTAAACATTGCCAAGAACCTGAAAGTGGACGGCAAGAAGTCGCTCTTCGTTCTGGCAGGTGATAATAACAATGTATATCTGTCGGCTCGTAATCTGCAGGGTGCAGAGGTGATGGAGGCACAGGCCGTGAACACCTACAAGGTGCTGAACGCTGACGTGCTGGTGATCTCAGAGAAGTCTCTGGAGGTGATCGACGGTATCCTCGGATAATTGATAATTGATAATTGATAATTGAAAATTATGGCATTTATCATCAAACCCCTGGTCACTGAGAAGATGACCAAGATTACAGACAAGTCTTCTGTAGAGAAAACTTATAAGGTGAAGGGCGAGGCACGCACCAAGAAGGCTGAGACCAAGTATGGTTTCATCGTGAAGCCCGAAGCCAATAAGCTTGAGATTAAGAAAGAGATCGAGAGCCTGTACAATGTGACAGTCCTCGACGTGAACACGATCCGCTACGCCGGCAAGCGCAGCTCGCGCTACACCAAGGCAGGCCTTATCAAGGGTCAGAAGAACGCGTTCAAGAAGGCAATCGTCACTCTGAAGGAGGGCGACGTAATTGATTTTTATAGCAATATTCAATAAGAAATGGCAGTACGTAAATTAAAGCCCGTAACTCCGGGTCAAAGACACAAGATTATTGGCACGTTCGAGGATATTACTGCATCCGTGCCAGAGAAGTCTCTCGTTTACGGTAAGCGCTCTACCGGCGGTCGAAACAACAC
>JAFVGS010000035.1 GCA_017474845.1 Prevotella sp.
CACTTCTCGAGCAGTTCGCTCACCTTGTTGATACCTGCGGCGGTCAGCTTCTCGGCATACACGTCGCCTACTCCCTCAATGTCAATAATCTTGTAATCCATAATGCTTAAGTTTTGTAAGTTAATGAATGATTCAGTTTGTAAGTTTGTTGCTGCAAAAGATACATGATTTTATTCGAATCTCCAAATAATTATCCAAAAAAGATTATCCGATTTGGATAATTGTGGTGGCATAGGCCTACCACTGCCAGTCTTCCTCCTCGCCGTCGTAGACGAAGGGGCCGTCCCAGCCGTGGGAGCGGCAGACGGCAGCGATGACCTCTTGGTCTTCGGGAGAGATGAGGCGCAGGCCCTTTCGTATCTCGAAGTATTGGGTGCGGCCGAAGTGCCAGATGAGCTCCTGGCGGATATTGTGCTCCACGCGGCCCGGCATGTCGAGGTAGAAGCGGGTCATGCCTTTTTTCATGACGGCCCGGACGTTCGGACGGAACTTCTCGCAGTTCTCGCTTCCGATCTTCGGATTGCGAGGGTTCATGGATGTCTGTACGAACGGCATGGGGTCGGCATACTGTCCCACGAGCCAGTGGAGGCATTGCTCCTTGAGCGGACAGTTTTCGATGAAACACACTGAATAATGTTGGACTTTCTCACGGAAAGCCTCTTCCTGCGACGGCATCGCCTGTGGCTGTTGTTCTTTCTTCTCTTTCATAGTGCAAAGGTACGAATAAGTGAGGACAATACAAAACAAATAAGGAACTTTTTGTTTTTGTTGTTATAAAAATTATTTTTCTTCATAATTTCATTAAAACTGGCTTAAAACGTCATTGTGATAGTTATCTGATTGATTATCAGATTGTTATACTATGACGTTTACTATTTCAAATCGTCATATAAACGTCATAATTGTGCTTTTGTGGTACATGATTCGATATATAATGTGCTTTAAATAATTAAAAAATCAGGCAGTTGACTATAGCACAAATGGTCTGAACTGACAGTTTACACTGGGTAAACTGTCAGTTTAGTCTAGGTAAACTGACAGTTCAGACTGTCTAAACTATCATGAACTCCTATCATAAGTTAAGGCGATAAGCACGTATAATCATGGTTTTGTGTCTGTTTATGACGTTTCTATGACGTTTTATAATAGTAAACTTCATATTCTAACTTATTGTATTTCAGATATTTACTTGTGATTATGACGTTTTGAGCCACTTTTTGTGATTTTTTTCTAGAGATTTTGCTTGCACATTTCAAAATTTTATCGTACCTTTGCAGAAAAGTTAATAACAGACATTATGGCAGCAAAAATCACGCTTATCAAGAACTATCGTCGTCGTGAGACGCTGCGCCTCATGGAGGTGCAGGAAGTGGCAAACCTTATCTGCTCGGAAGAATATGAATTGGCCGTCAGGGAGTTCCGCCGTGAATGGCCGACGATGGTGTACAAGTCAATCGACGCCTTCGGCACAATCCAGGGCTATGCCGACTGGCCGAAGGACCTGCCGCGCATCTGCTTCGCCCTGGAACAGGAAAACCGCAACCACGAACTGGTGACGAAAGGCTATACGGGCCTGGTGCTGCTGGAGGTGAACAACCTGACAAGTCAGGACGAGGCCGAGGCCGTGCGCCGTGGTGCCGGTGAGATGCCCCAGACGCTGATGGCCTTCGTCGGTGCCGACGGACAGTCGGTGAAGATTGTCTGTAGGGGGGAACTGTTAGAGGAAAGTGGAAAGTGGAAAGAGGAAAGAGAATACTCTAAGCCACAGAATACTCCACCGTCAGACATATCTCCTTCCTCTTTCCACTTTCCTCTTTCCTCTCAAGAAATACCTCTCTTCCACGAGAACCTCTACGAGCGGGCCCGACTCATCTACAACGGTCAGCTGGGCGTCACCATCGAGAAGCTGGAACCGTCGACGCGCCGTATCTGTTATATGAGCCACGACCCGCAGATGGTATATAATCCCCTGGCGACACCCATCTACGCCAAGGCAGAGAAACCTACCGCCGCTATCTCCCATCAGACTTCATACAGTCAGACAGCAGGACGTTCTGACAAGGACAGCTATCGTAACCAGCAGATTGTCTTCGAGTTTAACCTCACCAAGGCATACGACGATACGGAGGGCATCGCCGACAAGGAGGAGCGTCGCCACGCCACGCTGACGAGGCTGGCGCAGTACTGTCAGGAGACGGGCATCCCGATGGCCGTCGCACAGCGGCAGACCATCCAGCAGTCTGACTACTGGAACGAGGAGCAGCTGGTGAAGAAGGTGTTTGAGAACGCCTATCGGGAAGAACATGTCAGGAAGTATATGGAGAAGAAGGGCATCCGGCGCACAAAAAACATCCCGCAAGAGACGCTGCTGACGATGAAGATCAACATCTTCCTCAATGCGAACTACGAACTGCGGAAGAACGTGATGCGGGGCGTCGCCGAGTATCGGATGAGAACGGGCATCGGCTTCTCCTATCAGGATCTCACGGAGGAGGCACGCAACTCCATCACGATGCGGGCCCTTGAGCAAGGTATCCGCTGCTGGGACAAGGACATCCGACGCTACGTGAACTCCGACGACATCGAGCGCTTCGACCCGTTGAACGACTACCTGGAGCATCTGCCGAAGTGGGACGGGAAGGATCGTGTGACGGCGATGGCCGAGAGAATCCCGACGGAGTGGGCGGACTGGACGCACCTCTTCCATATCTGGATGCGCTCGATGGTGGCGATGTGGCTGGGAAAGGGCCAGCTGACGGGTAATGCCCTCGTACCTTTATTAATAGGAAGGCAGGGCTGCGGCAAGTCGAGCTTCTGCCGCATCCTGATGCCCCGCGACCTGCTGGACTACTATAACGACCGCATCAACTTCAAGAACGAGCAGGATCTGAACCTCGGCCTCACATCGTTCGGACTTATCAACCTCGACGAGTTCGACAAGATCACCCAACGGCAGCAGATTGTCTTGAAGTATCTCGTCTCGACGGCCGATCTGAAATACCGTCCGCCCTACGGCAAGGCCTATACCTCGAACCGCCGCTATGCCTCGTTCATCGGCACCACCAACGACCAGACACCCTTGACGGATCCCTCTGGCTCACGTCGTTTTGTCTGTGTGGCTGTCGACGGTGACATCGACTTCCTGTCGCCCGTGCAGCACGACCAGCTTTATGCTCAGTTGTTGCAGGAGATCCGTCACGGTGAGCGTTACTGGCTGACGAGGGAGGAGGAGAGTGCGCTGATGGAGCACAACCTACAATACCAGCGGCTCAACGGCCTCGGCGAGATGCTGATGGCCGTCATCCAGAAGCCCCGTAATCCGGCTCCCGCTGCCAATGCCCAAAGCGATGAGGAAGGGGAGTGGATGTCGCTGAAAGAACTCTCCGCCCTGCTGAAGAAACACTTCAAGGGCTACAAGGAGGACGAAGGCACGTTCCGCAAAATCGGCAACTACCTCAATCGTCCCGAATACAAGTTCCAAAGCAAGCACACCACTTCCGGCATCCTCTATTGGGTGAAGCTGAGGGTGTGAGGAGGACATTAGATGAAAATGTGGGCAGAGTCGTAATTTAAGGTATACATTGCTGGGCTCGCTCGACCTATGGTTGCTTGCCTAAGCAAGAACAAGCGATGGCGCAAAGTTACGATTATTCTGCAATTTTCCAGCCGTCGATTCGCCTGGTCTTTGTAGAGAAGTTGACACCTATTTTATATATATGACGGCCGTCGTGCTCGAAAGGCTTGGCGTATTCTTTGTCATTGATCTGCTGTAAGGCCTCGTCGGCAGTCTTGTCAAGTTTGAACTCAAGGATGTAAATATAGTCTGAGGTCTTGACGATCATATCCATCCGGCCGTCGGAAGTGGCACGCTCCACCTCTACGTAGAACCCCATTAGTTGGAATACGACATAGAGGGCATTGCTGAAATAAAGCTCAGCATCGCCTGCTATCTGGTAGTTGCCATTAGCGAAAAGGGCTTCTAAGCGTGACATGAATTTTTCTGGCTCTCCTTCTTCAACATCCTTGACAAAACCCTTGACGAATGTGACCGTCTGTTCCTTTTTCAGTGGGGTGTAATAAGGTACAAGATATCGTGTAAAACCCTCTTCCACTTCGCGATTCGGGAACCCAAGCATATAAGTGCCAAAACGTTCATCGTAACCCTTGATGGTGAGATATCCGCTCTGGTAGAGGAGGGCTATAGGACTATTCTCCATATCATCGAGATTTCCCAATAGGTCGGCTGTAGCCTCCTCGTTTGAAAGTTGTGACAAAGAATAGTCCGTATGTCGGCAATAATCCAAACAATTCAAGGAAAAACATTCAACGCGGTTAGCCCACGCCAGAGCAGACTATATAAATTAAGGTGTATTATGATTATCGTTTTTCCGATAAAATATTTGTTGATGTGAAATATAATACTTAACTTTGCAGCAAACAAAAAGAGATGAAAAGGATTATAGATTGTGTGGTAATGTTGTGCCTGTGTGTCGGAGTGCAGGCGCAGGAATTGCAGAAGCAGGGCAGGGGCGTGGAAGACCTTGTGCCGAAGGGGTGGGAGCATACTGAGGCGACGGGCGACCTGAACAAGGACGGCATCGCGGATCTCGTGGTGGTGGCGACGCCAGACTTCAAGGAGAATACGAAGACTCGCGATGACGGGTATGTGTATAACTTCAACCAGCCGCTGCTGGCCGTGTATTTCGGTACGGCGGAGGGCAAGATGCAGTTGTGGCGGCAGTACGACCAGGTGATTCCTGCCCGTCAGGATGAGTATGTGAGTATTGATGCGAGTCTGACAGTCACGGAGAAGGGCGTGCTGAGGATCTCGCTGGAGACGTTCGCCAGTATGGGTGGCTGGGGGACTGAGAACAGTAATTTCTCTTATCGCTATCAGGACGGCGACTTCTACCTGATAGGAAAGGAGTACCATAACATGTCGCGGAACACGGGGGATATGGAGACCACGAGCGAGAACTATCTGACGTGGCGGAGACAGGTGGTAAAGGAGAATGCCTTTGAGGACAGTAATGTGCCTAGGAAAGAGACATGGACTAAACTCCCCAAGAAACCCTTGGAGAAACTGGGCAAGCCCTTACAGTAGCCACAGATTACACAGATTCTCACAGACTAAGAGATTATCACAGA
>JAFVGS010000036.1 GCA_017474845.1 Prevotella sp.
CTCGAAAAGAAAGGCGATAAAAATGTTTTACGTCTTGTGCGAAACATGAACCAACGACAAGCGTTCTTGGGACTGTGGAGGACAACTGAGAATTTTGATATTGCTAAAGAGAATTGGGGCTAACGACCGATTTGGGATAAATAATGAGAAAATGAAAAACAGCAACCAGGATCGTTAGATCCGTCCTGACTGCCGATTGACATACAAGAAAAAGAGATGTGCCTATTTTGACACACCCTCTTCATTTTCCGACCTCTCACACCACCGTACGTGCCGTTCGGCATACGGCGGTTCCTACTTTGGGTGCCATTCGAGATAAGAATCCAACAAGCAAGGGTAGCCTTTCAACTTCAAGTTGGCATTGGATATGGCATTTTCAGAATTGGACTTATATGAAGTTCCTGTTCGTCAGGCCAAATGTTTGCCGCCGGCTTCCTTCAGATTCCACCTCACAATGGAGACCCTTGCCTTGGGCTGTGTGATTCCCGCTATTGGGACTTACTCCCGTTAGACATTGCTCATGTCGAGCGTACACAAATAATTCCCCGCCGGATTGGGCGGGGGATTATTGTTTGGATAGGGTTCCTGATGCACAGCTCAGGAACGGAGTGGTTAGAGACGGATCTTTGTGACCGTACCATCGGCCTGACGGCAGATGTAGATGCGGCCAGGGAGAAGCGTCTTGACCTGACGGCCGTCGAGCGTGAAGTAGGTGGCTGAACGGTTGGTGGCTGTCTGGATACCACGGATGGCAGAGGCACTGCTCTTGACGTCGATGACATAGTGTGACATGGTCGACATGTCAGCGCTGAGAACGACAACAGAACATACATAGCTGCCGTCAACTATCGACACCATCTTGGCAACATTGGCGGTAGCCCCTTCGACGGTGACCTCAATGTCGTCTGTGGTGATTTCCTCGTCGAGCACCATCTCATAAGTCGTCACTTCCGGGCTGAAGTCTGGCACATCCTGACCTTTGATCTTCAAACCGGTCACCTTGGCGTTGTAAACAAACTCGATATCGTCGACCAGCACTTCGTCGCCGTCGCTGCCCTGGCCGGGATCAGCATTGGTGGAGATGGTTACCAGCACAGCCTTCGGTTCAACGGCATTCTCCGTGTAGACAAAAGGAGCCGTGACGCGAACCCATTCGCCGTCGGTGGTGGCAATCTCATTGTTCTTGGCCTTTGCGACGACGTTGGTGTAGGCTTTATCCTCAGGATCCTGATAGTAGGTGCCGTCGGTGATGACAGCACTGATGGTGGCATACGGATGCTGGCTGTTTTTCGAACCCTGCTTGAACTTCATCCACACAGCCACAGAATCGGGACGGGAATACAAGGGGATGTAGAAAGGATTACCATTGCCGTCAACATCAGACAGGCTTGTGTCGAGGTAGGCATTGTTGGCAGGGTCGTCTGCTATCATGGCACCGGCATTCAAACGGCCAGTGGTCATCGTGCCATTGGCTACGATGCCGAAGATGGATGTAGAATAGATACGTGCGCAGGACTCACCCGAATGAGCATTTTTTGACTGTGAGAGGTGATTACCGGCAGATCCTGCCCAAATACCTGTGGCACTCCCAAAGGAATGCCAGCCGTTTGGCTCCTTATGAGTGCCGGCGTCGTGCCAGAACTCGAATCCGGGATTCGGCATCTGCCAGCCCTCGCCCATGGCCACCTGGATGACCTGTCCCAAGCTCTCCGTCATGTCGATGTCAAGATGGCAGCGCAGGTGACCGCCTTCAATCTTTCCACACAGCAGGACGTTGACGGGGGGCAGCGTACTTGCCAGCCAAACGGAAACATTGGGGTCGTCGCCTTCGGTCATCTGTACTTGATCCTCGGTGAGGAGCAAGGTGGCGTCGCCATCCTGATAGGATTCAATCCCCTTCAGTACCACGTGGCCAACACCCATAGGGCCATTTATGGTCTGCAGAATAAAATTCTTCACAGTGAGGTCATACTGTCCTCCGTTCTTTTCAACGACCGTAATGACACCCGTCTGCTCAGACGACACTCCGTTTATGGTTATCGTGATGGGTACGTTGTAATCTGTTGCACGGGCAGCAATGGCTGTCATGGCAACAAACAATAAAGTAAAAATCTTTCTCATAACCTAATGATTTTAAAAAGTAATTATTTACATGTGAATGATATAGCGGTCATAGAGGTGTCGCCATCGGAGATGTCGACCTGGGCGGTGACAACCTCTGGGGTGTCCCGGATCTGACGGAAGGTGTAGCGCACCTGCGGATGCTCCAGGGGTGAAACGACGGCGAGGAACTTCACGTTCTTCACGGCCTTGATGGCGAGCGGACGCTGGAGATGTTCCTCGAGGAGTTCCTTGGCAATCTGCACGACGCAGACGCCGGGGGTGATGGGTTCGCCAGGGAAGTGAGCCTGGTAGATGAAATGGTCGGCGTGGAGACGGATGTCGTAAGAGACGGCGCCCTCCTGGGACTGCTGACCTTCGATGGAGTATAAACTGTTCTTGAGTACCATACTAATGATTTATTTTAATGTTACTGAGTTCGATAACGGTGCGGTCGCCCTTGGACTCGACGAGTTCCACCTGACGGACGAGCCACTGGGCAGGGGTGACGCGGAGGATGATGCTGGCAAACATGCGACGCACCTCCTTACGACGGGGTACGAGCGTGGCCACCCACTCCGTCTTCTTCTCGTCGGCAGGGACAAGCGTCACCTGGAAGTCCTGATCGCCGACAAGGCTTTGGCCAGACATGATGTTCGTCATCAGACGGGCCATCTCACGGTACATGCGGTTGCGACGGATGTCGACCTCATGCGACCCGCGGCTGTCGCTCATGAGCACCTTCTCGTCGTCGATCTTGAACGTATGGACGGTGGGCGACGTGTATTCCCAGCAGAGCCAGTTTGGCTGGCGGTAGCTGAGACGGCCCTTCGACACAGAGGCATCAGCGAGCAGCTTGGTGTGCTTGGTCTGCACGAAGTCGCATTGCATGGTCTTCATGCGCTGGGCAGCCTCGATGATGTGCTGACGGGCAGCCTTCGCATCCTGTGCCTGGGCAGGGCCTGCGATGAGCAGACAACCCGCGACGATGAGCAGCACACCCACCCATTTGGACAACGACACCTGCTCGTGGAAAAACACGACGGCTGCAATCATACCCACGACGAAGCTCATGCTGATCATCGGATAGGCGACGCTGAAGGGGAACGCCTTGACGATGTACATCCACAGCAGCGAGGCCGCGAGGAAACAGAGGCCACAAGCAGCAAACTGCCAGTTGAGGAACACACTCGACCAGAACGTGCGGTTCCAGCCGAAGGGTGCCATGCGCATCAGGGCGAACTTCAGGAACACCTGGCCTGCAGTCAGCAACAAGCATTGCAATAGGACAAGAAGAAAGACCTTATACATATTAGCATATTTAAATTATTTTTACCACGAATTTCACGAATTTCACGAATTTTGTTGCGCATGAATAAATTAGTTTAATTAGTTAAATTAGTGGTCGTTTCTTTTGAGAGCACGATGGCGACGGAGTGAATGGCAGGGAGGCCGGTGATGCCGAGACGCGCCATGAGGGAACTGTAGAGGGGCGTTGCCTCATCGTGACAGCCCACGAGGACAGTCTTGTAACGACCGGTGGCCAAGAGACGACGGGCATCGCGAAGGGCCCATTCGAGGGAACGGTCACCCTGAGAATAGGTGACGTTGTAGCCATGACATCCCAGACGGATGGCGATGTTGCTCGAGATGGTGTTGTGGGTGCTCTGCATGAAGTTCGTGGGACTGAGCATCACCTCACCCTCTTCCTTCATTTGCAGAAGCAAAGCCTCACTTGTCTCCCAGATACCGAGGGCCGTACCAGTGATGATGGCATCAGGACAGTCGACACCAGCCTCGCGCAAAGCCTTCAACGACGAGAGCAACGAGGCTTTCATCAGCTTACCCATACGACGGGCTTCCATTGGTTTGACATACTCACGGATCTCCGCGAGCTGGTCGATGGAGGTGATCTCGACGCGAGAGAGTTGTTTGATTGTGGAGTTATTCGAGGAAGGAGGGAGGAGGAAGGAGGAAGAAGAAATGTCTGAGGCAGAAAAAACTAAAGATGAATCATTTCCCCCAAAGCCGAAGGCATTGCAGAGGACATGACGGAGCTGGCAGCCGTCAGCGCCCATGGAGGGAACGATGCCGTCAGGCATGGGATGCGAGAAGCCGAGATTCGCAGGGATGAAGCCGAGGTGCATGGCGAGCAGACAAATGACCGTCTCGATGCTGCCAGAGGCACTGGTGGTATGGCCTGTGAAGGATTTCGTGCTCGACACAGGAGGTAGGTCTGATGCAAAGACGCGCTGCAGGGCGACACTCTCACTCTGGTCGTTGTTGGGTGTGCCTGTGCCGTGGGCATTCACATAGTCGATGTCTGAGGGTTTCAGACCCGCCATGTCGAGGGCCTCACGCATCGCGAGGTAGGCCCCTTCGCCGTTGTCAGACGAAGCCGTCTGGTGGAAGGCATCGCAGGCGTTGCCATAGCCGCTGAGATAAGCGTGGATGGATGCCTGACGCTTAAGGGCATGTTCCTCCGTCTCCATCACCACATAGGCAGCCCCCTCGCCTAAGTTCAATCCGGCACGGGTATCGTCGAAGGGACGACAACGCTCCTTGTCGAGGATCATCAGCGAGTTGAAGCCGTTGAGATGGAACAGAGAGAGTGCCTCCGTGCCACCTGCCACGATGATGTCGGCCTCGCCAGCCTTCAGCATGTTCGCACCCAGAATAAGGGCGTTGGCGGCAGAAGAACAGGCGGTGGAGATGGTGGTATAGTCTGTGAAACAGCCAAAGTAGTCGGCTATCTGACGGGTGTTGTCGCCACAGCTGTGATGACGCAGGAGCTCCAGATGACCACCGTCGGCCATCATCTCTGCAAAGTATTGCTCGCTAAGGTCCATGCCTGCGACGGTGGTGCCGGAGATGAGGAGGATTTTAGAGGAGTCAGGAGTCAGGAGACTGGAAGCAGGAGTCAGGAGACGACTATCCTCCAGGGCCTGACGGACGGCGAGGATACCCATGAGGGCGGTACGGCTGACCTCTTGCGAGATGTCGATACCCAGGAGGGATTTCATCTCGTCGCCAGAGAGCTTCACCTCACCGACGGGCAGCTCGTGGTGTACCGAAGGGAGATAGCGCATCTCACCGATGCCCGACCTGCCTTCGCGCAAGGACTCCAGCACAGCGGTCTTTTCGTGACCAATGGCGGAGACGATGCCTTCACCCGTGATAGCGATGTTCATTTCTTACGGTTTTCGTTCACATACTCAGCGATGGTACGCACGCTCTTGAAGATGGTCTTACCTTCAGCAGGGGAGGCCAGCCTGATGCCATAGCGCTTCTCCAGAAGCACGATCAGTTCCAGGGCATCAATGGAGTCGAGACCCAGACCGTCCTCACCGAAGAGAGTAGCATCCGCATCGATGTCCTCGGGGGGCATCTCTTCAAGGTTCAGCGCTTCAATCATGCACTGTTTGAGTTCTAATATCAATTCTTCCATTTTTATATTTATACTACGGATTTTACGGATTATACGGATTTATTCAATATACGCAAGTCTGCCTCGAAATGGGCGTCGTCCTCATAGTCGAGCCAGCCACAGAGGATGGACTGCATGGCAGGGTCGAGACAGGAGGCATGGAGGACCTGTTGCATCAGACGGTCATCACGACGAGGCAGGATATAGAATGATGTCTCACCGTGGTAATGGTTACGGATGGCTATCTCGCCTGTCACGATGTTGGGGAGGGTGTAGACAAACACGGAGGGACTGGGAAAGCAGTTCTCCGGATCAGCTATCGTCTCCATGTACTGTCTGTCGGTACAGACGGACGAGGATCGGTTGAAGAAGATGACAGCCCTGTCATCACATGCCACGAAGCGCTCCCTACCCTCCTCCGCCTGCAACAGCAGTTCGCTGGCCACAAAGCCCAGACGGCTCAGAGAGTCCATCTTATAGTATTTCGGATAGTCGCCAACATAATGGTGATAGAGCGCTTTGAGCAGGTCTTTACCTGTCCCTTCTATAGCGAGACTACGACCATCAACCCCTGCGCTGTCAGGCGTTATCCGCACCCGATGCGTATAACAGAGGGACGGTTCTTTTGTTACATCATCGCCGTCGTGGTGTAACAAAAGAACCGTCCCTTTGTTACACAACAGTGCCGCATTGCAGCCACCAAAGCCTGAGAGCATCTTGACGAAGGCGGATTTGGAGGTGGACTGATGGGAGGCTGAGAGGGAGATATGGCCAGAGACGCCCAGTTCCTCGAAACCTTGTGTGGCGAGGATCGTATGGTCGTCGATGGCAGCCATGGAGAGGATGGTCTCAAGCATGCCCGCAGCACCCATCGTATGGCCGTAACAGCCTTTATAGGCATTGACGGGGATGCCTGCCAAGCCTGCCCGTTCGATGGCCACCGACTCCATCTGGTCGTTGAAGATTGTAGCCGTGCCGTGGGCATTGATGAAGGCCAACGACTCTTTATCGCCATCGCTGACGACAGCCTTTAAGGCACGACAAGAACCTTCGCCATCCTTGGCGGGGTTGCTGATATGTACGGCGTCATTACGGATGGCACCAGGGCCGAGGTTCCACTGAGAATGGACAATGGAGGAGAGGATCATCGTGGCGGCAGCCTCACCGAGGTTCAGACCTAAGCGCTCCATGTCGAAGGGACGGCAGGACTCAGGCGAGAGGGCCTTCAGCGACTGGAAGCCAGAGACGATGAAGCGGCTCTGACTGTCTGCACCACAGACTACAGCATGGTCGTACAGTCCGTCTTCGAGCATTCGCGAGGTAAGGATCAGGGCGGAGAGACCAGAGATGCAGGCATTGCATACCACGATGGGGTCTGTGGTGAAGCCTAAGGTCTTAGCGATGCGCTGAGCGCTGTCAGCAGGTGATAGGTGGTCAGAGTCTGGAGACTCTTCCAACAGTTCCACGTCGCCTTTGGTAGTACTGATGATGAGGATGATTTTCGACTGGGAGACGTCGAGCGTGGTCTGAGAGAGCGCCTCACGGACGGACGTGACGACCATCGACTCGAAACGGGAGAGTCCGCTGATAAGGAATTGCTTCTCCTGTTCCTTGGAGAATAGCGAGGCCGTCAGCACTTTATCTGGCAACGACCACCGCTGGTCATGACGCGCCAGCGCAGAACGTCCCGCCTTCACGGCCTGGTAGTTCTCCGCCGTCGTCGCACCCAAAGGCGACAGGATATTATCAGCAACCTTATATACCATCAACTCCTACCCTCTCTGGTAATCATCTGTAAACTACAAACTATCCCCTTCCACATCCCAGCGCTTCTTCCATTCGAGATAGAACGGCGGATTGTCCCACACCAGCTGATACTGCAAGTCCATGAACACCTGTACGGAGTGGCCTATGGCAATCAGGCTCTCATCGGCCGTGTCGTGGATCTCATAGTCGAAGATGACCTTCGCAGAGATCGTGGGACGATAGATGATGTCGATGCGCGGACGCATGCCATAGCGGATGGGTTTCTTATACTGGATGGTCTGTTCGACGATGGGCGCATAATAGCCGTGATTCACGTAACCCATATAGGTCAGGTCGTACTTCGCGCCAAAGACCTCACGGGCATCCTCGAAATACAAGGCGTAGGCACCATGCCACACCACGTTCATCATATCGATCTCGCTGAAGCGGATCTCCAGTTCTTTCGAAGCCCTCAGTTCTTTCTTCATCCTTCCCTCACGCTAATCTTAATCTCCGTGGAGAGCAGTTCCTCACCATCGCAGGTGACCGTTGCCTTGGCCAGTGTCATACCAAACACCTCGCTGATGGTCTCGACAGAGGTCGTGATGGTCTGTCCAGCAGCAGGCAGACTGTTGATGACGAGTTTCCTCACGGCTCCGATGACACCTATCTGGATGCCGTTGCCATGGATGTACTTATTCACAAAGCCGATACGTGCGGCACAGGTCTGCGCCACGTTCTCTATGAGTCCGCTGGCAGAGAAACGGCCGTCATCAACGAAGATGTTATCAGCGGCAATCTTTGTCTCCGAGACCGTACGCGTCTCATCGAAATAGGTCAGCCTGCCAATCATCACAAACGGCTCCTGCTGTGGCAGCAGCTCGTGTACGTCAATCTGACGCAGGAATTCTTCTGTGTACTCTTTCATTCTTTCCAAAAATCAAAATAGTTATACCATTGTGTGGGATAAAGTCTCAATAGGCGCTCGAGTTCTGTGACGTAGGCGTGCAGCAATTGTTCTGTCTGAAGTTTGCGGGGGACCTCCTTGTCGTACTCAAGGGGTGTGATATAAATCCTATATCGCTTGGAGGACACTTTCATCACATTCACGGCCAACACGTCGAGGCCTCGCATGGCAGCCACCGAGAAGGGACCCATCGGGAAACGCGCCTCCTTGCCCAGAAACGCCGTCTTGAGCACCTTCTGCGAACCCCAGATGCGATCGGCAGGGATACTCACGATCTCGCCATCGCTCAGGGCATGGTCGATCTCAAAAAGATGACTCATGTCCTCACGGATGGGGATCATGCCGATGTTCGTACGGGCAAACATGCGGTTGCGGTTCTCCATAATCGAAGCCTTCTCACCAAAGAAGACGATGGCGTTGAGATGTTTGTTCTCCGGCTCTATCGAGTAACCGGCTATCTCGTAGTTGCCCATGTGGGAACTCAGCAGTACGAAACCAGACTCCTGAAGCGTCAAATGCCGGATGTGGTCATGGCCTTCCATCTCGACATCAAACCTCCTGCCAGCATACATCGAGAACTTGTCGATGACGGCCTGCGCGAAGAGGCAGTGGTTCAGGTAGGTGTGCCAGAAGGCCTTCACGGGCGACTCGCCAAAGCGCTCGCGGAAGAAACGGTAGATGAACTTAAAGCCAGGACGGAAGAGACAGGGGGGTACTACAAAAATGTAGGCGAAGACATAGATGAACCTAACATCTATCCTCCGCAACATCCCTATCAGCCAACGGTGCATCAAACCGTTGCCATAGGTCGTACCTTCCCACTGCTTCTCAGCACTCACTATTCACTCTTGACTTTATTACTTGTTCACTTTCCCTTCAATGTAGTCACAGAACTGGCGCAACGTGGTCACACCAGTCATCTCCTCGGGTTTGATCTTAAAGCCGAAATTCTTCTCCACGATGACGACAATATCCACAAAGTCGAGACTATCGATACCCATGTCCTCCTTCAGGGTTGCATCGTCGCTGATCTTCTCTTCGTCGATTTCCAGATCATCGATGAGGAACGCCCTCACCTTTTCTTCAATTTCTTGTCTTGACATTTTATATATTTAACCGGATTATACGGATTATACGATTCACTTACCTCTCACCACTAAAATAGAATGCCCCTGGCCAAGATGGTCGTGGATCTGCTCGATCTCCAGGCCGGCCTCACGGATACAGGCCTCCATGTCCTCCGTGTTGTACATCTTCGAGTTGCCGTTGGCGATGGCCGTGAAGTAAAGGCTCGTCATGGTCAGACAGAAGGCCGCAGGCTCGAAGCGCTGACGATCCCAGAGCGTCTCCATGATATAGATGCGCGTCTCGGGTGTCATCGCCGCCTTCGCACGACGCAGGATGCCCACGATCTCCTCCATCGAGAAGCAGTCGAGGAACTGACTCATCCAGATGGCGTCCAATTCCCCTCCCGAGTAGGAGGGGTGCCCGGAGGGCGGGGTGATCTGATCCCACTTCGGAAACACCGCCTTTTCATCCAGCAGGTTGATGCCATATCCACTAATTCTCTCAGCTCCGGGCTTCCCCTTGATGTTCTCCTGCATCATGGCAATCTGCTGCGGCAGGTCGAGGATCATCACCTCCACCTCCGGGTTGTAGCCGACGCATTGCAAGGCCCATTTGCCCGTATTGCCACCCACATCGTAAAGCGAACGCACATGATGCTCGTCGAAGATGATCTTCAGGGCCTCAGGGAAGGATGAGTCGCTATAGAAATGGTCGAAGCCGAACCAGCTCTTTTGCACCTGTTCCGGCAGACTCGACAGTCCCTCGTAGACCGTCGGCCAGGGGCCAAAGTGACGGAGTCCCTCAGGCTTACCGTTCTTCAGCGATTCCTCCAGATGGAACCAGCCTTCGTAGTTCACATCGTGGTTGAAGTCGATATTCACGCGTGTGGCCGGATCGTTCAACAGGAACCAGCCTGTCTTCGAGAGCAAGAAACGGTCTGTCTCTGGATCCACCAGAATCGTTCCAATACAGAGCGAGGCTTCTAGGAGGCACTTCACGGCATAGTCTGAGAGACCCGTCTGCGTGCATATCTCCTGACGTGTCAGTCCCTCGTCGGCATCGCGCAACAGGTCGAGGATACCCCACTTCACCATCAGTCGCGAAGCCTGGAAGACCACCGGTCCCCAGGCTATGAACTCCGCCAGCCGCTGTGCCTCACGTGCACTCAGCTGTTCATCAGTATAGCACTTCCTTAAAGCGGGAGAGAGATTCATAGCTTGCGGATGATTAAGGCCGAGTTCGTGCCGCCGAAGCCGAAGGAATTGCTCAGCACGGTGTTCACCTCTATGTTAACAGTCTTGGCTGTCAGGTTCAGTTTCTCCGAGTATTCGTCAGGATTCTCGAAGTTGATGTTGGGCGCCACGAAGTTATGCTGCATCATCAGCACGGAATAGACGATTTCCGAGGCACCTGCCATCCAGCACTCATGACCCGTCATCGACTTGGTCGAGCTGATGAGGGCACGCTGTCCCTGGAACATCCGTCCGAGGGCGATGGCCTCATACATGTCTCCCTGAAGCGTCGACGTGGCATGGGCGTTGATATAGTCGATATCGTCGAGCACGATGCCCGCATCCTCGACGGCTCGCGTCATGGCTGTCACGCTGCCATTGTCGCTGGGCTCGGATATGCCGCCGCCGTTGCTGGAGAAGCCGTAGCCGACGACCTCAGCGAGGATCGTCGCCCCACGGGCCACGGCATGGTCGTAGTCTTCGAGCACGAGGGCTGCCGCACCTCCGCTGGGAATCAGTCCGTCACGATCCTTGTCGAATGGACGGCTGGCCTTCGTGGGTTCATCCATGCGTATGGAGAAGGCGTTGAGGGCATCGAACGACGCCATCGAGTAATAGTTCGTCTCCTGCGCTCCGCCACAGAGTACCATGTCCTGCAGTCCCTGACGGATGAGCATCATGCCCAGCCCGATGGAGTGACTACCGCTGGCACAAGCGGCGCTGATGGTGAAGTTCACGCCACGCAGATGGAAGATGGTGCTGAGGTTCATGTTCACCGTCGAGTTCATCGACTGGAAGATGAGCCCATAGCCCAGCATCGCCGTGTCGTGCTTCTCGTCCATGATCTTCGACGACTCGATGACGGGCTTCGCCGAGGAGTCGTTGCCGAAGATACAGCCCACCTCGTTCTGGCGCAGGTAGTCGTCTGTGATGCCTGCCTGCTCGAAGGCCTGGCGCGAGGCCATATAGGCATACTGCGCCTCCTCCGACATGCCGGCACGGGTGTGACGGTCGAGCATCTGCTTCGTGATGACTGGTGTCTCCACCTTGCCCATGAGTCCGCTGCGATAGCCGTAGCTCAGACGATCCTGATCAAGCACAATTCCTGAGCGGCCTTGATACAACGAATCCTTGACCGTTTCCAGGTCTGTGCCGAGGCACGACCAGATGCCCATTCCCGTTATTACAACCCTTCTCACCTTTTTACCTTTTCACCTTTAAGTGTACAGTCCTCCGTTGATGTTGATGACCTCACCCGTGATATAGGCAGCCTCGTCTGAAGCGAGGAAAGCCGCGAGGGCAGCCACCTCCTCAGGCGACCCGAAGCGTCCTGAGGGAATCATCTTCTTCAGTTCGTCCACGGGCAGTCCCTTGGTCATGTCGGTCTCGATGAAGCCGGGGGCGATGGCGTTGACAGTGATGTTGCGTGGTGCCACCTCCTGTGCCAGGGCCTTTGTGGCGCCGATGACGGCAGCCTTAGCAGCACTGTAGTTCGTCTGTCCGGGCAGACCCTTCACACCCGAGAGCGATGCCATGTTGATGATACGGCCGCCGCGCTTACGGGGCATCATGTGCTTCAACAGATGGCGCGTCACGTAGAAGTAGCCGTTCAGCGTCGTGTCGAGCACCTTGTGCCAGTCCTCGTCGGGCATCATAAACATCACGTTGTCACGACGGATGCCGGCGTTGTTCACCAGCACACCGAACCAGTCCTCGGGATGCTTCTGCTCCCACTCCGTCAGGGCCGTCTCGATGGCCTTGGGGTCTGAGGTGTCGAAGGGCAGCAGCTCTGCCGTACCGCCGTTGGCGGCAATCTCGTCAGCCACAGCCTGGGCAGCCTCTTTGTTGCTCAGGAAATTAATCACTACGGGCCATCCAGCCGAAGCCAGACGCAGGGCGATGGCCTTACCAATTCCACGGGATGCACCTGTCACTAATGCGTATTTCATTTTTTCGTCTAATTGATGATTGATTATCACTAAAATAGGGTGCAAAAGTACTCATTTTTCCTCAAATAGCAAAAAAAAGACTGCAAAACTTACATTTTCTTCAGAAATTATTAGAAAGTACAATAAACTTTTATTACCTTTGTAGCAAAATTCAAGTATAACAAAAAACCAAGTTAAAAAATGGAACAACAAAAGCGCTATGGACATTTTGACGATCAAAATCGTGAATATGTCATCACTAACCCACAGACCCCTTGGCCCTGGATTAACTACTTAGGCAACGAGGATTTCTTCTCACTTATCAGCAACACCGCCGGCGGCTACAGCTTCTACAAGGATGCGAAGTTCCGCCGCATCACCCGCTATCGCTACAACAACGTGCCGATGGACAATGGCGGACGCTACTTCTACATCGTAGACAAGGAGACTGGGAGTCAGGGAGACAAGGAGTCCAAGACAATTGTCTGGAACCCGGGCTGGAAACCCTGCAAGACGCCGCTCGACTTCTACGAGTGCCGTCACGGCATGAGCTACACCCGCGTCACGGGCCGCAAGAACGGCGTGGAGGCCAGCGTGCTCTTCTTCGTGCCGCTGAAGAAATGGTGCGAGGTGCAGAAGCTCACGCTGAAGAACGAATCCAGCGAGGTGAAGCAGCTGAAACTCTTCTCGTTCGAGGAGTGGTGTCTGTGGAATGCCGCTACGGACATGGAGAACTTCCAGCGTAACTTCTCGACGGGCGAAGTCGAGATCGAGGGCTCTACGATCTATCACAAGACCGAATACCGCGAGCGCCGCAACCACTACGCTTTCTATCACGTGAACGCCCCCATCCAGGGCTTCGACACCGACCGTGAGACTTTTGTGGGCCTCTACAACGAGTTCGCCAATCCCGATGCCGTGATGGAGGGCAAGCCGCGCAACAGCCACGCCCACGGATGGAGCCCCATCGCCTCACACTATATCGAGGTCACCCTGCAGCCGGGCGAGTCGAAGGACTTTGTCTTCCTCCTCGGATACATCGAGAACGAGCAGGACGAGAAGTTCGAAGCACCTCAGGTGATCAACAAGAAGAAGGCCCACGCCCTCATCGCCGAACTCGATACCACGGAGAAGGTGGACAAGGCATTCGCTGAACTCTGCGCCCTCTGGGACAACCTCCTTAATATATATAAGGTGAAGACCGGCAACGACAAGCTCGACCGCATGGTGAACATCTGGAACCAGTACCAGTGCATGGTCACCTTCAACTTCTCGCGCAGCGCAAGCTTCTTCGAGAGCGGCGTAGGCCGCGGCATGGGCTTCCGCGACTCGAACCAGGACCTCGTGGGCTTCGTCCACCAGATTCCTCCCCGCGCCCGCCAGCGCATCATCGACATCGCCTCCACGCAGTTCCCCGACGGCGGCTGCTACCACCAGTACCAGCCCCTCACCAAGCGCGGCAACAACGATATCGGCGGCGGATTCAACGACGACCCCTGCTGGCTCATCTTCGGTACGGTGGCCTATATCAAGGAGACGGGCGACTTCTCCATCCTCGACGAGATGGTGCCCTTCGACAACCAGCCCGGTACGGAGGTGACGCTCTTCGACCACCTGAAGATCTCGATGAATCATGTCATCGAGAACCTCGGTCCCCACATGCTGCCGCTCATCGGCCGTGCCGACTGGAACGACTGCCTGAACCTGAACTGCTTCTCCTGGGATCCCAACGAATCGTTCCAGACCACGGAGAACGTCTCTGAGGGCACGAAGGCCGAGTCGCTCATGATCGCCGGACTCTTCGTCGTCACGGGCAAGGACTATGTGGCCCTCTGCAAGAAGATCGGCAAGGCCGACGAGGCCGAGCGCATGCAGAAGGCCGTCGACGCGATGATCGAGGCCGTGAAGAAGCACGGCTGGGACGGCGAGTGGTATCTCCGCGCCTACGACTTCTACGGCCGCAAGATCGGCTCCAACGAGTGCGACGAGGCCAAGATCTTCATCGAGTCGCAGGGCTGGTGCACGATGGCCGAGATCGGCGCAGAGGACGGGCTGGTGGCCAAGTCGCTCGACTCCTGCAAGAAGTACCTGGAGTGCGAGCACGGCATGGTGCTCAACAATCCCGCCTTCTCGAAATACGTCTACGAATACGGCGAGATCTCCTCTTATCCCGAGGGCTACAAGGAGAACGCCGGCATCTTCTGCCACAACAATCCGTGGGTGATCATCGGCGAATGTCTCGCTGGCCGCGGCAACGACGCCTGGAGCCACTACGCCAAGATCCTGCCTTCGTACGTCGAGGAGAAATACCAGACGCTGCACAAGGTGGAGCCCTACGTGAACTGTCAGATGGTGGCCGGTAAGGACGCCTTCAAGCCCGGCGAGGGCAAGAACTCGTGGCTTACGGGTACCGCTGCCTGGATGTGGTACACCGTCTCGGAGTTCATCCTCGGCATCAAGCCCGACTACGACGGCATCCGCATCGATCCGTGCCTGCCCGAGACGGCTACCGACTACACCGTCCAGCGCAAGTTCCGCGACGCGGAGTACGAAATCACCATCCGTCCCAACGGCGCGCAGAAGGGTGTGAGGCAGGTCATCGTCGACGGCAAGCCCATCGACGGAACCGTCATCCCCTACTCTCCCGGCAAGCACGTCGTCGAAGCCACGATGTAGTATAAACCACAGATTACGCAGATTACACAGATTAAAGTCGACACAGAGAAATCGATGAAATCTGTGTAATCTTTGGTTATAATAAAGATGTGAAACGCAAATATAGTATAGTATGGTTTATAAAAACAGCAGATGGTCGAAGGTAGGGGTTGGACTAATCTCCTACCTCTTAGTTCTTTCCTCCTGCTTCAGCGGGCCCAGCGAAGAGGAAAAGGCGAAGGCCGAGCAGCAGATCGAGGCCGCCCACAAGGCGAAGGACTACCAGCGGCTCATGACGCTGGCCGATCAGCTGGAAGCCAAGGGCGCCCTCTCGCCCGCCAAGGCCTACTACTGGCGCGGCTATGTCAGCGACAGGACCAACCGCCGGCGCATGGCAGAGTTCTACTACAACACCGCCCTCAAGGCGCCAGGACATGAAGACCTCGACATCTACGCCAAGACCGCCAGCCACCTGGCAAACCTCATGGCCATCAGGGGCGACTTCGAGAACGGCCTCAGGCTCGCCACGCCCGTAGTGCAGGCGCTGGAGGAGCAGCACTGCGACACCACCAGCGACTACGTGAACCTGCTCATCTACATCGGCTGCTGCCAGGCAGGGCTCGGCACGTCGGGCGAGGCCACCGCCGACGGCTTCGACAAGGCCTACGAGAAGCACCTCGACAACGTGAAGAAGAACCGCAGCGACGAGGCCTACAAGAACGCCATCGCCGGACTCATCAACATGGCCTACTCCTGCAACCACACGGGCAACTACCGCGAAGCCCTCAAGTGGAACGGCCGCATCAGCGAGATCCTCAGCGAGTACGAGCAGCGCCCGGGCGTCAGCCAGGACTATGTCGACAAGCAGCAGGCCCGCTACAACCTCTACCAGGCGCAGGCCCTCGAGGGAGAGGGCAAGACCGAGGAGGCCGCCAAGGCCTTCGACGCCTTCCTCACCACCGAGTACGCCAAGACCCCCGAGGGGCGCATCATGGCCAACGACTACCTCTTCGCCGCCAAGCGCTGGGCCGAGGCCGCCGACAACTACCAGAGCCTCAGCGCACTGCTCGGTGACGGCAAGGACAGCTACTCGCTCGACAACATCCAGTCGATGGTGCTCAAGAAGTACCAGGCCAACCTCCTCGCAGGCCGTCGCGACAGCGCCGTGGCCATCAGCATGCAGCTATGCGACTCACTCGCCGGAGCCTTCAACCGCGCCAAGGAGATCGACGCCGCCGAACAGGCCGTCATCGTCGGCAAGGTCGAGGAGATCGGCGACCACCAGGTGGCAGCCGAGCGCCGCAGCCAGCTGCAGAGGATCGGAATGATCGGACTGCTGTTCTTCATCATCGTGGGCTACGGACTCTACCGCCGCTACAACCACCAACAGCTGAAGAAGGCGCACGAGGAGCTGCAGGAAGACCTCGGGACCATCGAGACCGAAGCCAGCGAGCGCTCGCGCACCGAGACCGAGCACAGCCTCGCCGACGCCATCCGGCAACGCATCACCCACACTCCACTGCCCCAGCGCAAAGACATGGCCCTCTACGTATCGCAGACGCCCGGCACCATGCCCGGCGGCAGCTTCTACGACGCACGGCTGAGCGACGACGACACCCTGCTCTTCTGCATCGGCAGCGCCGAGGCACAGGGCATCGAAGCCGCCACCGCCGCAGCCATGGCCTGGGCACAGTTCCGCACGGCAGCAGCCCTCGGACAGGCTCCCGAGCAGATCGTCAACGCCCTCAGCGAGGCCATCGCCGACGGACAGAACATCCCCGTGCGACTCTTCGTCGGACGGCTCGACCTCGCCACGGGACTGCTGCGCTACTGCAACGCCGGCAACAACACGCCGCTGATCACCGACAAGGAGATCAGCCTGCTGCCCACAGACGATACGAAGCCCGCCGGCAGCCAGCCCGGCACCGTCTATACCGCCCAGGAGGCCACCGTCGCACCGGGCAAGCTGCTGTTCGTCTACACCAACGGCGTCGCCGCCGCCACAGCTGCCGACGGCAAGCCGCTCGGCGACAGCCGTCTCCGCGGCATGGCCCTCCAGGCCGAGAAGCTCGACGCCAAGCCGCAGTCCTTCTACGACAACATCCTGAAGGCCATCAACGACTACACCGCCGGCACCCCGCAGGCCGACGACCTCACCCTGATGGTCATCGCCCGGAAATAGCAGCCCGGAAATGTAACAGGGGGATGTAACAGGGGGACGGTTCTTTTGTGATATCTGCAATGTCACAAAAGAACCGTCCCCCTGTTACATCGGAGGTCCGTCGGCCTTAGTTCACGTCGTTGCCGCCGCCGTTGCTGCCTCCTCCACCATTGTCGCCGGAGCCACCACCATTGTCCGGGTCGGGCGTAGGTGTAGGCGTGTCGCCGCCAGGGGTATCGCCGCCAGGAGTATCGCCGCCGGGAGTATCGCCGCCAGGGTTGTCACCACCCTCTTCGGCATCCTGCTGGCCCTCGGCCGTGGGCACCTCCACGAAGCGGAACTCCCGCTCGTCGTTCAGCCGCGAGGTCAGCTCGGCGGCGGGGTCGAACAGCACGGTGATCTTCGCGCCGGCACTCGTCACCAGCTTCTTGTCCTTCTGGCTCTTGCCCTGCACCTTCAGCTTGAACGTGCCCAGGCCGTCGATCGACACCGCGTTGCCGTTCAGCAGCTCGTCGATGATCGACTGCGGGAAGTCGGAGAACACGCCGTTGATC
>JAFVGS010000037.1 GCA_017474845.1 Prevotella sp.
CTCCTGCGTATAGAACTGCTGGCGAAGGTTGATGTCGAAGATCTTCAGGCAGTCGGCGGGTGTGGCATCAAGAAACTTCTGGATGGTCTCGCGACTGACCACGTTGCGCTGAGCTAATGAGCCGAAGCAAACGGCGCGGCAGTTGCGGGCAATCTCGGCGATGTCGTCATCGAAGGGGATGTTGTCCCAAGCCACGTTTTCCTTGATGTCATACGTGGGAATGCCCTGCTCGTCGAGCTGCACCTGCACCGTGCCGGTGGGATATGGTACGCGAGGCAGCAGGTCGTTCAGACCGTGCTCCTTCAGGGCCTCGATGGTCTCGTCTCCTAATTTGTCCTCGCCGAGTGCGCTGACGGCGATGGTGTTGCCCATGCCCAGGAACTGCCCGGCATGATAGGCGAAGTTGGCAGGTGCGCCACCAAGTTTCTTACCTTCGGGAAGTACATCCCACAGGACTTCTCCGAGTCCTACTACATAACGTTTGTTAGCCATAATATTTAATCTTTAATTTTAATCTTTAATGTTTCACTTGTGGAATATATGTGAAGAGGTAGATGACACCAACAGCCATCACAGTGACTGCTCCAGCCTGTCCCATGGCGTCGCTCATGAATCCCATAATGAGCGGGAAGATGGTGCCGCCAAAAAGCCCCATAATCATCAGGCCACTGACCTCATTCTGCTTGTCGGGTACAGAGAGTAATGCTTCAGAGAAAGCCATTGAGAAGATGTTGGAGTTGCCGTAACCCACAAGGGCTATCGCAGTATAGAGCACAGCTTTAGACTCGCCGCTATACATGAGTACCATTGACGCAGCCATCAAACAGACGCTGATGATGAAGAACCAGCGAGTCTTCAAAACACGCAGGAAGAACGAGCCTGTCAGTGCACCAATGGTACGGAAGATGAAGTAGAGCGAAGTGGCAAAGGCGGCCTCGTTGAGCGACATACCCACGCGCTCCATGAGCAGCTTCGGGGCCGTGGTATTCGTTCCCACGTCAATGCCCACATGACACATGATGCCGAAGAACGACAGCAGCACGATGGGTTTGCTTAACAGCTTGATGCAATCCATGAACGACGATGACTTGCCCTCTTGCATCTCCTCCTGAATCGGTGTTACCCATAGCAGCAAGGTGGACAATACGCCTACTACAAAGTAAACGATAAACAGCACGCGCCAGTCGTAACCGAACGACGGCATCATAGCTGTAGCACCCCACATAGCCAGATAAGGAGCAAGGAACGAGGCGATGGCTTTGACGAACTGGCCGAAGGTCAGGGTCGAGGCAAGATTCTTGTCACCGATAATCAGCATAGCCAGCGGGTTGATGCTCGTCTGCATCAAAGCGTTACCGATACCGAGCAGCGAGAACGCCACGAGCATTACGGTGAAGCTCTCACCTAACAGCGGGATGAAAAGCGACACAACGGTGACCACGAGCGAGAGCAGTACTGTCTTTTTACGACCGATCTTGTTCATCAGCATACCCGTGGGCACGCTGAAGATAAGGAACCAAAAGAACACGAGCGAGGGGAATACGTTGGCTACAGAGTCCGTCAGCCCCAGGTCTTCCTTCACATAGTTGGAGGCAATGCCCACCAGATCCACGAAGCCCATGCAGAAGAAGCAGAGCATCACAGGAATCAGATAAATGGATTTGTTTTGATTACCCATAATATTTAATTTTCAATTTTTAATTTTCAATTTTTAATTTTCAATTTTTAATTTTCAATTTTCAATTTTCAATTATCAATTCTCAATTATCAATTCTCAATTTGATAGATTGTGGCTTTGCCGCCCTTTACTTTTATACTATTATAGGGCTCCGAGGGGAACACGAGGTTGGTCATGGCCATCTTGCCCTCTGTATCGAAAGCCTCGATACTACAGCGGTCTATGAAAAGACGCAGTTGCTTAATAGTTCCGTAGGTAGGAGCCTCGGTCACGCAGGGGAAAGCCTCGCTGAAGCTTACGTCGCCGCTCTTTATGCGGTCCATCGTGAATGTCTGCTTTCCAGCATCGTACCTCATCGTCACCTGTTCGCCCTTCGTGTTCGACAGCACAATCTCCGTTAGGCTCTTCGTATCGACCACTATCTCGCAGGCCTCCGTAGGATTCTTCACCTTCGCACCCCTCACGGCCGTCATCTCCTTTGAGGGCACCACGCTCACGTAGGTCTCTTCGCCATGTTGGAACAGCCCTAAGTCGCGAGGAATGGAATTAGCTGAGCGGAACTGCTTCGTTGGCACCTGATTGGCGTACTGCCAGTTCGACATCCAAGCCAACACTACGCGACGATTCTCCGGTGCATTATAGAATGAAACGGTAGCATAGTGGTCCTTACCATAATCGAGCCATTTCGTTACCTCGGGCTTCGACTCGCACGTGAACTTGTGCCCGTCAAACTGTCCCACGAAATACTGCGTGGCGCTGCCGCCGAACGGACCTCCTGGGTTGATGTTGCATATCAGCACCCACTTTCTCATTTTCTCATTTTCTCCATTTCTCAATTCAAATAGGTCCGGGCATTCCCACACACCACTGTGGTTGCCATACTCCTTGCCAAAAGAGCTCTCGTATTTCCAGTCCTTCAGGTCTTTCGACGAATAGATGCGCATCTCCTGACCAGCAGCCAAGATAAGGTTCCAGGCCTTGATGTCCTCGTTCCAGAACGGACGCGGGTCACGGAAGTCGGCCACATCACTGGTTGTCAGCACCGGATTGCCAGCATATTTCGTAAACGTGCGCCCACCATCCTTCGACACAGCTATCGACTGCGTCTGGTGGTGACCTGCCGAGGTGTACATGGCTACCACCTCATCGCCATTGGTTACGCACGAACCACTGAAGATGCTGCCCAGCCAGTCGGCCTCGATAGCCGTGGGCTGTGCCTCCCAGTGTATAAGGTCGCGCGAGGTAGAATGTCCCCACGTCATGTTCTCCCACTGAGAACCGTAGGGATTCCACTGGTAGTAGAGGTGCCACACACCACGGCTAGCATCATAAAACATACCATTCGGGTCGTTCATCCATCCGTACTGCGGGGTATGGTGATAGACGGGACGGAAGTGCTCGCGGTTGGTGGTGTCGAACGTGGAGGAATACTTCATCTCGCGCCAGCAGACAAACTCGCCCACAGCACCCTTCTGCCGGCGGTCACCGTGAAACTCGATGTCCAGAAGTCTGGCACCCTTCAGTTCCAGTGGCATATAATAGTCCACCCGGTCAATGGCCAGCTTCACATTCAGCCGTTTCACCATTTCGTTGTCACCATTAAGCACGGCAATAGCCGCAATCTCTTCCGACTCCTGTACCGGCAACAGCAGATACTTCTCGCCCTGTTTCACCTTCAGCATGGCATGCTTGTCGCCCAGCACGGTGAAGTTCACTTGAGCCGTGGCACCCATGAGCATCGTCACTGCAGCCATCATTGTCAATAACAGTTTCTTCATGTCTTGTTGTTTTTAGTTGTAATTATTTTTCGCTTTTCACTTTTCACTTAAATGTGATTTTGCTGCAAAATTATCATTTTTCCCCATTCCATCCTATAAATTATGATACATATAATAAGAAAAAACGTTCATTGCAACATTTTTCGCACTTTTTGTAACGAAAAAACACCCCGTAGTCGTCACAACTATCAGGGTGGACTTATAACAAGAGGTGAGAGGTAAGAGGATACTTCTCACCACTTCTTTCTTACCAGACCCGTTTCAGTTCGCGAACCTGACACTCGCTGTCAGCACCCTCCACCGTCAACTGGTTGTAGATGGAAGTGGGGAACACCAGGTTGGTCATTGACATAGAGCCATTTTCCGTCAACAGCTCGACAGACGACTGATCGACATAGAGGAGGAGCGTCACGCTGCTGCCGTCAGTGTTCAGGGGAGCCGTCGTAGATGGCACTGAGAACGAGCCGTTAAACGATGTCTTACCCGTCTGGGAAGTACGATGGGCGGCAATGGTGCGCCTGGTGGCATTCACCTCCATCACGTACTTCTCGCCGTTGGCATTCGACAGGGTGATAGTACTGTTCTTGTCCAGGTTCAGCTTGATGCGCAGCTGATAGGCATCCTTCATATCGAAGCTGCTGCCTGCTGTCTGCCACTGACCAGCCACCTTGTCTATCTCGCTGACAACGGTCTGAGCCAGCAAAGGCTGTCCGTCGTACTCCACGAGCTTCAGCTCACGGGGCAGGGTGAACGCAGAACGCCAGGGCGAGCAGGGAACATCACCGGCATACGACCAGTTGTTCATCCATCCTATCATGATATGGCGGTCGCCCGCATTGCTCCAGGTTACACCGGCATAGCAGTCCATACCATAGTCGAGCCAGAGCGGATACTCGCGGCTGTCGGCCTTGAACTCCTTGCCGTCAAACTGACCGGTGAAGTACATCATGCCCGAGCCGAGGATGGGACCGCCAGGGTTCACGCTCACCAGCAACACCCATTTGTCACCAATCCTCATCAGATCGGGGCATTCCCACTGTAGTGAGGAACGTCCGGTCAGGGATACGAAGAAGGTGCTGAGGTGGCTCCATGACTTCAGGTCTTTGGAACCATAGAACTCTACGCCCATCTTCCAGCCCTTGGCCAGCGCCATCACCCACTGCTGGCTCTCTTCATGCCAGAACACCTTCGGGTCGCGCAGGTTGTCGTCGTCGTTCTTGATGACGGGGTTTCCAGAGAAACGCTCGAAGTTCTTGCCACCATCAGTAGAGTAGGCCAAAGACTGCTGCTGCTTGCCGGCCACATCGCCCGTCTCGCCTGCTGAAGTATAAAGAGCTACCATGGCATTGGCACCGAATCCGGCGGTGTTATTCTTGTCAATGACACACGAGCCACTGAACACGGCACCCAGGGCATCGCGCGTCAAGGCTACGGACTGCTCCTGCCAGTGCATGAGGTCAGTCGATGTGGCATGTCCCCACGACATGTTACCCCATACGTTACCCTGCGGGTTGTATTGATAGAACAGATGCCATGTGCCTTCGGCATACACCAGACCGTTGGGGTCGTTCATCCAGTTCTTGGCTGGCGTGAAGTGTACCTGTGGACGGTACTGCTCACGGTATTCTCCACCGGTGGGTTCATCGGGCTTGGCGGGGTCTTCTTTCTGCTGACCGTCAATCAGCGGATTATACTGCTGTGCAAAGTTGATGTCGTTGCTGCAGCCTATCATGGCAGCTGTCGCGAGGACAGCCACCATGCTTTGGAATATCTTGTTTCTTTTCATGACGTAATTATGAATTATCTCGTCTTCAGGTACTCCAGCGAGTTCTTTGCCAGGCGGAGCACATTGTCTTGATAGATATTGTTCTTCGGATGAGCACTCTTGTCGGGCGAGCCGTCTTCGTTCTTCATCGAGAACTCACAGCCGCCATTACCGATGCAAAGAATGGTACCCTTGAAGTCGGTATTGCCCTGCTGAGCTTCCCATACGTTGAACTGGCTGACCCACCATATCTGGCTGTCCCACGTACCGAGCGGATAGATGCCGTAGGTCTGGGTGAGCTGCGTGTAGCAAGCCTCCTCCTGGTTGCCAATGCCAGTCCACAGCGAGGGCAGGTTAAAGTACAGGCAGTTGTGGTCTTCAGTGAAGCCGGGACCCTTGAAGGCAATGAGCTTCGTGTCGGCAGTGGTTTCCACCTCAAGACCCTTGTAGATTGGGTGCTCAGAATGGTCCTTCTTGAACTTATGGTCGGGGTTCAGCTCGACAGCCATTCTCCAGACATCAGGATTCCAACCGCCGCGGCCCATACCGAAGGCGTGGTCGTTGCCCTTCATCTCGTCCAGCGAGATACGTCCCAGATGACCGATATACGGTGTGGCATGACTCCACAGCAGCAGTGAGCCACCGTCCTTGTACCACTGGCGGATAAATGGTGTGGCAGCCTGTACTTCGGCAGGCATGTTCCAGACCTGATCCTCGCTGACTTCCTCCAGGTCGCGCAACCAGAAGAGCACGCGGTAGGGATCTACCGTCTCCACAGAGGTGATGCTGGTGAAGGGTACGAACTGGGCAGTGGGATACTCCTCGTGCAGCCAGAGCCATGCAGAAGCCTCGTCGTCATCGCCCTTCTCTACCAGTTCGTCGGGAGTAGCATAGACGCTGAGGAAACCGATGGCGGTCTTACCGATGCGGAGCGACGAGCGGGTAGAGAGTGATGTACCCTTTTCGTTCTTGGCAACGAGGGTGACTTCCCATGTGTCGCCGGTTTCCACATCCTTAATCAAATAGGAGGTTGCTGTACCCGCCAACTGTTCGTTGATGGTACGCTTGCCGTTAGTGGCGGTGAACTGTATGCTGGTGGCATCGGCAGCCCTACTCCATTCTACCCGTGCATCGTAGCCGCCGGCCTTGTCGAGCTGTGCCATAGAGACACCGCTGATGCTGGTGGCACCTTCGCGAAGATACTTGGTGACAACACCCGACGAGGTGTTAGTACCGTCGGTGAGCTTGAAGACATATTCGAAGGGTACGTTCGTGGGAACATCCTTGTGGGTGTAGCTGTTGCCATCTACTACCACGGAACCGGCAAGGGTACCATTGCGGTAGGTGGTTACCATCATCTTGGCCGTCTGTGCAGGCCACGTCAGGATATAGTCATCACCAGAGAGCTGACCACTGATCTGAGTGACATCAGGGGCTTGCAACTTGGCGCCTTCGCGGTCAATGTCCTTATTCTGGCAGCTTACAAGTGCTGCGGTAAATGATAAATGACAAATGATAAATGATAAACTTATCAGAAGTCTTCTATATTTTTTGCTAATCATAATTACTAATTAATCATTACTAATTACTATTTTCTAATTCTTAATTATATCCCTTGTTCTGTGTATAAAGTCCGGGCACGTAGTAGAGCTGTATGTAAGGCAAGGGGAAATATTCGTTCTTTCCCGTAGAGTAGTGAGCATCCTTGTAATACTGGGCGTATGTCTGACCCTCATAAACTACATCCTTCTCTTTCTCGAAGAATTCGTTCAGCGTCTTCGAGGCGATACCCCAGCGGCGCAGCGAGAAGTAGCGGTCTGACTCCATAGCCATCTCCAGACGGCGCTCCCACTGCAGGCACCTGCGAGCCGTCTCCCTGTTCTGGAAGTAGCTGTTGGGATAGAGCTTGATCTCACACTGGTCGGCAGCATAGCCGATGTGCTTGCCCACAGAGTTCTTGGCACGCTGGCGGATGTCGTTGATAATACGCATGGCACCGTTCAGGTCACCGGTCTCTATCATCGCCTCGGCACGCATCAGCATGACGTCCGTATAGCGCAGCACATAGTCGTTCATGGCGAATGCCTGCCAGGGGTTGTCGTAGGTCTCACCCTTCGAACGCTGCGGCACTTCCTTCAGCGAAGTGTAGTAGCCGTAGGTATTTGGGGTACGGCTGTTGTCCTTGGTCATGGTGTATTGTGCCTCGTACTTGTAGGGGAAGGTAGGCATGCCAACGGTATGGAAGAGGCGCGGATCCCACTTCTGTGCTGTCGGAACACCATTGACGGGATAGACCGTCTCCTTATTATAGTCGTCGAACATGGGCAGTCCGTCTTTCGTCTTGAAAGCGTTCACCAGGTTCTGGGTGGGCTTATGGAAGTCCCATCCGCACGACCACATGCCCCAGCATCCGTTCAGCATGTTCGACCAGTTGGCACGACCGTAAAGCGTGTTGTCATCCTGATAGTCAGAGTGCTGCACGGCAAAGATGCTCTCCTGCTGGTTCTTGTATTCGGGCAGGAAAATGTCGCCGAAGTCTTCCATGTAACCATAGCCGGAACGCTCCACGACGGCTGTATAATCCAGCACCTTCTTCATGTATTCCTGATTGATGTGGCTTACGCCGGTCTGAGCCTCGTAGCCATCGCCCCATGCCATGGTCAGGTAGCACTTTGCCAGATAGGCAGCGGCAGCCACCTTGTGGGCACGTCCTGTTTGGCCGGGACCTTCCTCAGGCAGTACATTGTAAGCAAACTCTAAGTCCTCTATCACCTTTCCCATCAGTTCTTCATGGGTGAACTCATTGTTGGGAGTCTGCTCCTCGGTGTGATTCTTATACACTTCCTCGTCAACCCAGGGAACCTGATACCACATCTGGATGAGTTTGAAGTAGAAGTGGGCACGCAGGAAGCGAACCTCGCCCTCACGGATCTTCTTCACTTCAGCACCCAGCTTACTGTCACCATACTGTTCGAGAGAGACCAGTGCACGGTTGCAGCGTGAAATGCTACAGTAGAAGTGATACCACAGCTCGTCCATGTGGTCGGGAGTCGAGGCGGTCAGCGTTGACCATACCTCTACCGGGTGGTAGTTGGTGTCGGTGGTACCGCTGCCTCCCTTCATGGCATCGTCGCTGGACACGTCAGCGTATGGCCACAGATTGAAAGGATAGGTGTACCAGTCGTCACCCAGCTTGGCATATGCCGCTGTGACCATTTCGTCGGGCTGGCTCATGGCGAGGTCCTCGCTGATGACGCCCTGCGGCTCGACATCAATGAAGTTGTCGAATGACTTCTCGCAGCTGGTCAGCGTCACTGCCATACCGCAACATGCCAAACCAGCGCAGAATGCTTTATATATTGCTTTCATTTATTTTAATTTTTTAATTTCTTAATTTTTTATTTTATCAGAACGAGGTCTGGATACCGAACGAGATTGATGTTGAGTTAGGATACATCCAACGGGGATTCTCGGGGTCTGGGCAGGTCAGCGAGCTTGTCTTGATGGTCAGCAGGTTATGACCCGACACATAGACACGGGCAGAGGTCATCTTGACCTTCTCCAGCAACTTGTTAGGAAGGTTGTAGCCTATCTGCACCTGGCGCAGCTTGGCGTAAGAGCCATTTTCGACGAAGTAGGTCGAAGTGCGGTTCTCGTTGCCCACATTGTTGGTAGTCAGTGCGGGAATGCTGCTGCCCGTGTTGGCTGTCGTCCATGCACCAAGCATGCGGTTACCCTTGTTCGAACCGGCATCGGTAATTGAGTAGAAGTCGGTCTGGAACTTCTGGTCGTTATAGACGTCCTGACCGGCAACACCCTGCCAGAACATGGTGAAGTCGAAGTCTTTATAGCCGAGTTCGACGTTCAGACCCCATGAGAAGTTGGGTACGGGATTGAAAATCCAAGTCTGGTCTTGCTCGTTGATGATACCATTGCCGTCCAGGTCGGCATACTTCAGACCACCCACGCGGGCGTTCTCCTGACCACTGGCCAGCACTTCCTCGCGATTCTGGAAGAGTCCGTCAACGACATAGCCGACAATCGAACCATAGGGTCTGCCTGACTCTACCAGGTTCTCCTTGGCCGTATGAACATAAGAACCGGTAGTGGTCTCTGGCAGATAGGTTACCTTCGAGCGGTAGAAGTCCAGGTTGCCGTTCACGTTGTAGCGCAGTCCGTAGCTGGTGGTGTGGCGATAGCCCAGTTGGAACTCCATACCCCAGTTCTGCAGTGAGGGACCATTGAGCCAAGAGGCACCACCCTCACCCATCGAACCCAGGTAGGCAGGATTGATGAGCATGTCCTTCACCTTCTTTACATAGATATCCATGCTACCATAGAGTGAGTTGCGGAACATGGTGAAGTCCAGACCGCCGTTCCACTGCTCAGTGGTCTCCCATTTCAGGTTGTCGTTCTGAGCCTGTGTGGCACGGAAACCTGAGGGGAACGTTCCTGAGCCCTTCAGATAGAGGTCGTATGCCGTTGACTCATTGCGACCGCCTCCGTAGGTGGCAGCATACAGACCGAAGCGGGCATAGTTGGAGATGGCCTGGTTACCAGTCTGACCCCATGAAGCACGGATCTTCAGGTCATCCAGCCATTCCTGCTTCAGGTTCTGTGAGAGACGATAACCCAAGGTGAAGGCAGGGAACGTACCATAGCGGTTGTTCTGTCCGAAGCGGCTTGAACCGTCACGGCGAATGGTAAACGAAGCCAGTACCAAGTCTTTCCAGTTATAGTCTATCTTACCGAAAAGTGACACCAGGTTGTAACCCTCCCTGATACCTCCGGCACGCTGCGTACCTGTTGCAGCGTCGGGCCACATATAGTTATAGTTCTCCAGGGCAAACATCTGGGCGTAGGCCGATGAGCGCTCTTCCACATCCTTGTGCAACTCCAAACCAGCCAGAATGTTGAACGTGTGCTCACCCAGGATGTTGAAGTTATAGTTGGCCGTGTTAGACCAAGTCCACTTGATGGAGTTCTTATTGCCGAGGTTTGCAGCCGGCGTAGAGTTGTTCACCACATCAGAATGCCATGTGTAGGTCACGCTATGGATGAACTCCGACCAGTAGTCGAGACCAAAGTTAGAACGCAGTGTCAGGCCCTTCAGCGGGGTAATGTTGACGAAAGCATTACCAAAGACACGCCACATCTTCAGGCGGTTGTCACGGTTGTGATAGAGCTCGCGCAGCGGGTTCTGGCGGTCACTCATGCCACCCACGGGACCAGAGAACGTAGTGTTGTCCTCTTCATAGATGGGCAACGTAGGCGACATCTTCAGGGCGTTCTCCAACGGCTGGCAATCGACCTGGTTAGAGTAAGTAATGGTGGCATTCTCGCCCACGGTCACTATGTCATTGATTTTATAAGTAGTATTGATACGACCAGAGAAGCTCTCGAAGTCGGTGAACTTCAGAATACCGTTGTTGTTCTTGTAGCCTGCAGAGAAGAGTGCTGAGAACTTGTCGGTAGCACCCGAGAGAGAGAGGTCATAGCTCTGTGAGAAGCCGGTGCGAGAGATGGCATCCAGCCAGTCAGTGTCACTGTAGCGCATGGAGTGCTTTTCGTTCAGGAAGCCATCATAACGGCCATTCACGATGAAATCCTCCATCTTTCCTGTAGCAGGATTATAGGCTGAAATAGGTGTACCCTTCTCAGCATGCAGGGTCAGACCATAGTTGTTGGCATACTGCTCTGGATTCAGACCGTCATTCATGGCAGCCTGAGCCATGGCTGTAGCATACTCAGCCGAGTTAGACAGATCCATCATCGACTGCTTGTTATAGAACTGGGCGGTCAGGTTGGCAGAGAAATCTACTTTGATCTTGTCACCCTTCTTACCCGAGCGAGTAGTGATGACGATAACGCCATTGGCAGCACGCGAACCGTAGATACTGGCCGAGGCAGCATCCTTCAGTACCTGCATCGACTCAATATCGTTCATGTTCAGCGTGTTCAGGTTGGTCGTAGTAGGCACACCGTCGATGATAAACAGGGGGTCCTGTGACGAGTTGAACGAACCGATACCACGGATGCGCACCGTACCTGCACCCACTGGCGAACCGTTTGAAGTAATGGTCATGCCAGGCACTTTACCCTGCAAAGCTCGCATGGGGTCGGTGTCGCTCGACGTCTTCAGGTCCTTGGTCTGTACCACAGCCACGGCACCTGTGAGGTCTGCCTTACGCTGGGTGGTATAACCCGTTACCACTACCTCGGCCAATTCCTTGGCATTTTCTTCCATTGACACTTGCATGCCGTCCTTTGCGGGTAATTCCTGGCTTTTGTAGCCGATGTAGGAGAATACCAGCGTTTTACCGGCCTGCACCTTAAGCTTGAAGTTTCCGTCGAAGTCGGTTACTGTTCCGTTCGACGTTCCCTTCTCCATCACAGTAGCACCAATGACAGGTCCCATAGCATCTGTCACCGTACCTGTAATTTCCTGCTGCGCATACATTACCGTACATAATGTGAGCGCCAGAAAACTCATCAATCGTCTTTTTGAGACGCTTGCCAGAGCAAGAATGAATGTTTTCGTCTGTTTCATTTACATTTTTTTTAAGTTAGTACTGAATTGTGCAAATCTCTGGCGCAAAAGTACAAACGAATATGGTCTGAACGCTATAAGAAAACGTTCAAACCATCAGTAAAAATGTTACATGTAACTATTTTGTGATGCTTTTTATGATATTTGTTATCGTGGCGGCAATAGGTATTTCAGGGCTATTCCCGCAATTCCATCGGCAATTTGCCGAATTGCTTCTTGAAACAATTGGCAAAATAGCTTGCTGAGTTGAACCCTACTTCATAGGCTATCTCTGCCACAGTCTTTGTGGTTGTGTTAAGCAGTATTTTTCCTTTTTGCAATCTCATCTGGCGCAGCAGTTCCACGGGCGAGAGTCCGGTAAGGGTCTTCACTTTCCGGTATAGCTGTACGCGGCTGATGCCGAGTTGTTCGCCCAGATCGTCCATCTTCAGGTTAGGATTGGCCATGTTGCTGCTGATGGTTTCCTTCAACTGGTCGATGAAGAGGCTGTCCTGCGTGGTCAGTTTGACATCGTCGGGTACCTTGACTTGTTTGTTGGTGTCAAAAAGTTGGCGCAGTTGGCGGCGTGTAGCCAACAGGTTGTCAATGCGACTGATCAGGAGTGTGGCACTGAAGGGCTTTGTCAGGTAGGCGTCTGCTCCGCTCTCATATCCTTCCATTTGCTGGTGCTCTTCGCTGCGTGCCGTAAGCAGGATGACGGGGATATGGCTGGTGATGAAGTCTTCCTTGAGATGCTTGCATAGCTGCAGTCCATCCATGACGGGCATCATGACGTCGCTGATGATGAGGTCGGGCACACTCTCCCGTGCCAGCTTGAGTCCGTTCTGTCCGTCGCTGGCCTCGAGAACGTAGAACCGGTTGGCAAGCAGGGTGCGCAGATAGCGCCGCATGTCCCCGTTGTCCTCTACAATGAGTATGTTGGGCAGTTCGTCGGCATCTTCCTGGTTCAGCATTTCCAGATGGCCTTCCTGCACGATGTCCTTGGGCACAAGGGTGTTGATGGCACTTTCTGCGGTTTCATCGCTGACGGTGTGCTGCACCTCATGGCGGAAGTTAAGTACGTTGGATACGAGAGCCTCCAGTTGTGCCACGTTACGCCCTACGATTTCCAGCAGTTCACGGTCGTCGCCTTTCAGCATCTTTCGGTCCAGCAGCTGTTTCACGGGACCTGCAATCAGTGTCAATGGCGTTTTCAGCTGGTGGCTGGCATTGGTGTAGAACTGTGTCTGTTCGCGGTTCATGGCTTTCTGTCGGCGGTGTGCCTTGCGAATCTGTACCACACCGCGCCATGTGAGCAGTACAGCCACTACAAGCAGTGCGATGGTTACGGCACCTCCCCAGATGATTTTTGTCTGGACGTTATACAGTCCGAAGTATTCCTCCAACTTGCCCTGTATGGCCACGATGTCGGCTTTCTGCTGCTGCAGCTCGTTGCCGTAGAGCGACACCATATCGACATTCTCAGGTGTTATCATCATGCTGTTCAGGTAGTTGATGCGCTCAAAGGGCTTTCCCGTCAGGATGTCCAAAGCCAGCTTTACTATCTGTTCGCCGTGGGTGGGATAGACACAAGTGGCTGCGAAATGTCCTTCCTGCACATGCTCTATGCCCTCGTCGGCTCCTGGCAGTCCGTCAACGCCAATCACCTTCACCTGACCTTCCAGTCCGGCATCTCTCACAGCCCAGTAGGCACCGCGTGCCATGAAGTCGCTGTGACAGAAGATGACGTCGGGGCGTCTGCCTTGCTCCAGTTGTTCCTTAACGATGTCGTGGGTATGATGGTCGTCCCAGTTGCTGAAGATACACTGATAGTCCATCTGGGGATGACTGCGCATCACTTCCTCAAAGCCGCGATGGCGATCCAGCGACGGTGATGTGCTTTGCAGTGCGGTCACCTCCAAGATATGCTTTCCTGCGGATTGTGCCACGAGCTGCATGGCATATTCTGCTGCCATTCTTCCCACTGCCACATTATCGCCGCCTATGAATGCGGTATAGTCGTCGGTATCGGCCTTACGGTCAAACAAGATGACTGGCACGCCGCGTTCCTTGGCACGTCGCAGTGCGGGGGCCACTTCCTCATACTCATTGGGGGCCACCACCAGCAGGTCGATATCACTTTGCAACAAGCTGTCAATCTGGCGCACCTGCACGTCGGAGCGGTCATAACAGTTGATGATTTCCACCTTCACGTTCTGGTCATACAGGTATTGTGCGGCCAGTAGTTCATCGTTCAGCTTAAATCGCCAGGTTCCGACGGAACATTGCGACACGGCTATCCGATACGTCTTTTCCTTTTGCGAACAGGCTGTCAGCAGTAAAGCCGCGAGTAATATAATAAATAAGGTGGTTTGTTTCATGCTAGTTAGTATTATCCATAAAATCCGCAGCACTTTAGTTTAACATTCTTTATAAGTACCTGAGCAACAAAAAGTTGCTCAGGATTTGGCCATGTCAGATTTTTCACTTACCTTAGTGCTGCAAATCAAGACAAGCAAAAATCGTCAATGACATGGCAAAGGTAAGCAAAAAATCTGAGAAAATCAGCGCTTTTGGCGGAATATTTTTCGTTTTGGACAGATTTGACCGTATTCTTTCCTCTGTAATCGACTCCCACCTGGGGCTTCGCAGTAAGCTTATTGGCAATCAGTACAGCGAGATAATACGGGCCGTCTTCTCCGTTTTCTGCTGTGGCGGCGACTGCATGGAAGACCTCAACCTGTATCTGAAGGATGTGCTTACCGAGCGTCCACATACGCGTGTTCCAAGTGCAGACACGGTGC